>JACQZB010000050.1 GCA_016207925.1 Nitrospinota bacterium
ACCAGGCCCGAGGGGCCAGTGGGCACTCCGCGGCGCACCGGCAAGGCGAAAATCGCCTCGGCCACCACGCAGCAAATTTTCGTGGTGCCGATGTCCAGTCCAACCACTATGTCCTTTTCCTTGGCCATATCCGCTATCCTCTTTTTTGTACGGTCATCGTGGGATACCTCACAATCACCTTGTCCACAAAGGTAAGATCAATCCGCGCCACCACGCCCTCCCTGCCCCGCAGCAGGTAATCCACGGTGCGCAGCCGCGCCGCCTCGTCGCCCCAGCGCCCGCGCGGCGTGACAAGCTGGGTGTCCGTCCCGGAGAACGTGATCACGAACCGGTCCGGGTTGGAGGCGTCCAGCGCCTCGATCCGGCTTTCGCCGAACAACCGGAAGCCGCGCAGTTCATCCAGCGCCAAGGCGGCCTCGCGCGCCAAGGCCGCGTCCACAACCGCGCCGGGCTTGATGGCGCGCCCCTTCAAATCCACGCCGGTAATGCGCGGCAGCAAGTCCGCGGGCACGGTGTCAAGCGGCGGCAGCGCCACCCCCTCGGTGTCCAGAATGACCGCCCCCCCCGCGTCAATCACCGCCAGGGGGACGCGCTCTGTTACCGTCACCACCAGGGTATCCGGCAGTTCGCGCCGTAGCCGGGCCGACTTGACCCACGGATGGGCAGCCACACGCTCTCCGGCTTGGGCCAAATCCACGGCGAACATGTTCTCTCCCGCGCGCGTTTCCAGCGCCCGCGCCAGCGTTTTTTCCGGCACGGAGGAAACGCCGCGAAACTCCACCCGCGCCACGCGGAAATAGTCGCTCCCGCGCGCCAGTTCCATGGCGCCCGCCGCCGCGCCCGCCAGCGACAGGGCCGCCGCCAACCCGAACAGCGCGGCCCGGCCGGTATTCCGCCGGGCGGCGCGAACCGGCGCTTCCGGCGCGGATTCCTCTTCACGCGGCGCGCTACGTCTCCCCGCGTCCCGTTCAAGCGTCAGCATCGCCCACCGCCTCCCTGAGTATCGCCAGCGTCATTTCATCGAACGACATCCCCGCCTGCCGCGCCCCCATCGGCAGCAGGGAAAGCTCCGTCATGCCGGGAATGGTGTTCAACTCGATGAACCACGGCTTGCCCGCCCGGTCCACGATCAACTCCGAGCGCGACATGCCCCGGCACCCCAACGCGCGGCTCATGGCCATGGTCATCGCTTGCGCCTGGGCCGCGATTTTAGCGTCCAGGCGCGCCGGGCAGTGGTACCTGGTGCGGCCCGCGGTGTACTTGTGGGCGAAATCGTAAAATCCCCCGGTCGTCTCTATTTCAATCGGCGGCAGAACCCGCGCGCCGATGATTCCCACGGTGATCAGCGACCCTTCGATGAACCGCTCCACGATGACCTCGCCGTCGTACTCGAACGCCTTGCGGACGGCGGGGGCGATCTCGTCCTGCGTCATGCAGATCGTCACGCCGATGGAGGAGCCGCCGTTGGCCGGCTTGACCACGCATGGCGCGCCCAGCGTCAGGCGCGCTACATCCTCGCCCGCGCGCAGCGGCGCGCCCTGCACGCAACCGTCCTCGCCATAGCGCCCGTGCAACGCGATGAAGGCAAGGCCGGCGCCGCACGCGCGCATCCGCTCCACCACGTCGCGGCCCGCGTCAATGCCTACGGCCTCGATCCCCAGCCGGCCAAGCGCCGCCAGCGCGGCCGCGCCGCTTTTAAGGCTCACCTCGCTCTCGCTGGACATGCCGCCCATGAGCACCGCCACCTTCATGATTTTCAGCTTTTCCATCACCGCGCCCCATCCGCGCTAAAATCGCCCGCCAGCCGGATTTCCCGCTCCAGCGTGACGCCGGAAGTCGCTTTCACGCGCCGTTCGATGGTCTCCATCAACGCCACCACGTCCTTCGCCGTGGCGCCGCCAGTGTTAACAATGAAATTGGCGTGCTTTTCCGAAACCTGCGCGCCGCCCACGCGCGCGCCGCGCAATCCCGCCTGGGCGATCAGACGCCACGCGCTTTCCCCCGGCGGGTTTTTGAACACCGAACCCGCGCTGGGCAAATCCAGCGGCTGCGCCGCCAGCCGCGCGCGCTGCAGGCGGCGCATCGTCTGGCGTATTGTTTCCCGCTCGCCTTCCCCCAGGCGCAGGAAGGCGCCCGTCACCACGCCGCGCGCGGCCAACGCCGACGCGCGATAGGCGAAGCCGCATTCATCCACCGCGATCTCGCGCTGGGCGCCGCCGCGCTCCATCACCGTCACGCGCTCCACCACGTCCTTCATCTCACCTTCCCCGGTTCCCGCGTTCATGATCAGCGCCCCGCCCACAAGGCCGGGGATACCAAGCGCGAACTCCATACCCGTCAGGCCCGCCCGGTAACACGCCGCCGCCAGCCGCGCCAGCCGCGCGCCCGCGCCCGCGTACACGCGCGCCATGCCGCCGCGCCGCTGGACGATCTCCACGCGCGCAAAGCCCTTCGCCAGGCAAACCACATCGCCGCGAATCCCCGCGTCCGCCGCCAGCAGGTTGGATCCGCCGCCCAAGATGAACGGCCGCCGCTCCATGAGCGGCGCCAATTCCTCCGGCGATTCCGGAAACACCAGCCGGTCCGCCGGCCCGCCGATCCGCAACGTGGTCCATTTCCATAACGGTTCGCGTTCTAAAACGATCATCGTTCCTTCAAAAATCTCTCGCCCGCTTTCCACACATCGCCCGCGCCGAGGGTCACCACCAGGTCGCCCTCGCGCGCCGTGCGTTTCACCATGGCCAGCGCCTCGTCCATATCCGGGGCGAAGGCCACGCGCTTTTGCCCGTGCGCGCGCGCCTCCCGCGCCACCATCTCGCCGTTGACGCCCTCGATGGGATCCTCCCCCGCGGCGTACACCTCGGTGACGATCAACTCGTCGGCGTCGTAAAAACAGGCGCCAAACTCCGCGGCATGGTCGCGTGTGCGTGAGTAGCGGTGCGGCTGGAACAGCGTCACCAACCGCCGGCCGGGGAACCCCTGACGCAGGCCGCGCAGGGTCGCCTTGATCTCCGAGGGGTGATGCCCATAGTCGTCCACCACCATCACCCCGCCCGCCTCGCCTTTTAACTGGCAGCGGCGCTGCACACCGCCGAATCCCTGCAGCGCCTCCAGCGCGTCCTGCGGTTTCATTTCCAGTTCGAAGCCCACGGCGGCGGCGGCCATGGCGTTATAGACGTTGTGCGCCCCCGGCATACCGATGGTCACGCGGCCCACCCGTTCACCCTTGAGCCGCATGGTGAACGACACGGTGAACCCGTCGCTGACGATCTCTTCGGCGGTGACGTCGGCGTTGGCGTGGATGCCGTAGGTCCAGAACCGTTTTTCCACGCGCGGGATGATCTCCTGGATCACCGGATCGTCCAGGCACAGCACCGCGGCGCCGTAAAAGGGCGTCTTGTTGATGAACTCGATGAACGCCTCCTTGACGCGGCTGAAGGTTTTATAAAAATCCATGTGTTCCGCGTCAATGTTGGTCACCACCGCCACCGTGGGGTACAGGCGCAAAAACGATCCGTCGCTCTCGTCCGCTTCCGCCACCAGGTACGCCCCCTTGCCCAGCCGCGCGCCGGAGCCGTATCGGTCCACGCGCCCGCCGATGATGATGGTGGGGTCGAATCCGCCGCGGGACAGCACCGCGGAGGTCATTGAGGTGGTGGTCGTTTTCCCGTGGCTGCCGGCCACGGCCACGGAGTATTTCATCCGCATCAGTTCCGCGAGCATCTGCGCGCGGGGAATCACCGGGATGAAGCGCCGCCGCGCCTCGGCGACCTCCGGATTGTCCTGCCGCACGGCGGAGGAGATGATCACCACGTCCGCGTCGCCCACGTTATCGGCGGCGTGGCCCAGGCGCGTCACCGCGCCAAGTTCGTGAAGGCGGCGGGTGGCCTCACCCTCGGCCAGGTCGGAACCGGTGACGGCGTAGCCCATGTTCAGCAGAATCTCCGCGATGCCGCTCATGCCGGAGCCGCCGATGCCCACGAAGTGCAGCTTCTTGGTCCTGCCCAGCGTCATGCCGCCTCCTTGACCATCGTTAAAAGCTCGTCCACGATCAGCGCCGCCGCCCGGGGCCGCGCGAAGGTTTTCGCGCGCGCGCCCATGGCCGCCAGTTGGTCCCGGTTACCTTCCGCCCAGCGAATCACCTCCGCAACCCGGGCGCCGGAAACCTCCGCGTCGGCGATCAACATCGCCGCGTCCGCGTTGACCAGCGCCATGGCGTTCTTCGTCTGATGGTCGTCCGCCGCCTGGGGGAACGGGACAAACACCGCCGCGCGCCCCGCGGCGCACACTTCAAACACCGCGCCCGCCCCCGCCCGGCTGATCACCAGATCGGCGTCCGCAAGGCGCTGTGGCATGTCGTCGAAAAACTCCCCGGCTTCCCACTCAAAGCGCGCCACGCCATAGGCGGCGGTGACCGCCGCCAGGTCGCGCGTCCCGGTCTGATGCGTGATGGACAAACGCCCCGATATGGCGTTAAGCGGCTCCACGGCCTGCGCCATGGCCCGGTTGATCGAACCGGCCCCCTGGCTGCCGCCCACGACCAGTACCCGCACACGTTCGCCGGATTTGGCGCGCGCCGCGGTGAAAAATTCCGCCCGCACCGGGTTGCCGGTGACCATGGCGGCATTCTTGGGGAATTGAGGCAGCGATTCCGCCCAGCTTGCGAATATCCGCCGCGCGAAACGCCCCAGCCAGCGGTTGGTAAGCCCCGGCGCGGCGTTTTGTTCCGCCAACGCCAGCGGTACGCGCGCCGCCAGCGCCGCAAGCCCCATGGGGCCGGAGGCGTAGCCGCCCACGCCCAGCGCCGCGTCCGGCCTTGTCCGCGCGATGATCCACAGCGATTTCACAAACGCCGCGCCCAGCCGCAGCATGGCCGCAAGCCCCGCCAGCGGCCCGCGCCCCACTATGCCGGTTACGCCCAGCGCCACGAATGGCAGGCCCGCCGCGGGCGCCAACCGCGCCTCCAGGCCCCGCGCGGAGCCCACAAACACCACCTCATGCTCCGGTCCGCGCGACAGCAGCTCGCGCGCCACGGCCAAGCCGGGGTACACATGGCCGCCCGTGCCGCCGCCGGTGATGATAAGTTTCATGTCCCGCGCGCGCCTCCTCATGTCGCGTGTTCCGAAACGTTGGTGAGCACCCCCACCGCGAACATCCACATCACCAGCGCGGAGCCGCCCAGGCTGATGAACGGCAGCGGCAAACCCTTGGTGGGCAGCATCCCCATAGCCACCGCCACGTTCAACAGCGCCTGCGCGCTGACGGCGAACGTGATTCCCAGCGCCAGCAGCGATCCGAACATGTCCGGCGCCTTGAGCCCCACGCGGAACCCGCGCCAGGTGAACGCCACGAACAGCGCCAGCACCGTCATCCCGCCCGCGAAGCCAAGCTCCTCGGCGATGATGGCGTAAATGAAGTCGGTGTGCGGCTCCGGCAGGTAAAACAGCTTCTGCTGGCCCGCGCCAAGGCCCACGCCCCACGGCCCGCCGTTGGCCATCGCCACGAACGACTGGATGATCTGGTACCCCGCGTCGGCCGAATCCTC
This sequence comes from Nitrospinota bacterium, assembly GCA_016207925.1. Taxonomy (GTDB): domain Bacteria; phylum Nitrospinota_A; class UBA7883; order UBA7883; family UBA7883; genus JACQZB01. The sequence goes on from JACQZB010000050.1 coordinate 5,546, forward strand.
CCAGGGGTCGAGGAATGACATGATCCGCCGCTTGCGGTAGCTGGTGGACATGATGGACACCGCCATCAGCGGCGCCACCACCAGCGCCGTGCCCAGCACGTGGGAGAACCGCGCCCCCGCCATGACGAACATGAACACCGCCACCAGGGCGATCATCATCGCCGTGCCCAGGTCCGGCTGGAACTGCACCAGCGCGAACACCAGCGCCAGCGCCGCGAGGTTGGGCAGGTAGCCGAACTGGAAGTCGGACAGTTTCCCCTCCGTCCGCTTTTTTGTCAGCATCGCCGCGAAAAAAATGATCAACGCTATTTTGGCGATCTCCGCCGGCTGGAACGACACGAACCCGAGTGAAATCCAGCGCCGCGCCCCATTGGCCGCCTGGCCGATGCCGGGGATCAGCGTCAGCGCCAGCATCACCACAACCCCCACGTACAAAAGATAGGCGTAGCGCATGTACCGGGCATAGTCCACCCGCGCGCCCGCGACAAGCGCGCCGGCGCCAACACACACCCACATTAACTGGCGTTTGAGGTAGTGGTACGGATCTCCGTAGCGCTCCGCGGCGATCACCGCCGAACTTGAAAAGATCATCACCACGCCGATGACCAACATCGCCACGGCCAGACCCACGATCCAGTAGTCGGGCTTGCGCTTTACCGGCATTTTTCCCGTTCCCGCGCCAGCCGCGCCACCGCTTCGCGGAACATGGCGCCGCGATGCTCGTAGTTGTTGAACATGTCAAAACTGGCGCAGGCCGGCGCCAGCAATACCGTGTCGCCCGCCGCGGACCAGCCCGCCGCAAGCGCCACCGCTTCATCAAGCGTGGAGACGCGCGCGCGCGGTTGAAAATCCCCCAACGCCTCCTCGATCAGCGGCGCCGTCTCCCCGATGAGAACCACGCCCTTGGCCTTGCGGCGGATCACCTCCGCCAGCGCGCCAAAGGCCAGCCCCTTGTCCGAGCCTCCCGCGATCAGCGTGACGTCGCGGTCGAATCCCTCCAGCGACTTGATCGCCGCTTCCGGGTTGGTGGCCTTCGAGTCGTTGATAAACGCGACGCCGTCTATGGCCGCCACCAGTTCCATCCGGTGCGGCAGCCCGCCGAACGACGCCAGCGCCTGCTTGATGGCGGAAAGCGGCGCGCCCGCCGCGACACACGCCAAGGCCGCGGCCATGGCGTTCTCCACATTGTGTCTTCCCTTGATCCGCACATCCGCCGGGCCGAACAATGCGCCCGCAAGCCCTCCGGCGCGGATACTGGCAACCCCATCCGCCCCCGCCCAGGCGCCCTCACCGTGCGGCGCCGATTGGCCGAACCACCATACGCGCGCACGCCCGCCGCCCAGGCCGCGGGTAAGCGGATCGCCGGCGTTGAGGATCAGCGTATCGCCTTCTCCCATATTCCCGGCCACGCGCGCTTTCAGCGCTGCGTAGTTTTCCATCCCGCCGTGGCGGTCCATGTGGTCGGGGGTGATGTTCAGGATCAACGCCACCCTGGGGCGGAACGTCTTGATGCCCTCAAGCTGGAAGCTGGACACTTCCGCCGCAATCCATTCGTAGTCCCCTCCCGCCGCGTCGCACAGCGGAGCGCCCAGGTTGCCTCCCACGAACACATTGCGCCCCGCCGCCTTGAGAATCTCCCCGATGAGCGTGGTGGTGGTGGACTTGCCGTTGGAGCCGGTCACCGCGATTACCGGCGCGCTCAGCCGCGTGAACGCCAGCTCGATTTCAGAAATCATCTCGATCCCCGCCTCGCGGACGGCGCGCGGGAAGGGGGCGTCCCAAGGCACGCCGGAGCTGATCACCGCCAGATCAAAGTCCGCAAGGCGCACGGCTCCGTGCCCGCCCAGGAAGCGCTCCACGCGGACGGGCAACTGGCGCACGATGGCGCCAAGCTGTTCCTCGCTTTTCGTGTCGGTGACGGTCACGCGCGCGCCCAGTGAATGCAGCAGCCTCGCCGCGGCCAAGCCCGAACGGGCCAGCCCGATCACCAGCGCATTGCGTCCCGCGTAGTCCTTCATGCCCCTACCTCAACTTCAACGTGCTTAACGACAGCAACGCCAGCACCACGGAGACGATCCAGAACCGCACGATCACCTGCGGCTCCGGCCAGCCCAGATGCTCAAAGTGATGATGCAGGGGCGCCATGCGGAACACGCGCTTGCCGGTGGATTTGAACCACAGCACCTGCAGCATCACCGACAGCGCCTCGGCGACGAATACCCCGCCGATCACCAGCAAAATCACTTCCTGCTTGCTCAACACCGCCACGGCGCCCAAGGCGCCCCCCAGGGCCGTGGAGCCTACGTTGCCCATGAAAATCATGGCCGGGTAAAAGTTGTACCAGAGGAACCCCAGCGACGCCCCCACCACCGCCGCGCAGAACACCGTCAGTTCCGACAGCTCGCCCACGAAGGGGATGCCAAGGTACTGCGCGAACTTGGCGTGTCCGCCGGTGTAGCACAGGATCACGTAGGTCAAGAAGGCGATGAAGATGGGGCCGATGGCCAGCCCGTCAAGCCCATCGGTAAGGTTGACGGCGTTGGCGCATCCCACGATGACCAGCATCGCGAAGGGGATATAGAACAGCCCAAGGTCGGGCGTCAGATTCTTGAAGAACGGGATGCTGACGGTGGTCACCTGCGGGTCGCCCCCCTTGATGACGTACACCATCCCCACCACCAAAAACGCCGCGCCCAATTGGTAGCCCATCTTGGCGCGGGCGGAGATGCCGTTGCGGATCCCCTTGAGCTTGGTGTAATCGTCATGCAGCCCGATGGCGCCGAACAACAGCGTGGCCACCAGCGCCACCCACACGTAACTGTTGAGGATATCCGCCCACAGAAGCGTGGGGATCACCAGCGCCGTGATGATGATGATGCCGCCCATGGTGGGCGTCCCCTTCTTGGAAAAGTGCGACTTTGGACCGTCTTCGCGTATGCGCTCGCCGATATCCCGGGCGCGCAGCCACTGGATCACCAGCGGCGCCATCACCAGCCCGATGATCAGCGCCGTGATCACGGCGTAGATCGAGCGGAAGGTGATGTAGCGGAACACGTTGAACACCGTATGGTATTCGTGCAGCGGATAGAGCAGATGGTAAAGCACCGGTCACCCCCGCATCATTGAGACAAGTTCTTCCACGGCCATCTCCATCGCCATGCCGCGCGACCCCTTGACCAGGGCCACGTCGCCCGGCCGCAGCCGTTTGGCCAGCCATGCGGCCACCGCGCGGCGCGTGGCGCGCGTTTCGCCGGGAATGCCCATCGCCCGCGCCTCCCGCGCGGTCAGCGCGGCGCGCTTGCCGAACGCCACGATGCGGGCCACGCCCGCGCGCGCGGCGTCGTGCGCCACGGCGCGGTGCAAGGCGTCGCTCTCCTTGCCCAGTTCCAGCATGTCGCCGAAGGCGAAATACAGCCTGCCCCCGACGGCCAGTTCCGCCGACGCCATCAATGCGGCGCGCGTGGACGCGGGGTTGGCGTTGTAGGCGTCATTGATCAGCCGCGCGCCGTTGGGCAGCGTCATCACGTTCAGCCGCATGTTCGCCGCCGTTACCCGCGCGACCCCCCGCGCCGCCTTCTCCGGCGGCGCGCCCGCCGCCATGCACGCCGCGAAGGCCGCCACCGCGTTGAGCGCGTTGTGCCGCCCCGCCAGCGGGACATGCAACCCCCACCGCTTCGCGCCGCGCGCCACCACGGCGTCGTATCCGCCGCGGCGCGACAGGCGCGCCTCCATAAGGCGCACGGAGGCCCGGCCGGATTGGCCAAAGGTCATCACGTTCCCTTTCCAGCGCGCGATCAGGGGCCGGCTGTGCGGGTCATCGGCGTTGAGCACCGCCACACCCTCGGGCGCCGGCGGCAGGGCCTCAATCAACTCGGCCTTGCCGCGCGCGATATTCTCCAGGCTGCCGGCCCGCTCGAGGTGTACCGCGTACACGTTGGGCACCACGCCCA
>JACQZB010000051.1 GCA_016207925.1 Nitrospinota bacterium
GGGCGGGGCGATATTGGGTCTTGCCGTGTCGTTTCTTTTGCCGGTGGGTTTCACCGGCGCCTTGGCGGGCATGCTGGTGGGCGGGGGGATATTTTTCGCGCTGGCGATCCTCTATCCCGGCGGCATGGGGGGCGGGGACATCAAACTGATGGGCGCCATCGGCGCTTTTCTGGGCTGGAAACTGGCGCTGGTCACCATCATCATCAGTTCCGTTATTGGCGCCGCGGTGGGCGGTTTCGCCATGCTCTTTTTCGGCAAGGGACGCAAGGATCGCATCCCTTTCGGACCCTTTCTGGCGCTCGGCGGAGTGATGGCGCTGCTTTTTGGCGATGCGCTTATCGCGTGGTACTTCGAGCGTGTTGTGGGGGGGCTTGCGTATTAGGAAATGTTCGGGCGGCGCGAAAAATCCTCTAGCCGCGCGCTAGTGACCCGCAGTTTGGCGGAAAGTATGTGCGCCAGATTGCGGTAGAGTTTGCCCGCGGTGTTGTCGTCGCAGCGCAGCAGCGACACCTGGTGCAGCGCCAGCGCGCGGCAGTCGGTTTCCGCCGTGGCGGCGGCGGAGCGCGGCCCTCCGTCAATAATGCCCATCTCGCCGAACACCTCGCCGCGTTTCAACGTCAGGATCACCAGCGAGTCGGACGCCGCGTGCCGGCGCGAGATGCGGACCTTGCCGGAGATCAGCAGGAACATCTCGCGCGCCACGGTGCCCTCCTCGAAGATCACCTCGCCCTGCTTGAAATCGCGCGCCTTGCACACCTGCAGCAGGCGGTACACCTGGGCGTTGTCCAGGTCAAAGAAAAAGGGGAAGTTCTCGCGATACTGGCGGATGATGTTCAACGTCTCCTGGGTGACGGCTTCGCCCGCGCCGGTGAAGTAGCTCTCGTTGATCACCTCGTCAAGCTGCGCCGCGAACGCCGCGCACGAGGGCAGCCGCAGGGACGGGTCCTTGTTCAGGCAGATGCTGATGATCGCCGCGATGCGTTCCGGGATACCGGGGTTGATCTCGCGGAGAGGGCGCGGCTCGACGCGCAGGATTTTTTCATACAGCGCGAAACGGTCGGTGGCTGTGAAGGGGCGGACACCGGACAGAAGCTCGTAAGCGACCACGGCCAGGCTGAACAGGTCGCTGCGGCCGTCAAGGGGTTGTTGGTTGCCAGGAACAGGGAGTTGTCCTGCTCCCCCGCGTCGTAAATGGTGACGACGTTGTGGTTGGAGAGCTGGCCGGATATCCGCATCTCCTGCTCAAACTGGCGGCGCAGGGAGTCGCGGGAAAGCTCGGGCCAGTTGGTGGTGTCCATGTTGACCAGCTTGATGGCGACGTCGCGCCCGATCAGCTCGTCGGTGGCATGGTACACGCGGCCCATGCCGCCGCGGGCGATCTGGCGGTTGATGCGGTAGCGCCCCACGTACTGGGGTATGTCAGGTGTATCCATTCGTGCCGGTAAATTTTCCCATTATAGCAGAGCCGGGGGTCCGGGTGTCTGGGGATAACGGGGCGGGGCTTGACGGCGGCGCCGCCGCGCCATATCATGAATATATGAACAATCATTCATATAATAACCATGCGCGATAAATGGGAGTGCGAGCGGGCCTGCCATAATCCCGCCGCCGCCGCGCGGGCGCGCCGCCACACGGGCGCGCCGGGGCGGGTGGCGCGGGCGGTGGAGATGTTCAAGACGCTGGCGGACACCAGCCGGGTGCGGATCATCGGGGCGCTTTCGGCGGGGCCGCTGTGCGTGCACGACCTGGCCCAGGCGGTGGGCATGACGCAGTCGGCGGTGTCGCACCAGTTGCGGACGCTGCGCCAGGCGCGGGTGGTCGCCTTCACGCGGGAAGGGAAACTGGTCCACTACCGGCTGGCCGACGCGCACGTGCGTGATCTGTTGTCCGCGGTGTTCGCCCACGCGGGCCACGGGAGGCGGTGATGAACGGAATAACGCAATTGCTGGCCGGCGCGGGCGCGGCCTCGTGGGAGATTCTGCTGGATTCGGCGGTGTACATCCTGTTTGGTTTCGCGCTGGCGGGCGTGGTGAAACTCTACCTGCCGATGGAGTTCATACGCAAGCGGCTCGGGGGGCGCGACCTGCGCTCCGTGGCGCGCGCGGCGATACTGGGCGCGCCGATGCCGCTGTGCTCGTGCAGCGTATTGCCGGCGGCGGTCACGCTGCGCAAGCAGGGGGCCAGTAAGCCCGCGGTCACCTCGTTCCTGATTTCCACGCCGGAGACGGGGGTGGATTCCATCGCGATTTCCTGGGCGCTGCTTGACCCGATCATGACGGTGTTCCGGCCCATCGCCGCGGTGTTCACCGCCATGTTGGCGGGGGTGTTGGAGATATTGTTCGGGCGGGAGCGCGAAGCGGGGGAGGCTGCGCGCGAGCCGGAGGACTGCTGCGCGAAGGGGCATTGCGCCGCGGCGGAGGATCCGCCGGCCGCGGGAGGGAAGGTAGCCGCGTCGTTGCATTTTTCTTTCGTGGAATTGATGGACGACCTTGCGGGGTGGATGATGTTCGGCATCTTGACGGCAGGTTTTGTGCTAGCGGCGGCGCCGGATGATTTCTTCACCAGATTACCCGGCGGCGGATTCGGCGCGATGCTGCTGATGCTGGTGGCGGGCGCGCCGATGTACATCTGCGCGACCTCCTCCACGCCGCTGGCGGCGGCGATGATTCTCAAGGGGCTTAATCCGGGGGCGGCGCTGGTATTTTTACTGGCGGGGCCGGCCACCAACCTGGCGTCGTTCATGGTGGTGCGGGACTTTTTGGGGACGCGCTCGGCGGTGATTTACTATGCGGCCATCGCGCTGGGCGCGCTTTCGGCGGGGCTTGCGCTCGACGGGCTTTATTTCATGCTGGCGCTTGACCCCGCGGCCACGTTGGGCCGCGCGGCGGAACTGGCGCCGGAGTGGGTGGAACTGACATCCGCGCTGATCCTGCTGGCGCTGTTCGGCGCCACCTACGCGCGGCGGTGGCGGGGAATGCCCGTTAGTAGTTGAATACCAGCGCGGCGTCGAGATTGAACACGTGATAGGCGGTGTCCTGCGCGGCGAAGGCGTCCTGTTTGTCCTGCAGGTAGCTGTACCGGCCCTTGAGGGTGACATACGCCACCGGGTTGAACCGCCACGTCACGCCCGGCTCAACGAACGCGCGGATTCGTCCGCCGTCGTACAGGCTGTCGCCGGGAGAATAGCCGTTGGCGAGCACTTGCTTGTAACCCGCCATCAAAAGATAAGAGAAGGTTGACGAGTACCGCCATGAAGTATTGACCAGCGCTTCCCACACGTTGTTGTTGGAGTTGGCCAGTTCGCTGTTCAGCACGCCGCCTTGACTTAACGATTCGCTTTTCCCCTGGGTTTGATACGACAGCGAAAAGACCGTGGTCAATTCCGGCGTCCAGGAGCGCAGGTAGCGCGCGTCGGCGGCCAGCGTGTCGCCGGCGCGGTAGATGTCCTGCCCGCCCTGTTTGTCCGCGCCGGTGCGGCTGTAGGTGATCATGCCGATAAGGTAATGCCCTTCGGCGATCACATACGCGCCGTTGGCCACGCCGAGGATGCGGTCGCGGGTTGACGTTCAAGCCGCCGCCGTAGGAATTAAGCGGCATCAGGTCCTGCGTGATGGTATCGGTGACCACCTTGGCGAGTTCCTCGCGGGTGAAGGCGTGCTTCCCGGTGGGCAGCATGAAATCAACCCCGCCGCGCAGGGTGACGGTTCCCCACTGATGCAGGTAGTAGGTGGCCACGGTGGTGTCGGTGAGGGTGGTGAACTCCAGTTTGCCGGAGGCCTGCTCCGTTTCGTAGGAGGTGCGTGCGCCGCGGCCAGTGATGGAGCCGCCCCAGGCGGCGCCGCCGTAGGCCGCCTGTAAAAGCGCCGTGGTTTGCGAGCCGCTGTTGGCCAGGCCGGACGCGCTCCATTGCCCGTAATTGGACGAAAGGGTGATCAGCCACGGTTTTTCAGGCGAGGCTTGCGCGCGCGCGGCGGAGGGCGCCAGCGCGGTCAGCAGGAGCGCGAGGGCGAGTGTGGCGGCTCGTGACATGGTTTACCGGAAATTGATGTTGATCCTGAACGTGGCGGCCTGCGGGGGCGGCGCGGATTGGCCGGAGGAGTCGGCATCCTGCCCGATGGCGCCCTGGCTAGAATTTGTCTGGTTGTTCACGCTTTCCATCCCCGCTGAATCGCTGGGATCAACCATTTCAGGCACGGAGATGGTGTTCTTGAGCATGTCGAACACCACCTGGTCAAGAACCGGATCGAAGGGCGGGGGCTGATCGCCGGACGGAGGGGGCGGCATATCATCCGCGGGGGGCGTGTGATCCTGCGGCTCATCGCCGCCTTCACCTTGCGCTGTCTGCCCGCCCTCCTGATCGCCATTGGGTTCACCCGCCTGATCCTCGCCTTGCGGCTCGCCGTCCGGTTCTTCGCCGGCGGGCTGCCCGTCCTGCGGTTGCTCCTCCGGTTCGCCGTTTTCCTCGCCTTCCGGTTCGTCCTGCGGCGCTGGTTCGCCGGAGGGTCCGGCGGGCGGCTGGGTGTGCTGCTCCACAAGGCCGGGGCGTGTGATGATGGTGACGGCTTTACGCAACTGGCGCAGGCGCATCTGGGAGATGGGCGAAGGGGGCATCGGCGGCTGATTGAGGGGTACCAGCGTGCGTTGGCCGGCGAAGATGGTGATAAGCGTCTGGCCCGGATCGAAGCCCTTTACATACACGGCGCCCGGTTCGCCCTGGCGGCCCAACAGGTCAACCAGCGTGCGCTGCTGGCTGGGCTGGAACTGCACCACCCACGGCGGGGTTCCTGCCACGCCGCAGATGGCGGTTTTGGTGCGTACCTCGAACTTGCTGTTGTGGGAGGCCAGCTTTTCCACTGCGGAGACCACGCGGCCCACGGCCAGATCGAAAATGGAGTTGGTGGAGCCGCCGGTGTCGCGGTCAAGCTGCGTTATGGAGAACGCGGAGCTGTGGTCAAGCTTGATGAGATCGCCGGTGTCCAGTTCAATTTCCACCGCGCCGTCGGCGCCGGTGAAAATCTTGTCCCCCTTCATGAACATCCAGCCGGTGGTGACTTTCCGCGGTTTGGCGTTGGCGGCGGAGGTCACCGTGACGTCGCCCTCCACGTGGACGGCGCGCGCGGCCATGGGCGCGGCGTTGGCCCACGAGGCGGCAAGAATCACCAGAACGGACATGGAAAGGACGATGCGTTTCATCGCCGGGAACCCCTCAAATGTCGGACCATCGTAGCAAAATCGCAGGAGGTGATTTGGGCGAGACGCGATTTCATGCATCACGGACTCGTGCAATTCACGCCGTTCGTGGGCGTGTCCAGGGCGCCCACGCCGTTGGCGGAAATGTCCACGGAAGTTCCCAAGGCGCCGATGAGCGTTGTCGCCTCGGCGCAGGACATGCCCAGGTTGTTGGCAAGGAGCAGGTTGGCGCCGGTCAAGGTGACGAGGCTGTCCACTTGGCCCACTCCCTGCCCGCCAATCAGATTATTGCCTAGGTACAACCACGCAAGATTCGTCAGCGCCGCCAGCGGCGACACGTCAACGATCCGGTTATTGGTAATAGCCAGCGTTGTTAAATTCGTCATACCCGTCAGCGGCGACACGTCAACGATCTGGTTAACGCTAAGTTCCAGATTCGTCAGGTTCGACAGCCCCGCCAGCGGCGACACATCAACGATCTGGTTACCGTATAGAGATAGCCCCGTAAGGTTCGTCAGCCCCGCCAGCGGCGATACGTCAACAATCTGGTTGGTACCATACTGCAGTGCGGTCAAACCGGTCAGGCTCTCCATGCCAGCAAGCGATACGATGCTCATGTTGTTGCAGCTTAATGTTCCCGTTACTTCATGCGCATAGGTGGCGGCGGGGAATGCGTTGTTTACGCAATTTTGCAGGTTCGCGTCCGCGAAAAGCCCGGCCAGGAGAACGCCGTTTTCATTGAGAATAATGCCGTTCCAGTCCATCATGCCGAACTGATCCCACGCCTCGCACCATATCTTGATCGGGCCGGTCTGCGCCACCGTGTAGATAACTTCCGGGCCGCTGGTGTCGAACCATCCGTACTGGTCGTACCAGACGAAGGAAAGGGGAGTATCCTTGGGGTCCCATGCGTCGCAGACAAGCTGCACTTGGTCATTGAGCGCCGGGGCGTAGTCGCTGGCGGTGATGCCGAACACAATAGGCGGCTGCGCGCTGGTGAATTCTTTTTCGAAATAGGCCACGCCGCCATGGCCGTCGTCCACCAGTAGGCTGATGACCGCGATGCCCTGGTATCCCGCCGTGGGCATTGTCACGGAGACCGTGGGGCCGGAGCCGCTGATGGTGAAACCCGCCGCGTCCCAATAGTAGGTCAACTCATCATCGGCGTCCTGATCCTCGACAAAGGCGGTGACTTCTATCGTGTCGCCGGGTAAAGGTTCGGGATTCGATGGGACGACGTCCACGATCACTGGCGGAGCGTTGACCTCCAGATCAATCGTGATCTCGCCATTGGGACCGGGAACCAGCATAACAAAGGCGTCACCGGTGAAATAATCGTCCAATTCCGTGAACACTTCCACATAGAAGGTGTAGCCGCCCGGCGGTACGGTTCCTTCCACCACTCCGGTATCCAGCGGGATGTCGAAGTCCATTGGTTCGTTCCCTGGTCCCACGCTCTCGGGTACAAGGGTGAGTTTGGCTTCAGTCACATACGCGGGCGCGGCGGATGACGTGGGGCTGGCCGCGTGAATGATGGATTTGCGCTGTTTATCGTAGTGGTAGCCTTCGGGCCAACTGAAATTCACGGAGATTTGCGGTTTTGGAGCGGCGCCCGAAGAAGGACCGCCGCCGCAAGCGGCAAGAACGCAGGCAAGAAAAATTGCAAGAAGAACCGCTGTATATCTCAGATACGTCCCCCTATTTCCTAGTAGATAAATTATCACGAGTATGGCATATAGTCAAAATTGGCGGCGGCGCAGTAGTGTCTCAATTTGAAATTTGAACCGCAAGGCCCTTCGCTCCGCTCAGGGCGCCGGTAAAGGCATCTTACGCTTATTGTTGAAGTCCTGAGGCAAAGCCGAAGGACCTTGCAGCACGCTTTTCCAAAAATAATTCAAACCGACGCACTACCGGCGGCGCGGGTAGCGCTTGCGCGGGGCGCCTTCCCGCTGGTACAGTCGAACGTCATGAACTCAAACACCGTCTTTATCACCGGCGCGGCGCGGCGCGTGGGAGTGGCGCTGGCCGGATCGTTCCATGCGCGGGGTTGGCGCGTGATCGCCCAGTGCCGCGAATTGTCTGGAGAATTGGCGGCGCTGCAGCGAAACGGCGTGACGGTACTCAAGGGCGACCTGGCCAGTGTGGACGGGGCGTTGAGTCTGGCGGCGAAGGTCCACGCGACAACCCGGACCTTGCGGGCGGTAATCAACAACGCCTCGAAGTTCGAAAAATCGGAAAAGGAATTGAACCGCGCGGCGGACCAGTACCAGATATTCTTCATGACGCACATGATGGCGCCGTACCTGCTCACCGAAGCGCTGCGCGATCTGCTGGAGGCGCATACGGAGGGGCGGTCCGACGTCATCAACATGCTCGACATTTACGCGGAGCGGCCCACGTTGACCTATGACCTGTACGCCTCCACCAAGGCGGGGCTGGCCAGCCTTACGCGCTCGTTTGCCAAGAAACTGGGGCCGAAGGTGAAGGTCAACGGCATCGCGCCGGGGCTGATCCTTTTCCCCGACGGCTACGGCGAGGAGGAAAAACAGCGCATATTGGCCAACTCGCTATTGAAAAGCGAGGGGGGGACGGAGAGCGTGGTCTCCCTTGTCCACGCGATACTGGATAACCCGTTCATGACCGGGGCCATCGTCAATCTGGACGGGGGCCGCAGCCTGATGATCTGATGGGCGTTAAGGATTAGCGCGGAGCCACTTTGAGCCGGTAGCGCCAGCGGATGTACTGGCCCACGGCGTTGAGCGCGAAAGTGACCGTCAGCAGCGCAAGCGTGGTGGCGTACTGGATGGGCAGTGTGCGCTCCACATTGGAAGATTGCGTGGTCATGACGAAAATGTGGTAGCCAAGCTCCATGAACTGCCCCAAGGGATCGCCGGTGAAGCCCGGCATGTAGTAGGCCACGCCAACAAAGAGGATCGGCGCCACTTCGCCCGCGCCGCGGCTGATCGAAAGCGCCAGGCCGGTGAGCATTCCGCCGGCCGCCTGGGGCGCCACCACCCACTTGATCGTCTCCCAGCGGGTGTACCCCATGCACAGGGCGGCGTGGCGCTGGCTGCCGGGCACCAGTTCCAGCGCCTCGGTCACCGCCACCACGTTGGTGGGCAGCGTCAGCGTGCCCATGGTGAGCGCCGCCCACAGCAGGCAGCGCTCCTGGAACACGCGGGCTTCGAACCCGAACAGCGCGTCCAGCCCGCCGCCGATCACCGTCACGTAGAACGCCAGCCCGAACAGGCCGTACACGATGGAGGGGATCGCCGCCATCGAACGCACGGAACTCATGATGGCGTGGTACCTCCAGCCGCGGGCGGAGACCTCGTTGAGGTACAGCGCGATCAAGCCGCCCAAGGGCGCGGTGAACAGCGACATCAGCAGTACCAGCATCACGGTGCCGTTGATCATCGGCAGTATGCCGCCGGAAGCCATGTCGCCCGTGGGCGGGGTGGAAAGAAATTCCCAACTCATGTGGTCCATGCCCTTGACCGCCACCAGGCCAAGGATGAACAGGGTGACGCCCGCCACCACAGCCGCCGCCACGTTGCAGAAGGCGCAGAGCGCCGCCTCGATCACCACGCGCCGGTCACGCATAGGTCCACCGCCGGATAAGGGCCTGGGAAAGGTAGTTCACCGTGAAGGTGACAATGATCAACAGCAGCCCCAGCAGGAACAGCGCGCTGTAATGGACGCCGCCCGCCACCACCTCGGCCATTTCCGCGCCGATAGTGGCCGAAAAAGCGCGCGCGCCGGAGAACAGCCCCGCGTCCGCCACCGCGGCGTTGCCGGAAAGCATCAGCACGATCATCGTTTCGCCGAAGCAGCGCCCGAATCCCAACAGCGCCGCGGCAAGCGCCTTGCCCCACGTGGCGGGCAGCACGATGCCGGTTATGATTTGGTAATTGAAAAGCCCGCAGCACCGGGCGGCGTATATCTGGTCGCGGGGGTACGCAGTGAAGATTTCCTCCAACAGCGTGGTCAGAATGGGTATTACGGTCAGCGACAGGACGGCGCCCGCCAGGAAAGCGTTGAGCCGGTACAAGGAGCCGGTGATTTCCTGAAGCTCGGTGGCGAAGAACATCAATCCCAAAAACCCCAACGCCACGGTGGGAATGCCCGCCAGAAGTTCCGTGATGACCTTGGCGGCGTAACGCAGACGAGGGGGAAGGTAAAACGCCATCGCCAGCGCCGCGAACAAACTTAGCGTCATCCCCAGTGTCACGGCCACCAAGGTGATCTTGAACGTTCCCACGGCCAGGGGCCATAGCCCGAACAGGGGAGGTTCGGACACCG
>JACQZB010000166.1 GCA_016207925.1 Nitrospinota bacterium
CAATCGCCCAAATCGTACACCCGCAATTCCAGGTCCACCGGATCACCCGGCCGTGGAAGGAATACCGCCCGCAAGGGTCCGGCCGGCGTGTAACCCGGTATGTCGTCACATACCAGCGTAAGCCTTGGCGTGTGGAGCCTGCCTCCGGCCTCCAGGGGCATGGCCTGCCCGTACGCGACATGACGGACGCGCGCGCGCGAGGGGTAGCGGTCGAAATAACGTTCCGTGGCGCCGCACATAAGCTCCGTATCAGGCGGCGCGGCGTCCAGCCACCGCCGCAGCCGTTCGGCGGGCGGCGCGCCTGAGTCGAGCGCGGGGCCAAGCGACACCGCCAGCGACAGCGCCCCCGCCGCCGCCAGCGCCGGGAACCGCGCGGCGAAGGACGCAAGCGTCAGCAACGCCGCCGGAATCACGGGAAGAAAGTGCCGGGCATTGCCCACGTTCTGTCCCGCGTACAGCCACACAAGGTAGATAATCGCCGCGCCCGCGAACCATGCGGCCCGTCCGCGCGGCGCGCGAGGTTTCCACGCCGCCAGCGCCGCCGCGAATGTTCCGATCCACATCAAGCCGGGCAGGGACGATGGATTAGCGCCCAGGGTGTGCGCCAGATTCGCGGCGAACACGGCGCCCCGCCCCTCCGGGGCCGACAGCGCGCCCGGCGCCCCGCCCCATTCATTGAAATGCCCTTCCGTGAACGAAAAGGCGATCCGCGCCAGTTCCTCGCCGCCGGTCAACGCCAGCAAGGGGACACACCACAATCCGGCGCCCGCCGCCGCGCCCGCCGCGCAGGCCCCCGCCGCGCCGCGCGTGAAGGATAGCGCGCCCAGCGCCAGCGCAAAGGGCCACCACGAAAGCCGCGCGCCCATCAAAAGCCCCGCCAGCGCGCCGCTGATCATAAAGCGCGTCCGCGCGCCGCCTGATTCCGGCGCGGCGGCGAACGCGGCCAGCAGCAGCGCCAAACCCAGCGGCTCCGAAAATATTTTGTGCGAGAAGGAAAACACCGGGGGAATAAACAGGAACGCCGCCGTTAACGCCAGCGCCCCCATCGGCCCCGCGCGCGGCGCCGCCAGCAGGTACAATGCGCCCGCCGCCGCCAGCGTAGAAACCACCCCCACAATCACCAGCGCCCACTCGGCGGACAGGCCCGCCGATGAAACAACCTTGCCCAGGGCCACATACACCGGGTAGCCGGGAAAGTGCGGACGGTGCTCCGCCAACTCGAACCGCTCCACGCCCAGGATGAAGTTCACGCCATCCTGATTGTCCGGGTACGGGACGGCGGCAAGCAGGGAGACCGCGGTGAAACCCGCCAGCAGCAGGGCGAACGCCGCCCCTTGGGCGCGGCTCATGCCACCGACGCGGCCTCTATCACCGCGCCGCCGCTGTGAATCTCCTCAAGGTCGCTCGATGGTTCGCCCGCCAGCGTCCGTTCGGCCCAGCGGCGCCCCATCAGCATCGCGGTGTCCATGAAAATATACTTGAACAATCCCTGTCTCCCGGCCGTGGAAATATTCCCATACCGGCGGACGGCGCCGCGGAGCCGTTCCACATCCGTGTGATACCCCAACGCCTGACGCGGATACGCATGGCGCGCGAAGGTCGAAAACACCCCCGTCACCCGCCCCGCCAGGTCGAATCCCAACCCGCGCAGCCCTTCGAGCGCGGCTGGAAGCAACGCCTCATCCGGCGCGTTCCAAGTTACATCGCCATGCTCGCAGGGAATTTCCAGCATCACCGACGTACGGCCCGGCGGCGCGGAATATGGGCTGCGCCGTTTCGGCTCCTGGACGCGCGTCATGATCATGTCCGGCTCCGGGGTGTAGATCCACGTATTGTCCGACAGATCCTCCACCCCGTCGAGCATGAGGTTCAAAAACCGCATGGCGCGGTACGAAAGGCGCGGATGGTCCCCCGGTTCCAGCAACGCCGCAAGCTCATCGAGGGGAATGGTGGAAAGCGTGCGATCCGCGTCCAGCATGAGTGTCTGGCCGGACGCACGCCGCGCGATCACCCCCGTGATGCCGCCGCCCTTGCGGCTCAACGCCACGGGCCGCGCGCCGGTGATGATCCTGCCCCCGTGGGCCTCGATCCGCGCCGCCATGGTCTCGAACAGCTCGCCGATGCCGCCCATGGGGTAAAGGTAGCTTGAAGCGAAGCTACGCGGCTTGGGTATCAGCCCCGCCGCCGCGCATACGGCCTTGGCCGCGCTGGCGGCGCTGATGCGCTGCCCCGCCCAATCCGCCGTCAGCGTGTCCGCGCCGATGCCCCACAGCTTTTCGGTGTAGGGTTTGAAAAAGTAGCGGTTCAACGGACGTCCGAACCGCCGGTCAATCCACTCCTCGAACGAGCCTGCCGGCGCGGGCGAACGAACCAGGCCCATCGCCGCCGCCGCATATCCCAGGGCGAACCCGGCGCTGCGGCGCGCGCCCGCGTTGCGGATCACGCCGGCCAGATCCAGCGGATAGGCGTAGCGCTCGCGGCGGAACGCGATGACGCTCTTGCGCCGCCGGGTCAACAGCCGCTCGCCCATCAGCGCGCGGACATCCTCCACCAGCCGCGTGTCCTGGCTTATGAACCGGTGGCCGCCCATGTCGAACTGGAAACCATCGCGGCGGAACGTGCGGCACAGTCCGCCCGCCGCTTCATCTTTTTCGACGACGGTGACGGACACCCCCCGCCGCGCAAGCTCCCAGGCGGCGGTAAGCCCGCACGGCCCGCCGCCCAGGATGACTACGCGCATCGCCTCACCAATCGGCCACCAGTTGGACCACCGCGGCGTTGTTCTCCTTCTCCGCGCCCTGCTCGCCGTTCCACTGGTACTCCGCCTTGGCCTGCACGTAGGGCAGCATATGCCACACCAGGCCCACCGAGGTTTCGGATTTCTCGTTGTCCTTTTTCTTCTTGTCATTATCATACACGCCGTAGCGGGCGGCCAACTCCACGGCAGGCAGGATGCGCGAGGAAAGCTGGACGTAATAGCCGCTTACCTCCTTGTCCTCCCCTTCCGCCGAAGACGCGGCTTCGTCCTTGCCGGTCACATACTCCGCCAGCAGCACGGGCATGATCTCCACGCCGGAAATCTTGTCGCCGTCCGCCCGCAGATGCGCGCCCCAGCGGGTGGAAGTGTACTTGTCATCCACATCCCACTTGCCGGAGGCGTAGGAGCCGCCCACGTTGAACCCGTCCACCAGCGTGTCGAGCATCAGCCGCGCGCCGGCCGTCTTGCCCTTGTTGCCGCCCGTGGAACTGTCGCGGCTGATGCCGCCGTTATAGGCGTCGCCATTGACGTAGTACGCGTTCAGATGCCCCACCGGGCCAAGCGCCGCGGAGAGATCCACGCCGATGTCCGACCAGGTGCCGGGGATGATCCCGCCGCTTTTCATCACCTTGGGCCTTGTGACCAGCTTGTTCTTGTGGCCGGGATAGCTGTAATACTCGATGCCGAAGGGGACGTAGAACGCGCCGAACGTGCCCGTGTACCCCTCCGCCGGAGTCAGTTGCAGGTTGGCGCTGTCAATCTTGATCTCGCCCGAACCGCCGGCCTTGTCGCCCGGCAGCCGCGGCAGGTGCTCGTACTCCACTTCGGAGACGATCCGCGCCATGTCATTAAGCTGCGCGCCCAGCCAGATGGTGATTTTGTGCGCGTCGAACGTGGCGTTCTTGTCCTGGATATCCCAGTACTCGAACTCGTAGTAACCGTGCCACTCCACCCTGTCCGCCGGCGAGGCGGAAGCGGCGGCGGCGTCCACGTCGAAGCCCTGCGCGCGCGCGTGAGCGGCGGCGAAGAACGCCCCTATAATGATATAGACACTCATTCTCATTTTGAACCCGGACATATCGCTCTCTCTCCTCATGATGGAATTAATGACGGGAACCGCTTTTCGGGAACGCCGTCAACCCTTGATAAAACCAGGGAATACCTTTCCCAGGCCCTGCTCGATGGCGCTCATGGCCCCGTCGAATTTTTCAGCGTCGGCGGGTTTCGCCCCCACCCCGAACAGACCGGGGTTGCCCAGCGCCTCGAGCGCGGCGTCAAAATGCCCCAACAGCGCGGCGCTCAACGCGGCGTCGCGTTTTTTCACATTGCCGTCCAGCACGTCAAGGTACGCTTTGCGCGCCAGCGCAAGCCGCGCCTTGTCATTCTTGAAATCCGAAAGCTTCTCCTGCTTGATCCGGTACAGCTTTTCAAGGATGGACAGGTACACCATGTTGGCGAACAACTCGCCGGTATCCCCGACGCTTTTCTTGGCGATAGCGGCGTCAAATTTGGGTCCCAGCGCCGTCCCCTCGAAAATATGGCCCTTATGGGCCGCCAGGCTTTCCTGCGCGGTTTTTCGCGCGCCCCCCCAGTCGCCCGACCGGGCGGCGGCGACGCCTTTCTTGAACAGCGCCACCATCGGATCCTCGGCCTCACCATACCCATACGCCAAGGCCGCCCCCGCCCAGGCCATGACAAGCGCCAGGCTTACCGCAATGTTACGCATGGGCCAATTCCCCCCCGTTTTCCTTCATTTTCGGGCGGTACACAAAAAAGTATATGGCGGCCATGTAGCCGGCATACGTCACCACCTGCATCACCGACGGGCGCGCCGTGTAACCGAACAACGCCTTGAAGAAAATACCCACCTGCGAACCGTCGTCCATCAGCCACGACAGGTCCACCACCGTGCCGCGCAGCACCGTGATCCATTCAAGATCCTGCATGATCCCCACCAGGTTGGTCAACAGCCCCGCGGCGATCAGCAGGATCAGCCCGCCCGTGATCTGGAAAAACAGCCGCACCGGCACGCGCCGCATCCCGCTGAACAGCGCGACGGTCACCAGCAGCGAAACGGCAAGCCCCAGCGAGCCGCCGTAAAACACCTCCATGTTGATCTGGCTGCCAAACATCGCCCCCAGGAACAACACCGTCTCGAACCCCTCGCGCAGCACCGCCAGGTATGCCATCAGCACAAGCGCGATTACGCTGCCCGTCCCCACGGCCCGTTCGATCTTGAACTCCACCGTGCCCTTGATCCGCTGGCTGTTGTGGGCCATCCACACGATCATGTACGAGAGC
>JACQZB010000167.1 GCA_016207925.1 Nitrospinota bacterium
GTCCACCAATCGCCGATCTTTGACCATCGGACAATCATGACAGGTTTTTCATCGAAGAAAATAGCGTTCCGCCCTTGATAACAGCGGGCGAGATGCGCTTCCACCACCAGTTTTCACCCACTCGATAAGCAGATGAGCCATTGTTTATTCTCCCCAATTCGCGCGCGAATATAAAGACTTGCCGCTGAACCTCAAGCTCATCGCCGAAAAAAAAGAAACGATCTTCCGGGCCAATCCTTTCGATGCGCGGTTGAAAACCCACAAGCTAAAAGGGCGCCTGAAAGACTTTTGGGCGTTCTGGCTTGATCGAAAGAACCGGATCATTTTTGAATTTGGCGAGCCAGCGACGGTCTATTTCCACTCCGTCGGAGATCATTCAATTTATCTGAAATAATGGCGGCCGCACGGGCCGCCGGTCAGCGCGCTCACCCAAAGCCCGACGGGCCGCAGGAACCCCCGCCATACCCGAAGGAACCGCGCGAACCCAAGCTGGAGACCGACAGCACCCGCTCGCCATGTTTCTTGCCGCACTTGGGGCATTCCTGCGCCTCGTGGGCCTGGGCCAGCGTCGCCATGGTCTCGAACTTGTATCCGCAGCTTTTACAAACGTACTCGTAAATCGGCATACGTTACCGGACTCCTATCCTTCCCATTAGATGTCCCATCATACCAAACGGTTCACCCCGCCGCCGCGCCGTCCAGCCGCCGCGCCATTTCCAGCAGGTTCTCGCCGCCCGGCCCCTCTGTCAGCGAGCGCGCCAACTCTCCGAACAGCCGGTCCAGGTTTTCCCGATCGGTGTCACGCGGCTCCGGCGAAGCGCGCAGCATCTCCCCGCTTAAATGCGTGAACACTTCCGCCGGCAAAATGGATTCCAGAGGCTTTTTGAACAGAAAAGCGCCGCGCTCCCCTTCGAGCATCTCGATCAGGTCAAGCCCGCGCAGCCGGTCCACGATGGTGCTGAACAATTCCTCGGTGATTTCCAGCTTTTTTTGAATCGCCGCGGGGCTGGCGTGGCCTTGCCCGGCCAGGTAGGCGCGCGCCCCTTCCAGCAGTATCCGCGCGGCGTAGTAGTTGAGGTACAAGGAACGGTCGAACCCCTCGTTCTTTTTCGACTTGATCTCCTTGGGGTACTGGATGGCGTAGGCGATCACCGCGCCGAATAACACGATCAGCCACGTCACGTACAGCCAGAACAGGAAAATGGGGATGGTCGCCAACGCCCAGTACACCGCCGTGTAGGACGCCAAATGCGTCAGGTAATAGTTGAACGCCCCCTTGGCCCATTCGAATAGCGTCCCGGCGGCCACCGCCCCCCACAGCGCCGGACGCAGCCCCACGTTGGTGTACGGAATCAGCCGGTACACCAGCAGCAATGCCACCCAGGTAAGCAGATAGGGGGTCATTTTGAGGGTGAAACTTTGCAGGTAGGTGTATTCCGCCCAGTCCTTGGACAGCACCAGCGCGTGAATCCGCGCGGTGGCGATAATCGAGACGGCGATAAGGATCGGCGCGAACGTCATGGCGCTCCAGTACGCCATGAACTGGTTGATGATGGGCCGGGGCCGGTCCACCTTCCAGATCATGTTAAAGGCCGATTCAACCGTGGACAACACCCAGATGGAGAAAACCACCAGCGCCACCACGCCGAAAACGGATACCGACGCCGCGTTGGCCGCGAACCCGGCGATGTTGCGCTCGATAACCTCCGCCAGTTGCGCGTTGGGCAGCAACCGCTGGAACATGAACGCCAGCACCATCCCCCGCGACACCTCGAACGACGCGGCGAAGGTAGGGCAGTTGTCCGCCCAGAACTTCTCGCCGATTTCGTACAGCAGCTTGACCCGCCAGGCCAGCCAGCGGGCGGCGACCGATTTCTCCTCAAGGTCCGTGGCCAATAGCGCGACGATTCGGTCGTACAGCCGGGGCGGGGGCGTCTGGTTCATCGGGCAAGCATGGAGGCGCCGAGCGGATTCGAACCGCTGAATAAAGGTTTTGCAGACCTCTGCCTTACCACTTGGCTACGGCGCCTTTAGTTGTGATCGGTTATCCGCTCCCCGGGCGGGCGCGCCACCACACCGGCGTATTGTACCACAGCGCCCCGCCGCGCCGGGCGCCCCCGCGCCTTTTCCCCCCTCCCGGCGGCCGGATCGGGTAAGATGCTGGCAAGTGGTGACAGGGAGGAAAAATCATGTCCGGCACGCTTGGCGTTATTATCTTTCTGGCGCTTTTGTTGGCCAGTTCCCTGCGGGTGCTCAACGAGTACGAACGCGCGGTGGTGTTCCGCCTGGGCCGCATCTTGGCCGTCAAGGGGCCGGGCCTTATCATCCTGCTGCCCGTCATTGATAAAATGACCAAGGTCAGCCTGCGCGTGTTCACCCTGGACGTGCCCACGCAGGACATCATCACCCGCGACAACGTTTCCGTGAAAGTCAACGCCGTGGTCTATTTCCGCGTCGTGGACCCGGAGCGCGCGGTGATCCAGGTAGAGGACTACTACTACGCCACCAGCCAGCTTTCCCAAACCAGCCTGCGCTCCGTGCTCGGCCAGGCGGAGTTGGACGCGCTCCTGGCCGAGCGCGACAAGATCAACAGCGAAATCCAGACCATCCTCGACAAACGCACCGACCCCTGGGGCATCAAGGTCTCCAACGTGGAGATCAAGCACGTGGACCTGCCCACGGAAATGCAGCGCGCCATGGCCAAGCAGGCGGAGGCCGAACGCGAACGCCGCGCCAAGATCATCAACTCCGAATGCGAGTACCAGGCCGCCCAGCGCCTGGCCGACGCCGCGGAGATCATCACCACCCACCCCGCCGCGCTCACCTTGCGTTACCTGCAAACCCTGCGGGAGATGAGCCATGAAAAAACCACCAACACCATCGTGCCCCTGCCGATGGAGCTTATCGCGCCGTTCCTGCGC
>JACQZB010000037.1:0-31938 GCA_016207925.1 Nitrospinota bacterium
GCACCGCGAGGTCGGCGAGCTGCGACAGCCGCTGCGCCCGGACGCGCACCTCGACGGCCGCCCCGCGGCCCGCGCCGTGGGAGACGGGGCGCAGGGCCTTGCCAGAGGGTCGTTCCGTCCTTACCGCGTCAGCACTTGCACATTACGCGCAGGTACTTGACCAGATCCTTGATCTCCTGATCCGTCAACACGCCGCCAAAAGGAGGCATCTGGGTGGATTTGCCCACGGAGACGCCGCCTTCCTTGATCGCCTTGAAAATGTTGTCGTCGCTCAACGCGCCCATATCCTTGGCGCTGGTGTGGTTGCGCGGCTGAACCGCCAGGCTCGGCGCGTTGATGCCGCGTCCCACGCCCTTGGTGCCGTGGCACTGCACACAGAACAGGCCGTAGTTGTCCACCGGCGATTCGGCCCAAGCCTTCCCGCCCATAAGCGCGGCCATGGGCGCCGCGGTGAGCATGGAGGCCAGAATGATTCTTCGTATCGTTGTCGCGTTCATGGCTCCGCCCCCCCCTATTCCAACGAGGCTATGTAGTTGACAATTAGTTGAAGCGTGGCGTCGTCCAGCTCGCGCTTGGCCATCCACGCTTTCGGATCCCAGTACTGCGGGTCCTTGACAAAGCTGTATATCCAATCGGGATTCAGCCGCGACGCGGCCCCGTCGAGCGTGGGGCACGAAACGCCCCCCTTGCCGCCGATCTGGTGGCACGAGTCGCACGCCTCCTGCTTGCTCACCGTCAGCTTCGCGCGGGCCTTGCTAAAATCCCCCAGCTTCGCCGCGCCCGCGGGCATTTTGGCGTCCTTGAGGGTCATAAGGTATTCGGCGGCCGCGCCGGCGTCGGCGGCGGAGAGCTTTGAGCCGCAGCCGGGCTAATGTACACCGTCCCCGCCGGGCGCAGCTTGGTGGGGCTTTGGAGGAATTTCTCCAGCCACTCCTTTTTGAACTTGCTGCCCGCGTAGAACAGGTCGGGCGCCTTGCGTTGGCGCACTTCGGCGATCGTCTTGGCGGCGGGGCCCGCCATTTTGTGGCAGCTCGCGCATTTGTTGGCGCTCACCACGGCTTTCCCG
Organism: Nitrospinota bacterium; assembly: GCA_016207925.1. Taxonomy (GTDB): domain Bacteria; phylum Nitrospinota_A; class UBA7883; order UBA7883; family UBA7883; genus JACQZB01. Next base: position 1,067 of record JACQZB010000037.1, read on the forward strand.
TCCGCGGCGGACGCGGGGCCGGCGAGCGCCAGCGCCGCAAGCATGCCGCCTGCCATCAGCAACCGTTTCATGGGATTTCTCCTTTTCATAGTTCCTTATACGGCGGCGTACGCTACCGTTTTTTCCTGCGTCCGATTATCGAGAAGGCGAACTGCCCGCCCACCAGCAGGGCGAACACCAGCGCCGGGTACAACGCCACTTCCGATCCGGTCGCCGGCTTGAGCAACAGCCAATACCAGGTCGTCATGGTGTGTTTTGATCCCCCCTCGCCATTGGAACCGTCCCAGTTGGCGAAGGCGATGGGGATAAAACGCCCGATCTCGAACTGCGTTTCCTTGTCCTTGTTGGGCGTGGTCAGTTTGCGGGTCATCATGATCTTCCACGTCCCCTCATGATAGGAGGCATGGGAAGCGAACCCCGCCGCGCCCGCGTCACCCTCCGTGCGGGCGCCCGCGCCCGATGCGGTCAGAAGCTTGGAGGTGTCCGGCTGGCCGGCCGCGCCGCTGGCCCAGTACATCATGGTCACCGGATGCGAGCCGTCGCCATGGCCGAAGTACGGTTTCTCGGAAGATTCGGGAACGGTGGCCGGCGTCTGGATCGCCACGGCGTCGGGCTTGAGTTCGTCCCAAGCCAGCCCTTCCGCCGTTGAATCGCCGACTATGGACTTGGTGCGGTCGTCCACAAGCAGCAGAAACGCCACCTTGTCCGCGGTGAAGGCCACCTTGACCACAATCAGGTCGTTGGCGGGGATGAAGAAGCGCTCCTTCTGTATGATCTGGGGGACCAGGCGGAAGGCGGCGCTGGGAATCTCATCCCACGCGGGATCGTTTTCGTCCTTGGGCAGCGCGTCAACCTGGGCGCCGGGCACCACGGTGGCGCCCTCTTTCACCTGACGGTCAGGATCGGCCAGCGACATGACGTAGTTGACCACGTGCCAGCGGTCCTCGACCGATAACTTGCCGCAGCCGGTCTTGTCCGCGGCGTGGGCAGGCATGGGCGTATTGGGTATGCCGTTGGAAATCCGGGCGAAGATGTTCTCCGCTTCCACGCCGCCGCGGAAGGTCCAGGGTTTCCACAGGTTTCTCGGCCACACCCGCGCGCCGCCGTCTTCCTTGAGTTTCTTCATGGTGTCGCCCCGGCCCGCTTGCCCGTGGCATTCCACGCACTTGGCCTCGACGAACAGTTTTTTGCCCTTCTCAATGCTCTCCGGCGAGCTGGAAATCCGCTCGCCGATAGCGATGGCGGGCGGATTCTTGCCCTCCTCGAACATATCGGTGAGCGCCTTGATGTAGGAGACCAGGTCCCACCGCTCCTGCTCGTTGAGCACTTCCTTCCACGACGGCATGGAGGTGCCCGGCATACCATTGGTAATGATGCTGAACAGGTCCTCGTCGCGCGGGACCGGCGACTCCGCCCCGCTGGTCTTGTACTTATAGACGCCCAGCGAAAAGTCGCGCGGGGGCGGAATCATGAAGGCGGCTCCCGGGCCGTCCGCCTCGCCCGACTTGCCGTGGCACCACCAGCATTTGCGTTCGTAAACCTTCTTGCCGTTCTGCGCGTTCCCCTGCGCGGCCATGGCCTGCCCGGCGGCCAGCGCCACGATAAGCGCCGCCGCCAGCGCGCGGCCCGCGGCGCGCGTCATTAAAGCTCCTGTCAATCTCATCGTATCCCCAATCAATGATGAACCGGCGCCGTCACGCGCGGCGAATGCCCAGTGTAGTCGTACAGGAACATGATCACCTTCCACACCTGCTCCTCGGTGAGCAGCTCGTGCCACACCGGCATCGCGGAAACCCATGGCGTGCCCTCGCTGGGCAGGCCCGGCCCGCCCGTGGCGATGCGCCAGAAGACGAAGGACTCCGTCAACTGCGCGATGGTGCCCACGTCCACGAAATTGGCCGGCAGCGGGTTGAAACCGTCATAGTACGGTCCCTTGCCCAACATGCGGTCGCCATGGCAGAAGTAGCAGTTCTGGAAGTACACCACGCCCCCTTCCTCGACATGCTTGGCGAAGCTGGCCTTGTCCTCGCGGAACGGGTTTTTAAGCCCCTGGAGCTGGTAGGTTTTGACACACGCCTTCACCGACGAGGGCGGGGCGGGGTGGATGGAGCGCAGCTCCACAGGCGCGTCGAAGGTGGGCTTGACGTACTGATACGTCACGTACGCCCCCAGCGCCCCTACCGCAAGGATAACCGCCATCCGGGCGGTTCCGCGGGCCGGATCCACGTAAAGGTTCACCGCCGGCTGGATCACCGCGGCGTATCCTTCCTCCGAGAACGAATAGATCATCAACGTTCCCACGATGAGGAAGAACATGTACATCTTCATCACGCTGGTGGGCACCACCGGCCAGGTTCCCGGATGAAGCTGGGACCCGATGAAGGGAATCCCGAACTTCAGCAGCAGGTACCCCGTTAGAACCACCAGTACCGGTTTGAGCATCTTCATGCGTGTCTCTCCCCGCCCTTATTGCGGTTTCCCGCCTGCCGCGTCCTTGTTGAGGATCGCGGCGACAATCATGTTCATTTCGGCCACCGTCATTTGCTGCGCGAAATCAGGCGGCATCATGTCCGGCTCGAAGCCCTTGGCCAAGGTGGCGTTCGGGTCTATTATGGATTCCACGATAAACTGTTCCGCGCTCATGCCCGGCTTGCGCTTGCCCGCCGTGGCGGCCACTTGGGCCAAGTCCGGCCCCATGTCGCCGCCCTCGGCGATCAAGGGGTGCATGTGGCACGTGTTGCAGCCGAACTTGACTAACGCCTCCTTGGCGTCCGCCGCCGGCGCGGGAGCGGGCGCCGCCCCCTCCGCCGCGGGCGCGGCCGCCTCGCCGGTGGGGATCTGCGCCGTCACTTCCACGCCGCCCACGTCTTGCAGGAACGCAATCACCGCCGCCATTTCCGCCGCGTTGAGGTTGATGGCCCCTCCGCTGACATCCGGCATGGGGCTTACGGTGTCGTTGGTCCCCTTCTTGCCAAAGCCCGCCACCACGTAAGCGGAGGGTTTGACCATGGACTCGTGGATGTATTCCTCCACGCTCTTGGCCTCACCCTTGTAGCGCGCGTCCGCCAGGCGTTCCGGCGCCACCTGGGCCACCTGCTCAAGGAGCGGGGCGCGGCCCAGGGAGTTGTGGCACAGGGTGCAGGTCCCCTTGCCCTCATACACCGTTTTGCCCAAGGCGATGAACTGGTCCATGGTCATCTCGCCGCTTATCTTCGCCTCCTGCGGGGGGGGCGCGGGAATGATCAGCGGCAACCCGAATCGCGTGTACCCGGCGAATCCGAAGATCACCGCCAGGCTGAATATCACTATGGAGAAAAGCACTCTCATGTTAGTGGGCGCCTCCCTCTTTTTTCTTCGACGCCAGTATCGGCATCCAGAACATGAAGAACACCAGCGCCATGAAGATCATCACTATGATGGTCACCATGAGCGCGGCGAACGGCAGCGTGGGGGTGTAGGCGTCCAGAGAGTTGTCGCGGAACACCGTGTACACGTGCCAATGCTGCCGTATGGCCGAGCGGCAGTAGCCCATCAGCCCCATCAGCCAGGTGAACGACACCGCCAGCATGAACAGGGCGTACTGCGAACGCACCGGCATGTGGCCCCAGCGGAACACCCCCAGGGCGCGCTGGTCGCGGTAGATCAGGTTGTCCATGATGGTGCAGACGATCAACGTCACCGCCGTGGTGGACACCTGCGGCACCGACAGCCCGATCCGCACGTTGGCGGGTATGAAGTAGCTGTATATCCCCAGCGCGACGATGTTGATCAGCGCCGCGGCGTACACGGCGGCCTGCACGGTGGTCCCGTGCGTGGCCCAGAAGCCGCTCCCCGCGGGGGCTATGTTCGCCCGCCGGAACATCTGGTACGAAAGGAACGTGGCGATGATCAGGATGTTCACCGCGGTGTTCTTGGCGGCCATGACCCCCAGGGCGCCCAGCACGGGGTGGTGCGCCCCGCCCACCTGGGTCAGTTCCCACGAGCTCATGATCAAGGTGTGGGGCGTAAACCATATCAGGAACGCCACCACGATGATGATCCCCAGCGGCTGGATCATGGCGTACAACCGCCGCGAGGCCTCCGCGCGCCCCAGGCTGCACCACAGGTAGTAGTTCGCGGAAAGGAAGATGGCGCCGATCAGCACCGCCTGAAGAATGAACAACCATGCGAATACGCCTCCCATCAGTGTAATGCCCATCTGCTGGGAGTAGTCGTACACCTCCTTGGTCAGCCAGTAGCCCGCGAACGGCAAGGGCAAAAGGCCGGCGATGGCGATGATAAAGGAGGTGTAGCCCATCCAGTCGTAATGAGCGCGTTCCTGGTCGTTGGCCGCGGTCAGGAACTTGAACGCCGCGTACGCCGCCGTCAGCGAGCCGCCGTACGCGATGTTGGCGATGAACCGGTGCAGGTTGAGCGGATTCCACAACGGCCCCTTGATGGCCGCCCATACGTCACCCAAAAACGCTCCGTCAGGCCCAAGGCCGGAGGGCGCCATCATGAACGACGCCCAGGAGTTGGACAGCACCATCAGGGCCATGCCGGCCATGTTCAACCCAAGCCCCAACCCCAGGTGCAGCCACTTAAGGCCGCCGGAATCCATGCGATCCCACCCGTAGTAGTAGGTGTACACGAAGAAGCTTTCGGCGAAGAACAGGAGCGCGTACAGGATCATCACGTCGCCGAACACGCTGGCCATGTACTTCATGAAATCCGGGTAGAAGATGATGAGCATGAAGGCCAGCAGCCCGCCGAAGCTGGCCGCCAGCGAAAAACCGGTCATGCTCACCTTCATGAATTCATGGGCCATGTGGTCGTAGCGGACGTCCTTGCTCAACAGCCCGATCAACTCGATGACCCATACGAAGATTGGCACGCCCAGCACGAACGCGGCGAAGAACAGATGCAACTGCGCCGCGAACCACGCCGACAGGCGGCTGTTGAATCCGGAGACGATGGGATAGTCCTTCGTCTCCAGCTTTGGCGCCGCCATGGGTGCCCACCCGGCGGGCTGATCGGCGGCTGCCTTCTCACTTTCGGCTGCGGCCGTTGCCCCTTCGACGGCTTGCCCGGCTTCGGGGGCTTTTTCCTCAACCGCGGCGCTTTCATCCGCCCACGCCTCTTGCGTCAGCCACGCCAGCGGTTCGCCGCCGCCCGCCGCCGCAAGGCCGATAATCGCGGCCACCGCGGCCGCGAGCGCCACCCTGGGCGCCTCACTTAAAAACCGTATAAGAAAGTTCATATCATCCCTGCAATTCTCCCGTCACCGGGTCGTCCGCCTCCGTCATCGCGCGCCTACGCGCCGCGCCAAGGATTAATGCTCGCCTGAAGGGAACAACTCCAACCCTTGCCAGCTTTGCAACCCATGGTCGAGAAGGTAAAAAAAGGCGGCGAACGCAACGAACGCCACGGCGAATACAACCAGCTTCTTCCCCCTCAACTCCCGTCTCCCTCTCCACGATCCTAGGATCAGGTTAACCGTCAGGCCGCGCTTCTCATCAAGCTTGCGGCCTCCTTTCCGGAGGATGAAAGGCAATATGTGTGCCATTGGAATACAACGCGCGCCGTAGCGGTAAAAACCCATCTTGACCGCGTTATTCCCCGCGTCAGCGTGCTTGGAGCCACGCGGAACGGTTGTACGATTCAGGAATACACGCTCCGCGGCGCCACCGGCGGCAACGAAACGGTTGAACATGTCGTTCAACCGCCGCTCATAAAGTACAATCTTTCCGCCACATCCCTTTGACCGACTCTAATGTGGACGCTGTTCCCGCCATCGAATCCGTAAAGCCGCGCTTATGTACACAAGATAATCCAAGGGGCGAACCATGGTCACGCTCATCCCGCGCGCGGTCATCAGCGCGGCAGACGCCCATATTACGGGAAGATAGCGCTTGGCCCCTGTCAAACCGCGCGGCACAGTACACACTGCACGGCGCCTGCGCGCCCGGTAAAATGTTTCCGATGAAGGATGTGGTATATAATTTGGAGCATAGACTGGCAGGAGCCTGCCATGGACGATCACGCGCCGACGCCCACCCTCGCAAACGGCGAGGGAATACACAAAACGGGCTGGCGCAAAAAGCGCACGGCCGCCAGCGTCACGGACAAGAGCCGGACCAAGTTTTATCAGATCATTATTATATTTCTGCTCACGGTTGGTCTTGTTCCGGGGCTGTTCGGCCTGCTGGCGATTTACCATTCAAGCAAAAAAGAGCTGATCGAGTCCAAGGGGCTGTACTTCGCCCAGGTGTCGGCCTTGACCGCGTTCCAGGTCGAGGAGATTCTCATAAACCAGCTCAACCTTATCCGCTGGATCGCCGCGCTGCCTACGATACAAAATATCCTTATCGGCCCCGCCCAAAACCGGACCGCCGAGCAGGAGGTTCTCCGGCGGGTGATCATGCCGGAAATGGCCAAGCGCTACTTTGTGGTCAACATCTACAACACCAATGCCCGCGTGGTGTTCAACAGTTCCCTGGAAAACGGCGGCGATTCGCCGCTGGCCGACCGCGCGACGCTGGACGCCATCGCCAAAAGCGGCAAACCCTACGTTTCACGGTTCGTTGATTCCGGCCCGCCGGAACGGCGCTACTTCTTGATCGTGTATCAGCCTGTGGTTGACGAAGCGGGCGCCTACATGGGGGCGGTGGTGGTGCGGTACGAGGTCAGTTCGCTGTTCGACATCATCACCAGCGTGCGCGTGGGCGCCACCGGCCACGCCAACCTTATACTTTCCAGCGGGGTGATACTGGTATGCCCCATCTTTTCACCCCAAAGCCACCAGGTGAACCACGAGTTGCTGTCCGCCATCGTATCCCGGTCTCCCGGATGGATGATCGCCGGCGACGACGCCCATGGCGGCCATGGCTCGATCGTCGGTTTTTCCAAGGTGAACCTGCGCACGGAAACGCTGGCCCCCGGCAGCTTCGGCGGCGAGGACTGGTATGTGTTCACCCGGCAGGAGCCGGTGGAGACGTTCGAGTCCATCGTCCAGTTCCAGCGGGCGGTAATCCTGTACGCCACGCTGTTCGCCACGCTGGTGGTGGCGCTGGGCTTTTTCGCCTGGACCCAGATCGTCAAGGCGCAACAGGCGCGCGAGTCCCAGGCGGCGAGCCGGGCCAAGAGCGAATCCCTCAAAAGCCTGCTGGCCAGCTTCAAGGATCTTATCTACAGCCCGCTGGAGGAGTTCGCGGCGCTTTTAGACACCCTGGAGAGCCGGGCCGATGGCGTCATGATCGAGCCGCTGGAGCTTCGCCGCGTGCGCCGCCGGCTTACCAGCCTGGAAAGCATACTCAAGCATCTGGCGTACTACACCCAAACGGGAAAGGCCCCCTTAAGTCCGGTGAACCTGCGCGCGGTAATAGAAGAATCCCTGGCGCTGCTGGACTACCTGATCGCCTCCAAGCGGATCCAGATCGTGCGCATCACGCCGGAGGACCCCTTGCTTATCATGGGCCATTTCAAGCTGCTTAGCATCGTGGTCATGAACATCCTGCTTAACTCCATCCATGCCCTGCAGGATGAAGGGGTCATCACCATCACCACCAGCGTCGAGGATGGCTGGGCGACCATGGTAATCCACGACAATGGCGACGGAATCCCCCCCGAAGACCTGGAATTGGTATTTGATCCGTTTTTCACCACGAAAAAGAGGGAAAAAGGTTTTGGCCTAGGTCTTGCGGTAAGTAAGGGCATAATCGAGGCGCACCATGGCAAGATATTGGTTCGCAGCGATATAGGGGCAGGGACTGAGGTCTTGGTAAGCTTGGCCCGGTCAGATGGGGGGATCACTCATTGAACGAAACGTGCAGACTATGAACAAAAGCTATATCCGCCACGAAACAAATCGTTCACAATCTCAAGGTATGGAACACGCGGAAAGCATGCCAATAGTGAACACAACCAGAAGGCGTTTTACGTTCCTGGACTGGGCGATTCATTTCGCCATCAGCATCAACGTCGCCGTATCCGGTCTGATATTGGTGTACGTGCTTTTCCGCTAGGGAGCCGCCGCGCGGGCAGCGGCAAAAGGGGCCGGCTTTTAGGGGAGGCAAACATCATGGGCGCGCAAACGCTTCCACAGGAACAACAAGGGGCGGTGGCCATTCATCGGGAGCCAGTCATCATCATAGATGACGACAAATCCATCGCCAAAACGCTCAAGCTGCATTTCGAACGGCTGGGCTACGACGTGGAGACCGCCAATACGGCGTATGACGGCCTGGCCCTGTTGGCCGGCGCGCCGGTGGCCATCGTCATCCTGGACATCCGCCTGCCCGACGCCAACGGCGTGGAACTGCTCAAGGACATCCGCAAAAGCGGCGAAAACTACTACACGATCATCATCACGGCGTTCCCCGACATGGACTCCACCGTCAAGGCGGTGCAGAACGGCGTGGGCGATTACATCCACAAGCCGATAGACATCGAGGAGATCACCGCGGCGGTGGAGAAGGCCGAGGAGTTTTTCCAGTGCCGGGACGCGGAGGAAAGCGCCTTTATCCCCATACCCAACCTGTCGGCTTTTGGGGCCCACTTCATCGGCAAAAGCAAGGCGATGAAGGAGGTGTTCAAGGTGGTGGGGCACGTCTCGATGAGCAAGGCCATCGCCCACATCACGGGGGAAAGCGGCACGGGCAAGGAGTTGGTGGCCAGGGCCATCCACCAGAACAGCCCGGAGCGCAACGAGCCGTTCATTTCCGTCAACTGCTCGGCCATCGTGGACACGCTGTTGGAATCGGAGCTGTTCGGCCACGAGAAGGGGGCGTTCACCGGCGCCATCGCCCAAAAGGAGGGCAAGTTCAGCCTGGCGCGCCACGGCACCATCTTCCTCGATGAAATCGGCGAGATGGACATCAACCTGCAGGCGAAGCTTTTGCGGGTGCTGCAGGAGCGGGAGTTCGAGCGGGTGGGCGGCAACGAAATGCACAAATCCTGCGCGAGCGGCGGGAGGACATCCCGATATTGGCCCAATACTTCGTCGCCAAGGCCAACCGCGACGCCAACCAGAACATCAGGTACATATCGCGCGAGGCGCTGGAATACCTTTCGCGCCTGACCTGGACGGGCAACGTGCGCCAGTTGGAAAATGTCATCACCCACGCGGTCATCATGAACGCGGGTGAGCGGCTCACCGAGAAAACGTTCATGTCCGTGATCCGGCGGGAGGACACGGAGCGCTCGCTGGATGATCCCGCCCCGCCCAGCGCGCCGCCGCGGGAATACACGCCCAAGTCGCTGGCGGAGATGGAGCACGAGCAGATCCAGCAGGCGCTGGCCTACACTCATTGGCACAAGGGGCGCGCCTGCGAGATTCTTGGCATCACCCGGCCGCGGCTGGAGCGCAAGATCCGCAAATTCGGCATCAAGCCTTCCCACTACTACCTGGAAGGGCATTAAGGTTGCCCGGAGGTAGTGGGCGATGACGCAGGATCCGCTGGCGGCGCTGGCGCTGCTGGTGCAACAGGGGGAAAACACCGAGGCGGTGGCGTGCGCCCGGCGCCTGATGGAGAATTCCCATTCCGTGGAGGACATCGTGGGCGCCGTGTCCAAGGGCCTTGAAGCGCTGCGCAACAAATGCACGGTGGAGAACTTCCAGTTGCTCGACGTGCTGCTGGCCAGCCGCGCCATGGTGGAGGTGGTTGATGAATGCCTCGCCCTGCGGCTGCAGTCGCGCATGGACGACATCGCCGGGGCCTTCGAGCGTCTGACCTCCGCGCCGCCGCGGGCCACCCTGGTCATCTGCACCATCCAGGGAGACGTGCACGAGCTGGGCAAGCACGTGGTGGCCACGTTGTGCCGCTTTTCCAACATCCGCGTGATCAACCTGGGGCGCGACGTGCCGCCGGACCGCTTCGTGGAAACGGCCATCGCCGAGGAGGCTGACTTCATCGGCGTCTCCAGCCTGATGACGGTGTGCCTGCCGAAAATCCGGCTCATCAAGCCGGCCTTGGCCCGCCGGGGGGCGGACCACATTATCGTGGCCGCCGGGGGCGGCTCGGCCCGGCAAAGCTCCGCCGAGACCCTGGATGTTGACAACCACGCGCGCGTGGAAGGGCCGTGAACTCGCTTGAACGCATCCGCGCCATCATAGATTTCCAGCCCACCGACCGCCCCGCCGTGGCGCCGGAGGTGATCGCCGTCTCCGCCACCGCCGCCGGCGCGCCGGTGCGCGACTATGTCCGCTCCGGCGCGGTGCTCGCCGAATGCCAGGCCGCCCTGCAGCGCCGGATTGACAGCGACGTGGTGTTCGCCGTGGCCGACCTGTGCGTGGAGGCCGAGGCGCTCGGCTGCCCGGTGGAATTCCCCGACGACAATTATCCCAGCGTCACCGCGCCGGTTCTGTCCCCGCCGTACCGCGTGGACCGCCTCGCTATCCCCGATCCGCGACGCGACGGGCGGATGCCGGAGGCGTTGCGCGCGGTGCGGCTGCTCAAGGAAATCTACGGCGGGCGCGTCCCCGTGGTGGCCAACGCCATAGGGCCGATCACGCTGGCGTCGCGGATCATGGATGTCGAAAAAATGCTGTACATGATCGTTGACGAGCCGGAGCGGTTCCGCGACATCCTTTCGTTCTGCCTGCGCGTCTCCACCGCCTTCGCCGAGGAGCAGGCCCGCGCGGGGGCGGACGGGATCATGGTGTTCGATCCGATGGCCTCCGCCACGGTGCTGCCGCCCAAGGTGTTCCGCCAGTTCGAGGCGGAACCGGTGCGGGCGCTGTTCGCCGCGGCGCGCGCCATCAAGCCGGACATCATCACCTGGTACTCCGTCGCCGGCCCGGCGCAGACCAATCCGGCGCTGATGACGGTGGTGGCGGCGGACATCACCACCGTGGACTACCTGGCGCCCATCGAAACCGCCATGCGGTACGCCGCCAGCACGGTCATCAACGGCAACCTTATGCCGGCCCTGTTCCTGGAGGGGGAGGAGCGCGCCATCTACAGCCAGGCGCGCGCGCTGCTTGCGGCCACGCGGGAAAAGGAGCGATTCATCCTTGGCAGCGGGTGCGAGATTCCGCTCAATTCGCCGGTGGAGAACATCGCCGCGCTGGGCCGCGCCGCCCGCGACGAACTCTCCCGCATACGGCGCGTGAACGGGCCGTTCGGCGGTTCGTCGCAGGTCACGTTCCTGCCCAGCCGCGCGCGGGTGTATGTCCGGCCCGGCGCCTCGCTCATGGAGGCGGCGCAACTGGCGGGGGTGAGCATCACGGCGCATTGCGGCCTCAACGGCTCGTGCGGCGCCTGCGTGGTGGAAACGCTGCGGGGGGGGTTGACCCCGCTGTCGGAGGAGGAAACGCTCAACCTTGGCGGCGCGCCGGGCGGCGCGCGGTTGGCCTGCCAGGCGCGCCCGCTGGGCGAGGTGACGGTGTACGTACCCCACGCCTCCCGCGGGCGCCCCGACGCGCTTGAAGCGCCGCCGGAGCTGTATCAGCGGGATATTGATATAGGCTCATTCCGGCTGGCGCCCCTGGCGGCGGCGGAAATCACGGAAGAGCCTTCGCGCCCTTCAACCATCACGGGCCTTGCGCTGGACATCACGCCCTGCGTCACCATCGCCTATACGCATGACCTGGCGGACGGGGCGTTGATCGCGGCCAACCTTGTGGAAACGCCGCGGCTGGAATGGATGCTCACGCACCGCGGCGACCCCGCGCCGCAGCGTTCCTCCGCCCTGGCGCAGCGGTACCTGCTCGAGCAGATCAACCACATCCTGTCGTGGCTGCATCACCGCCAGCCGTCGCTGTGCGACAGCGTTCGCGAGATCATGGTATCCGCGGGCGGCGATGTGGCGCGCGAGCTGTTCCGCGGCGCCCGGGGCCGTACGCTGATCTGCGCGAAATCGCTTTCGCCGGACGTCGCCCTGACGGCGCATCCGGATTGCCGGCTAAGCCTGATGCCCGGAGCGCAGGACAGCGCGGGCGCGGATACAGTGGCCGCCGCGCTGGCGGCCGGCATCGCGCCGGAGGGCGAGTACACGCTGATCGTCAACGTCGCGGGGGGCGGCTCGGTGATTCTTGGCGGGGGCGGGCGGCTGTTATGCGCGCCGGTGGCGGCGGGCTACGCGCTGGAGCGGCCCATGGCCCGCAAAAGCGGCCACGGTTACAGCGACGGACTTATATACCAGGTCCGCGCCGAAGGGGAACGGTTGAACTGGCGCGCCCTGGGGGACGCGGCGCCGGTGGGCGCGCTAGGCTCCGCGATGGTGGACGTCCTGGCCGTGTTCCGCAAGCAGGGCATCATTGATGAGGACGGCCGTTTTTCAGGCAAGGAGCGGGCCACCGGAGTGTTCGTGCTGGCTGCCAAACAGCATACCGCCCTGTACAGCCCCATCTGCGTCACCCAGGCAGACATCGCGGCGGCGCAAAAAGCCAAGGCCTCCTACCACACGGCCATTACCATTTTGCTGCGCCGCATGGGGATCGGCGCGCAGGACGTGCGGCGGGTGATCCTCTCCGGCGCGCCGGGCGCCCTGTTCGACCTGCGCAGCGCCGCCGCGGTGGGGCTGTTGCCCGCGTTCCCCCGCGCCGCCGCGCGCTTTATCCCCAACCTTTCCGGCATGGGCGCGCGCCTGGCGCTTCTGTCCGCCGATGCGCGGGAGCGGGCGGCGGCCCTTGGCGCGGCGATGACGCGGCAAAGCCTGTACGAAGCGGGTGATTTCCCGGAATTGATGGTGCGCCACATGAGCCTTGCCGAAACGCCATGAACGCCTCCTTTTACGAACAACTGCTCGACAACGCCAGCGACGTGATCTGGGCCATTGACACGGAAGGGCGGATCACCTACGTCAACGATTGCGTCCGCGAGTGGGGCTATGAAAGGGAGGAACTGCTCACCCAGCCGCTGTTGAGCATCCTGAACACCAAACTGATCGGCAAACGCGAGAACGTTCACACCCTGCTGGGCATCAGCCAGATTCATGAAATGGAGATCGTCAACAAGCGCGGCGAGTCCTACACCGTCATGGTCAAGTCCTCCCCCCTGCGCGCGGAGGATGGGGCCGTCATCGGCATGATAGGCTTCATCCGGGACGTCACCAAGACCCACCTGCTTGAGGAGAAGCTCAAGAACGAGGAACGCCTGGCCTCCCTGGGCCGGCTGGCCGCGGGCATCGCCCATGAAATCCGCAACCCGCTGTCCTCCATCAAAATGAACCTGACCATCCTCAAGAAACGGCTCCGCCCGTCGCTTGCGGACCTGGAGCATTTCGAAATCGCCCAGGAGGAGGTGGCCAACCTCGAGCGCATCGTCACCGAACTGCTGGACTACGCCAAGCCGATCACGCTCAACCTGCGCTGGCAGAACCTGCATGAAAGGCTGGCGGCGGTGCTGGCATCCCTGCGGCCGGTGTTGAAAGAACGCGGCATCAAGGTGGAATTCAAGCCGGACCCGGCCATTTCCATGGCGCTGTTCGACCAGGGCAAACTCCACCAGGCCATGCTCAATGTGCTGCTCAACGCCGTGCAGGCGTCCCGGCCCGGCTCCACCGTCATTATGGAAACCCGCGCCGGCGAAGCCGAACACGCCCCCTTGCAAATCCTGGTGCGCGATTTTGGCAAGGGGATAGAGCCGGACAACCTCAAATACGTCTTCGACCCCTTCTACAGCACAAGAAGCAACGGCACCGGCTTGGGGCTTTCGGTGGTGCGCAACATCATCCGCAACCACAACGGCTCGGTCACCATCGAATCCGAACCGGGCGCGGGAACCACGGTCCGCCTGGAGCTTCCCGCGGGTTTGGCGGGCTGACGGCGGAAAAGGCTTAATCGTTTACACCGCCCATGGCGGCCTGGGCCGCCACGACTCGCGCGTGGTCAGTTTGGCAAGGCCGTCGAGCGCGGTGACATTTTCAACCGGGTTGCCGCGCAAACGCAGAACCGTAAGCTCGCTAAGCCCGGCCAGCGGGCTTACGTCCGCAATCCGGTTGTCCTCCAGATCAAGCCACTGCAGCCCGCGCAGCCCGGCCAAGGGCGAAACGTCTTGAATCCGGTTGGCCCGCAAATCAAGCCTCGTTAACGCGGTGAGGCCTGCAAGCGGCGCCACATCCATGGCCGCTCCGCCGTCCCCCAAATAAAATTCCTTCAGCGAAGTAAGGCCGGAAAGCGGTGAAAGGTCCTCGATCCGGTTCTTGCCCAGCCAAAGCCACTTTAAGGCGGCCAGACGCGCCAAGGGTGAAATATCCGTGATGTGGTTGCCCCAGATATCAAGCCTTGCCAATGAAGAGAGATTTTCAAGCGGCGCCAGGTCTGTAATTCGATTGCCCCATAGATCAAGACCGGCCAGCGACGTGAGATTGGCCAGCGGCGACACGTCCTTGATCAGGTTGTTCCCCAGCCAAAGCCAAGCGAGATTGGTTAAATTCTCCAAACCTTCCAGGCTTTCTATCCTCCTGCTGTCGCACGTCAGGTTGATGACCTCGTGGGCGTAAAACAACCCCGTCTCATCAACAGCACGCTGTAAATTTCCGTCTTTGAATAATCCCGCCAGGGGCAAGTACATAGGCGCTCCTTGGGCCAACCCGCCCATCCCATACAAACTGTTTGCAAGCGCGGGCGTGGGCGCGGAAGGAGGGGTGCCGCCTTCCAACGCCCCGCCCGATCCCGATTTATAGCCGGACGCGTCACAAATCGGGTTGAGGGTCGCCTGCATAACAATCATTACCTTGGCCGCAACGTTCCCCGCGATGGGGCCAACGCGGCCTTGCCATACCGGGGAACTGCGAGATGTCAACAAAAAAGCCCGCCCACGCGGCGAGCAAATTGGCAACGCGAACTTCGGTTTGGTGGTTTATTGGGCGTGAGATGGAAGCTGGTAACAAACAAACAAACAAACAAACAAACAAACAAACAAACAAATGCAAATTGCGCGCCAACAATTTCCATCGCCCAGCCTCAGCGTTAGCGGTCAAAAACAAACCATGCGGACTTTGCTATAGCTTGCAAAAACTCTCTGATACTACTCATAACAGACGCTTTCACATCACATTACATGCATATGTAACATTCATGTGGCAAGCAAGTAACCACATACAGTTATCATGAGCACTATTAATGCCAAATGTAATAATTATTAATCTCATTCAATACATATAGTTACAAAAAATAGATCTGCTATCAAAACGATAACATGTCGCTTTTATCGCGCATGATATTCTTCATAAATGGATTTGTCATTATTTATCAAGTTAATACATAAGTAATTGTTATGACGCAAATATAAGACACTGCGCTCTTTTCGATTCAGAAAGTATTATTTCTGTTGTGGTAGGGGTGGAGGATTAATCTCGCGATATCCCATGTACAAAATTTCCCGCGTCAGTTCGCCCATGTGGGTGTAGCGGATGACGCCGTCGCGGTCAATGAACACCGTGGTGGGCAGGCCGAATACCTGGAATTTTTCCACCGCCTCGCCCTTTTCATCCAACAGCACGGTGAAGGTATAGCCGTGCGGGGCCATGAACGATTCGACGGCGGCGGCGCTTTCCTTGACGTTTATCATGGCCACGGCAAGCCCATCGGCCTTCTTGATCTGAAAGAACCGCTCGATCTCCGGCATCTCCTTCAAGCACGGGACGCACCAGGTGGCCCAGAAATTCACCAGCGCCGGTTTGCCGCGCAACGACTGGAGGGACATCTCGCCGCCGCCAAGGCGCGGCAGCGTAAGGGAGGGCGCGGGGCGGGGTTGTTGTTTGGGGGGCGCTTCCATCGGCTTGGCCTCGCAGCCCGCCAGCGCGATGACCGCCAGCGCCAAGCCCGCCGCAAGCGCCCGTGACATGGATTTACTTTCGCCGCGCCGCCGCGATCTCGGCGGGATATTCTACGGGCAACTCCCACCGGTACCGCCGGTCCGCGGCGCCGCCCACTTGTTTGATGACCAGTTCCATCCAGCCGTTTTGCGCGCCTTGCGCCGTCTGCCGGGCGAAGCTTATCACACCCTCGTAATGATGCTTGTCCGCGGTCTGGAACCGCAGCCGCCATGGGACCGCGGTCCGCGCCTCGCCTTGCGGCGTCCGCAGGAGGCATAGTTGATCGAGATTGTGCGGCTCGATCTCGCTCTCATGCACGGTGAAACTGACGATGAACACCAGGTAGCGGTCCACCTCGTACTCCTCGATCAGGTTTTCCGCGCCGATGGAGGCCAGGTATTCGGGCGTGGCGTAGATCACGTCCCCGTAAATATCCCCCTGCCCCATGTCGTTGCGCCATACCGCGTCGTGGGTTTGGCGGCGCGCTTCGTAGGAAAACGAGGAACGGCTGGCGAGATAGGTCCCCTCGAGGTACTGGATGATCGCGTCCGCTTCGCGCCCGGTGATCTCCACCTTCTCCTGCACCCTCATCCGCTCCACCACCTGTATCCATCCGGCGGGGGGCAGCGCCGCGGTGATCATCACCGCCTCGCCGTGGCATTGCCGGTAGCAGCTTGACTGATAGAGGTAGCGCACGTCATCGGCGCCAAGCCGGTTGACCATGCCGCGGTTGTACAGGGCGATGCGCGCCGCGCGCCATGCAGTGTCAAGGTCGGTGGAAAGGTCGTGGAGCGTGTCGTACATCGCCGCCGCGGCGGCCGCGGCGGCGCCCGCCAGAAGCGCCGCAAGCAGCGCCGCCGTCACCGCGATTTTTTTTATCAGGCGCATCATTCACTGTCGTAGGCGCAGCGGAAGCCGTAGTCGTTGAACACCGCGCCGTCCCTGTCGCCCAGCCGGGCCGCGGCGCGCAGGCTTTCCCGGGGGCTAAGCCACGAGCCGCCCTTGAGCGGCCGCGCGCCCTTTGCCATGTCGTGCCAGCCGTCCACCCATTCCCACACGTTCCCCGCAAGGTCAAAGACGCCTTGGGGGCTGGCGCCCATTGGGCGCGACCCCACGGGGCTGGTACCCCCCAAAAGGTTCGCCGCCGACTCCTCCAGCGCGTATGACCCCACTGTCAACCGCGAGCCTTCCCGCGCCGCGTCCAGGTACACGGCGGCGCCTTGCGCGAACGCGTCGCCCCAGGGATACACGCGCCCTTCCGGCCCGCGCGCCGCGAATTCCCATTCCGCCTCGGTGGGAAGCCGTCCCCCCGCGGCGCGGCAGAAGGCGTCCGCCTTGCTCCAGGTGACGTTCACCACCGGATGATCCGCCAGGTTCGGCGGAAACTCGTGTCCGGGAACCAGCGCCTTGTACCGGGCGTTGGTCACTTCCGTCCGGTCAAGGTAAAACTCCCTCACCGTCACGTTCCGGCGGGGAGTTTCATCGGCGTACCACGCGGCCCTCGCGGGGGAGCCTTCCAGCGCCCGCGCCACTTCGTCCGCGCCGGAGCCGAGGACCGCGATTCCGCCGGGGATGCGCGCCTTGCCTTGGGGCGGAGGCTCCACTCCGGCCCAGGCGGGCGCCGCCGCCATCAAAGCGGCGAGCGCGGCGGAAATTATTTTCGGGATAGTAATGGGATGTTCTCCACGGCAAGCATGATTACTGAATAGACCAGCGCGGTCCACACCAGCGCCGCCACGCCGAACAGGGCCATGTCCTTGACCGGGTAGCCGCCCCGGGTCACCTCGTACCATTTGCCCGAAAGGCGCTGGACGGGGGTCAGCAGCGCTTCCGCGCCATAGCGCTTGTAGAAGTACCCAGTGATCTGCCCCTTGTCCATGCCGGATTTGAGCATGACCCCGATCTGATCCTTCCATTGCAACCCGCAGCTCATGTGGCAGTCCTCCAGCACCATGGGGCATTCGCAGGGGCAGGCCAGCGAGTGCGACACGCCCAGCACCGAGTTTTCCGGCGCCGGATTGCTGAAGACATATTTCGCGCTCATCACCGCCAGCACGCTTATGAACGACACCGCGAGCACGGCGAACTTCATGGCCGCCTCATCTCTGCTGGCGCGTCCTGCGCCGCGCAAACCATACGCCCGCCAGCGCGGCCAAGCCCACGGCCACCAGCGCCTCGCCAGAGCGCCCTTCGAAGAGGCCAGCCTGCTGCATGGAGGAATATTTTATGTCCACCGAGGGTTCGGCGTCGTCCTTGGTATAAGTGACCGTCACGCCCTTCACCGTGTCCGCGGGCGCATGGCCGTATTCGATTTTGTGGTAGCGGAATCCATCTTTCTCATAGACTTCGCTGGTACCCGGGGAAAGGGTGAACCGCCTCGCCCGTTGCGGCTCCTGCACGTGGATTTCCAGCGTGTGGATGGGGTACGCGCTTTTTACGGGGAAGGTGAACGACCGCTTCTCACCCGCGCCCGGCGTGAACGGCGCGTACTGGAAGTCAATGAAGAAGTCGGAATACGGCAAGCGCACATCCAGCGCGGTGTGGCCCTGTTCCGGCTTTAGCTCGAACAACTGGCAGAAATGCTGCCCGCCGGGGGAGAGGCTGCACACGTCGGTAAGCTTGGTCACGCCGGGCGGCAGCAGAAACCGCGCCTCGGAGGGAAAAACCGACTTGTCCGCGAACTGAATCCGCCCACCAGCAGGCTTTTATAGACCGTCATCCACCCCGTAAGGATCAGCGCGGCCAGGACGGCCAGCGCCACCCCGCACGCCGCGCGGATCAACCATCCCTTCGCCGGGGCCTTGGCCACCGCCGCCCACGCAAGCGCCAGCGCGCCCGCGCCGATGGGGGTGAACACGCCCAGCGTGTACGCCGCCAGCAGCGCCGCGCCCCGCCCCACGCTGTCCGGCGCCTGGGCTTCCTGGATGATGCGCGTCAGGGTGGGCGTCACGCACGGTTTATACGCCACCGCCACCGCGCACCCGAAGAAAAACGCGAAAATCCAGCGGCCCGCGCGAACCGCCGCCGCGCGGTCATCCAGCGTCAAAAGGCCGATGAAGTACGCCCCCCACAATCCCACCACCACGCCGCCGGTTTGGTTGGCGGGTTCGAGAACATCGAACAGAGCCTGGCCGGCCGCCGTGGAGGGCAGGCCAAGTATCATGAATACGGCCATGAAGCCCATCACCGAAAGCGCGCCCAGCCCGGCCCCCGCGGCCAGACGCCGGGCCGGCGCCATCTCCCGCGGGGCCGTCAGCGCCGCGCCTACCGTGAAATGTCCGCCAGGCTCTGCCCCCCCTCCACCACCGCCGGAACGTCGAGGTTGTGCTTGCGAAGGAACATTTCAAGCTGTTCGGTGGAATCCTGTATGCCCACATACAACACGGTAAGCCCCGCGTCCCGGTGGCTGTCCACCGCGCGGGTGATCTTTTCAACGGACTGGTGCGAGCAGGGGCACCAACTGGCGTAGAAATAATAGAGTTTGGGAGCGCCAAGCCCATCCTTGTCCGTCACCGTCCCGCCGCCGCGAAGCGGCAGGGTGAAAGCGGGCATCGCGTCCCCCGCGGCGAGCGCCTTGACATGCTCCTCCGCCGTGAAATGGGTGACCAGCGCGTGCGCGATGACCGCCGCCGCCGCCAGGACGACCACCTGGTTCAACCGCCGCCGCGTCCCTCCGGAGCCCAGGGACGGTGCGCGGTCTTTCGGCGCCACGGCTGATTGCGTCATCGCTTTTCTTCCGCCCGTTCCGGGCTATCGCTGTTAATGTTGATGCCCGCTGTGCTGATCGTGCGCGTGTTCCTCATGGCCGTGCTCATGTCCGGAATGATCCATAGGCGCGGCGGGCGGCTCCACGGGGGCCGGCTGCGGCTTGCCGAGGTTTTTCTGCATCTCCGCAAGCGCGGACATGTGCCCGATTTTCAGGTCCTCCCTGCCGACAAGCGCGGTCTCGATCCTGCGTTGGGCCACCGGAGTTTTGTACAGCGCCGCCAACTGGCGATACCCGCCGATAAGCTTGAGGATGTCCTGTTCGCGGAAGTCGCTCTCCCAATTGCCCACCAAGGCGTTCCAAACCTGCACAATGGCCACGGCCTGCGCCTCGGTGATATTGGTGATCTCAAGGTCCGGTTTGGTAACCTTGTAATTGTCTATAAACGCCTGCATGTGGGGGACCACCGCCACGAATGGCGGGCCGCACCGGGGGCAGTACATCTTGATCCGCTCATTGGTGTGGCATTGGGTACAGATGGTGTTGGCCATTTTGTAGGCTTCCATCGGCTCGTATTCCACGTAGCCGGCGGCCTTGGCTTCGCGAACCACATAATCTTTAAGGGGATTCGGCAGGGCCACGGCGCCCGCCGCCAATGCGCCGCACAAGATCACCACGATGAGCAGAATTTTTGTCTTGTTGAACGAAACGTTCATAAAACTACGTTTTGTCAATCCAACTGTTACGTTTTACGCGCGGCGCCCATCTTTATTGGCGCGTCCGCTCTGTATTCTTGATGGTACAGATGTTGACCTTGTTTATTGCGAAAGCGGCGCCAAAGTTTGGCCGGAAGGGAAAGGGTGGAGGGATTCTTATCGCCTACAAAAAGCCAAAACCGTTTTTACCTTGATTTGCGCGAAACTGATAAAATAACGTATAAGCAAACCAGCGCATACTTAGGGGGCGCGCGGGTAACGTTAACGGACGGTGGAGGGCGCGAGACGATATGCGAATACGGCGCTATTTCCGATCACCGGCGCAAACCGTGACGTTCCGTCGGCGCGCGCTTCCGCCTGCCATGATCCTCATCCTTCTTGCCGCCTTGGGTGGCGCCGCGTGTTCTTCATCCCCCAAACCCGAAGGAAAGGCGTTCATCTCCGATTCGGGGGAAAGCAAGAAAGGCCAAGGGCGAGGCAGCGCCTTCGTCAGCCCCCACGCCAAGGAAAAGGTGTACCACAAGGTCGCCGTGATGCCTTTCCGCGCGCCCGTGGAACTGGCGGGCGCCAGCGTGGCGGACATGTTCTCCACCGAACTGCTGAAAACCTACAAGTACGAACTTGTGGAGCGCAGCCAGATGGAGCAGGTGCTCGGCGAACAGGAGCTTGGGCTTAAAGGGGTCACCGAAAGCGCCCTGGCGATGCGGGTGGGCAAAATGCTCAACGTGCAGGGAGTGATCGTGGGCACGGTGCCGGAATACGGGCTGCGGGCCGTAGGCTCCAGCGAATTGCCCGCGGTGGGGATCAACGTGCGGATGATAGACGTGGAGACCGGCTCTATCGTGTGGAGCGTAACGGACTCGGCGATCTCCAAAAACCCCACCAGCATTTCGGCGTTCACGCAGACGCTGGTGGAGTCCATGATCTTCCGGCTCAAGCAGGAATGGATCGCCGCGGGCGACACGTTTTCGGTGAACATGCCGCGGCCGGAATTTGTTTCCTACCGTGGCGAGATCCGGGGCGCCGTGCTGGAACTGTACGCGCTGCCCAAGGACGGCTTCCCCACCTACCGCGTCCTGCGCGGGAGAACAAAGGACGGCCCGTTTGTCGCGGCGGGTGAAATCAAGAACTCCGGCGCCAATCCGCTCGTGTTCAAGGACGAGGGGCTGCTGGACGCGGAGACCTACTACTACAAGGCCGTGGCGCTGACCCCTCATGGGCTGACCAGCGCCTACACGGACCTGGTAAAAATCACCACCACCGGCCCGCCCTCGCCGGTGGCGGCGATGCAGGCAAAAGGCGCCGTGGCGCGGTCCGTGCCGCTTTCGTGGACGCCGGTGGCCGAGCCGGAAGTGAAAGGGTACTACCTGTTCCGCGCCGAAAGCCGCGACGGGCCGTTCAAGGAGATCGCCTACGTCAAGGGGCGCGACGCCGGCGAATATGTTGACAAGGGCGGCGGCGGCGGGATGTTCTCCTCCTCGCGCGGGGCGCTCAAGGACCTTACGGAATATTTTTACAAGGCGCAGGCGGTCAACGTGGTGGATGTGCGCGGGCCGTACTCCCCCGTGGCCAGCGCGGTCACCAAGCCGGTCCCCCAGCCGGTGGAGGGGCTTGCCGCCGCGCAGTTCGAGGTGCGGCGCGTGACGCTCAACTGGTCGCCCAACCCCGAAACGGACATTGATGAGTACGAGATTTTCCGCGGCGAGTCGCCCGAAGCGATTGACCGCAAGGCCGGTACCGTGAAGGGATCAGTGACCCGGTTCGTGGATGACCGCCTTGACCACGGCACGGCCTACTTCTTCCGCGTGCGGGCCGTTGACAAGGACAAGCTGGTAGGCCCGTTTTCGCGCAGCGTGGTTTCCATGACCAAGGCGCGGCCGGTAAAACCTTTGGGGCTGGCCGCCGTGTTCCGGGACGGGCGCATCGCCATCACCTGGGCGGCGAACCCGGAGGACGACATCGCCCGGTATGAAATCAGCAAAAAGGGATTCTTGTGGAGCAAAACCGGCGAGTCGGCGAAACCTTCGTTTGAGTTTCACGATACGTTCAAATCCGGCGAAGAGTACACCTTCAGGGTCATGGCGGTGGACGCCGCGGGGCTTGAAAGCGACCCCTCCGACCCGGTGACGGTGAAGCTGCCCTAGACGGCGGCGGAAAAGGAGCGAGACGCATGAACGGCAGATTCGCGTTTCTGGCGGCGGCCTTGGCCCTGGCCGCGTTCGCTGGCCCCGCATGGGGCGGCGGGAGCCGGTTCATGATTTTAATCAGCGAGAAAAACATGGGCGCGTACAGCATGGACGACGCCGCCCAAGTGTTCGCCCAGCGCCTGCTGGCCTCCGGCGCCGAGGTGATTGACGCGGAGCTTGTCAAAACCAGCGTCACGCGCGACAAGGCGCTGCAGGTTTCCGCCGGAGAGGCGCGCGCGGCGGCGGCGCTGGGGTTAAGCTTTGGCGCGGACATCATTGTGGTGGGCAAGGCGGTCGCCAAGGGCAGCGCGGAGCGCATCCGCGACACCGGCTTTCGCTCCTACAGCGCCACGGTGAGCTTGCGGGCCATCCGCACCGACACCGCCGAGGTGGTGGCGTCCGAATCCGCCTCGGCGACCAAGATCCACGTTGATGACCTGGCGGGCGGCTCCGAGGCCATCCGGTTGGCCGCGGAAGAATTGGGCGGACGCATGATCCCGCCGCTGTTGGCCGCCAGCGGCAAGGGGCCTGCCGGCGCTACGCGGGAAGTGGCGTTGATCGTTGGCGGCGTGGAACAGGTATGGCAGGTGGCGGCGATCAAGCAAACCTTGCGGGAGAACGTGCGGGGCGTCTCCGACGTGTCGCAGCGAAGCTTCACCGCCGGCGTGGTGGCTTTCGACGTGATGTGGTCCGGTGATTCGCAGAAACTCGCGGAGGAGCTTACGCTGGCCAAGCCGGCGTATTTCCGCCTGCGCGTGCTGTCGGTGACGCCCAATAAAATAGACGCCCAGTTCGTGCGTATGGAATAAACAAGGAAACTTGCCCTGGGAGTTTTCAGCCCTAGCGGGGACGGCGCGATATGAAACGGCGAGCCATCGCGATTGCGGTCATCTACCTGCATCTGGCGCAAGCGGCGTTTCTCCCCGCGCAGGCGGCCCATGCGGGCGCCGCCATCCCCAGCCTTGCCCCGGCGGCCTTGACCTTGCCCTTCGACGGAGCGGCGCTGCGGCGCGAAGGGGTAGAGGTGTTCAACGGCCTGTTCATCTCCCTGCCCCAGCGGACGCTGGAGATAAGGGTCACCGACGCGCGGGTGGCGGGCGAGGGTTTCCCCGTGGAACTGACAAGGACGCTGGCCCCCGGCGCCGCCGCTGGGCCGTTTGGCCCCGGCTGGCGGCTTGAGGGGTTCCCCACGTTGACCCCGGCGAAAGACGGCGCGCTGCGGTTGGACGACGCCAACAGCCCGCGGTGGCTGCACCGCGCCGCCAAAGGGCTGTTCCTGGGGCCGAACGGCGAAACCGCGGTCAAGGCGCCGGACGGCGGCTTTACGATGGTCACGCGCGAGGGCTACCGTTCGCGTTTCGATTCATCGGGGCGGCTTGTCCGCAAGGAGGACATGAACGGCGCGGGCCTATCCATCGAGTACGACGGCCCCCGGCCCGTGAAGGTCTGGGCCAAAAACGCCGGGCGGGGCCTGTCGCTTGAGTATGGGGCGCAAGAACGGCTCATCAGGGCGGTGAACAACGCGGGCGGAACCGTCGAATACCTATATGACGCGCAGGGGAGGCTCGCCTCCGTCTCGCGGTTCGGCCTGGAGCCTGCGCGGTACGGTTATGACGGGCAGGGGCGGCTTGTCTCCATCGCCAATCCCGGCCAACCCGCCGTGTCCATCGAGTACGGCCCCGGCGCCCATTCCCCCGTGGCGCGGGTGAGCGACACAACGAAGCGATGGATATCGTTCTCCGCGAAGGGCAAGGACGCCGTGCAGGTGGCCATGCCGGGGGGCGAGACCTACACCTATTCGTACCAGGTCACCGCCGACCGTTTCACCCAAACCATACGCGACGGCGCCGGCTGGAGCGTGGAATACGTCATGAACGGCCTGGGCAACCTGCTCTCGTGGACCGGCGCCGGGGGCGCGAAGCGGGAATTCGCGTATGATACCCTGCTACGCCCCATCGCCATGCTTGGCGCCGATGGCGGGAAAACCACCGTGCGTTATCGCGGGAAAACATCTTCGCCGGAGCGTGTGGAAGGCCCCGATGGCCTGGTCACGCTCCTTGCCTATGACCAGCGGGGCAACCTGGCCAAAGTGACGCCGCCGGGCCAGGGAACCATCGCCTACGAGCGCTGGCCCAACGGCGAAATACAGCGCGTCACGCGCGGCGGCGCCGTGGTGAAGGAAGTGACGCTCACCCCGCAGGGCGAACCCGCGCTCATCCGCGAGGGGGCGGGAGAACAGTCCCTAAGTTACGACACCCTGGGCCGCGTGGCGCGGCAGGCTCCGGCTGATGGGCCGGCGGTTGAATACGGGCATACGGCGTCCGGCGCGGTTTCGCGCGCGTCGCGTCACGGCGCCGCCGTCGCCACATACGAATATGACGGCGCGGGAAAAATCATCTCGTCGAAAGATGTTATGGGGCGCCAGTTCCGTTACGCCTACGGGGCCGGTGGCCAACTGGCCTCGGTGATCTCCCCCTCCGGCGCGGCCTACCAACTCCTCTCTTCTTCCAATGGCCGCCAAATAACACGCGTGTATCCCAACGGGGCCAGCGAGGTGTTCCGCTACACCCGCGAAGGAAGGCTGGAGGAAAAATTGGACGCTTTCGGCGCGGCCAGCCGGGTCCGGTGGGCGCCCAACGGTTTGAACGTCGAGGAAACCACCGCCGCGGGCCGGGGCGCCTCGATGGAATACGACGCCGCCGGACGGCTGACGGGGAAAAAATACCGCGACGGTTCTGAAGTGGCCTTGTCGTGGCGCGGCGGCGACCTCGCTTCCGTCACCGGCCCCGGCTTTTCGCAGGAGTACCGTTTCAACGAACAGGGTGAGTTGTCCGAAATCATTGACCACGCCCTGTCGCTGGAAACGCTGATCGCCTACGACGAGGCGGGGCGCGTCTCTTCCGTGGCCGCGCCCGGATATGGATCGGTCTCCTACCGTTACCTGGGGCCGGGCGGCGCGCTGTCGGCGGCGCAGGCCGATGGCGTGGGCGAGTTCGCGTTCACGTATGACAAGGCGGGCCGCGTCGCGGGGATCACCTACCCCAACGGCGCGCGGACAGGGTTTGAATTCGATCCGGCCACGGGCCAACCTTCTTCGATCCGCGTCATGGGCACGCAAGGCCCCCTGTTCGCCGAGCGGTATTCCTACGGGGCCGACGGCTTGGTGACGAAGACGGATGACGAAACGGGCGGCGCCAGCGCCGCATACGCGTACGATGGCGAGGCGCGGCTGGCGGCGGTGGCGAGAAAACAGGGCGGCCCAGCCACCGAAACGCGTTATGGCTACGACGCGAACGGCAACCTGGCGTCAGAAACGGCGGATGGGCAAACCATCCCCTACCGTTACCTGGGAGTAGGGACGCTGATCAGCCGCGGTTCGGACGTGGTGAGCCACGACAAGGACGGCGCCATGACCCGCGCCGCCATGAACGGAGGCGCGTACCAGTTCGCCTACGACCAGGAAGGACGGCTGGCGCGCGCCACGCTGCCGGACGGGACGGTGAAAGAATACCGCTACGACCCCTTTGGACGGTTGATCTACACCCGAAAGGGCGGCGAGGAGCGCCACATCGTTTGGCGGGGCCGCCACAAGCTCATGGAACTCGACGGCCAGCGCCGCCTGACCGCGTTTTATGTGTACGGGCCGGGGATTGACCAACTGCTGGCGGTGAAAAAGGATCGCCCGTACTTTATCCACCAGGACCGGCTGGGTTCGGCGCGGCTGGTGACGGATGACAAGGGCCAGCTTGTGGCGCGGCATGAATACGGCCCCTTCGGCGAGCCTTACATGGGTGACGCTCCGCCGGAATCAGTAATGTACGCGGGACATTTTTACGATGCCAGCCTGGGCGCCTACGACGCGCGCGCGCGGTTCTATCATCCCGGCCTGAAGCGCTTTTTCACCCGCGACCGGCTGGCCGGCGTCCCGCTGCTGCCGGGCACATGGGCGCCGTACCAGTACGCCATGAACAATCCGGTGAACTTCACCGACCCTTCCGGCGACTTCGTGTTCGCGGTGATCGGCGGCATCATCGTGTATAGCGCGGCGGCGGCGGTGGCGGGCGCGGTGGTGTATGGCGCGTACACGGTGGGCAGCGCCGCGCTCAACGCCGCGCGCGAAATACGCGACAACGGCATCGGGCCATCCATAGACAAGGCGGGCCGCGCCATGGGCGATAAAATCATGGGCGCCGCCGAAACGGTGGGCGGCTCCAATATTTCCAGCGTTCGCGAAAACCGCGGCGCGTGGGACGACAACTCCGCGCAGTCCATCAATAACACGCCCGAAGGGTACGAAGATACGCGGCGCGGGCTGGACAATGCCCGGCAGATGGTGGACGCGGGCGTTGACAAGGTGTACGGAGCCGAAGGCGGCATAATCGTCAAGGCGGCGGGCGACTTGGGCGGCGCGGCGGATAAAAACGACGTGGACAAGCGCATGGCCCAGCATATGGCCGGCTACCTGGACAAGGGCACACAAAAAGTCATCAATACCGCCGGCGACAAGCTGAAAGAAGAAACCATCAAGGATTTCGAGCGTGACACCGGCGTGGGAAGGCATGTACGGGACATCCGCGAGTCCACTTCCGAGTTGGTGTCGGGCGCCGCGGGCAAAGCTCCCTTCCTGGGCACTGAGGTTCCGGGGGCCAGCGACGCCATCGGCGAGCAAGTGGTGGGCGGCATCACCGGCGCCGCGGGCGCGGTGTATGAGCAAGCGTCGAAGGATCCCGACGAGGGCAAGGATAAGGACAAGGACAAACCAAAACCGCCCGTTCAGGTGGCAGCGGTTCCGCCTCCTCCGCCACCAACCCCGCCGCCGCCCGCGCCGCCTTCGCCTCCGGCTCCGGACGATACGGCGGGCGTCCCGCCTGTTATTCCTCCGGTCAAGCCTCCGGTGAAGCCGCCGGAGAAACCGCCCGAAACGCCCCCCGATGGCGGGGATGGGGACGGTGGCGATGATGATGGCGACAAGGATAAAACCCCCGGCGCTGATTCAAGCGGCGGTTCAAGCGGCCAGACCGGTGGGCCGTCCGCGGATGACCTGACGGCGGATTTGTTGGATCAACTGCTCAACCCTGATGACCCGCGTTCGCAGGAGCAGATCATCAATGACTTTATCCGCAACATCGGACGGGGCGGCAGGGGACCTTCGAGCACGGCTGGCGGCGCTCCGGCGGCGCCGGACCTGAACGTCTCCGCGCCTGATATGGGCGGCGCGGGCTGGGCGCCTTCGGCGCAAGGCGGCACGCTGGATGAGCGGGCGGGCGCGGCGGATGCGGCCCATGCCGCCGGAATGGGCGACATCGCCTCGCAGGGCGCCCAAGTGGATCAAAGCATCCAGTCCGCGCAGACCCAGCACGCGGGCGCGGCGGCGGCGGCGGCCACGCAAGCCCAGCAGGACGCCATCATCGGCGGCGCCATCGCCGGGGGGCTTACCTCCGGCGTGGCCGCGGCGGCGGACGCGGCGGCGGGCGTCGTCGGCGGCGCGGCGGGCGCGCAGGCGGTCAGCGGGCGTCATGGGCACGCCGCGATGAATGGAAGAGAACCACAGATTCCACCACTACCGGGCATCGGCAGCGACTGCACGGATCGACGTCCTGCCTGTGCGACTCCCATCATGCTCTCCTCATCGCTGTCTTCCCATCTGTGTCATCTGTGGTTCGCTTCAAGCCCGGTGGTAGGGCCGCCCGTCGCGGATCATCAGCGCGCGGTAGAGCTGCTCCAGCAGCACCAGGCGGGTCATCTGGTGCGTGCGGCGGCGGCGTGTTACAGGGAAAGGCGGCGGGTTCGTCGCCGCAGGTGACCGTCCGGGTGATCGCCCCCAAGAACGGCACCGGCTGGAAGTGGTCGGGCAAGGCGTACTTCAAAATCCGAACCAAGCAATGACCATCATGCGAATGGCGCGAACACTCTGTATGGTTCTGTTGTTGGCCGTTTCGGCGGTTAACGCGCGCGCGCAAGTGTCTCCCGCCGATCAAAACTACGCGCAAGCCGTCGCCGCATTCAAAAAGGAGGGCTTTGCGGGTGTTGACCGCGCCATCGCCTCATTCGAGCGAATCCTTAGGGGCGCGCCGGACCACACGCCTTCACAACTTGGGCTGGCGGACGCCTTGATCCTCAAATACGAGTTCTCGCGGAAAAAGGATCCCGCATGGATGGCGCGGGCGGAGGCGTTGCTGACCGGATTGGCCAATGATAAGCAGCGCGCGCCGGAAGCGTTGTTCAAGCGGGCGGTGACGCGGTTCAACCAGAACCGGCCCGGCGCCGCCGCCGCCGATCTGCGTGAGGCCATCGCCCTGCGCCCCCAATACCTCGACGCGCGGCTGTTGTATCTGCAATATCTGGTGTCGGGCGGGGACAAGGCGCAGGCCCGCCCGTTCGCGCAGGAGTCTTTGGCGGCGTTTTCGGGCGCCGCGGCGCCCGCCAAGTATTTTGGCGACGCGCTGCTGCAGGGCGGCGACTGGGAAGGCGCCGTTGAGATGTACCGCGCCGTGGTGGCGCAGGAGCCTGTGGCGCCGTTTTCCTGGCTGGGCCTGGGCAAGGCGCTGGCCGCGCTGGGCAAACACCCGGAAGCGGCGGAGGCGTACCGGCGCGCCCTCGAGCAAAAGCCCGGTCTGGATGAAGCGCGGTTCGGCCTTGGCGCCGCGCTGGCCGAATCCGGCGACATCGGCGGCGCCATCGCCAACTTCGAGGAGCATGTGAAGCGCCAGCCGGACGACGCGGCGGCGCTGAACAACCTGGCGGTGTTGTATGAACGCGGCGGGCAGAATACCAAGGCGAAGATCACCTGGCTCAAACTTAAGCAAATGAGCGACAATAAAGACAGGAAGGAACGCGCCGATGCGCGGTTGCGCTCGCTGTTGTCGGAACCGGCGCAGCCCAACGGCGGGGATGTGAAATAATGAGCGCCATGGGCATTGTACGCAGGATGATGGCCATTGCGGCCTGCGTGGCGTTGTGGAGCGCGGGCGCGCGGGCCGCGCCGTCCGATGGCGCGGCGCTCGACGCGTTGATCGGCAAGCTTGAAAACGCGATCACCACCGCATCGCGGCTGCGCGACGAAGGCAAAATTTCCCCCGGCAATCCTTACCGCGTCCAGATAACTCCCAAAACCACCCTCTCCTTTGGCGCGGAACATTTCGAGGCGGACGCTGAACGGGCGTTCACCGTCTATAAAAACCTGCTCGAATTCCGCGCGAAGGGCGCCGCGATAAAAAGCAAACCCGCCGCGCAAACCGATAGCCGTTTGGACGCGCTGATGGAGGCAGAGCGCAAAACCGCGGCGCGCGCGCCCTTGCCGCCGCCGCAAGCGGTGGAAACCCAGTTCGACCTATATCAGCAATACCGCGCCGAACACGACAAAAAAGCGGCGCAGGAAGAACAGGCCGCCGAAGCGGACATGCGCGCGGTTTCCGCCGAGCGCAAATCCGCGGAGGTTGAACAGGCGCAGCGCCGCCAACGCGATCAGGCGCTCCAGCAGCAGGCCATGAAGTGGCAGGCGGAGCTGGACAAGCAGGCCTCGCACACAGCCCGCGCGGCGGCGCAATGGGAGGAGCAGCACAGCTTTGGCGCCTATGCGAAACGGTTTCTGGCCGCGGTGCTGCAAACCACCATCGGCTCGTTCACCACCGCTTTTCTGACACCCATCACCACTGACCTTGCGAACCGCGCGGTGCAGCAGATGTTTCCGGACGCGGCCACCGGCGGCCTGGCCGCCCAGGCGGGGGCGGCGGGTCAGGCGGTAAGCCAAGGGGCGGCGGACGCCGTCACCGGGCCGCCCGCGGGGACTACCTATGACGCGCCGAACTTTTAGCCGTTTCGCGCCCGCGCTGGCCGGCGCCGCGTTGGCGTCCGCCGTCATGGGTTCCGCCGCCGCGGGCGATGATTACCGCTACGAGAAGAATCCCTTCAACCCCGCCAACAAGTACGATCCGGACAACCCTTACCGCCCGGAAAACCGCTACGATCCTTCTGGCCCGGAAAACCCCGCCAACCTGCACGATCCGGACAATCCGGAAAACGCGGCGCGCAAATATGATCCGGACAACCCGCTCAATCCGCTCAATCGCTATGATCCGGCCAATCCCAAAAGCCCCGCCGGCAAGTATGATCCCGGCGCCGCGTTCGATGATGATGAGTCAAAGTAACCGGCTGGCGTGGTTCACCGCGGCGGCCTTGCTATGCGCCACTGCCACGGGCGCCGCCCAAGCCGCGTGGCGGGTGGTGGAAAACGCGCCGCTTGGTTTCCGCTTCGAGGCGCCGGCTTCGTGGCGCGACGATCCGCGGCGGATCGCGGGTAACGCCGTGACGGCGCTTGTGGACGGCGGCGGCAAGGACGCCTCGTTCATCGTGGAGCATTTCCCCTCGCCGCCCCTCGGCAAACCGCACTTGAAGCAATTCATGCAGGCGCGCGTAAAGGGCGACCCTTTGCTGAAACGGGAAATCTCCCCGGCGGCGGACATCGAGGGACAATGGACGGCCATCGGGGGGGAGTACGAGGGGGCCAGGGAAGGCATCACCTAC
>JACQZB010000037.1:31966-45485 GCA_016207925.1 Nitrospinota bacterium
AGGTTGCTGTATGTCTCCACCGGCGCGGGTCTGTTCGTGGTGGCCGGAACCGCGGCGCAGGGCGCGGGCGAGGAGGTCTGGCGGCATGTGGTGAAAATGACCAGCAGTTTTTCGATGGCCTCCGGCGCGCGTAAAGGCCCGCCCGCCGCCGCGAAAAAGGAGCAGCCCGTCCCCCAGCAAACGCCACCGCTGGAAAAACCTGCGCCGCCGCCGCCTCCGCCCGTTGTGACGGCGCCACCCGCGGCTCCCGCGTCCGCCGCGGTCCCCGCCCGGACGTCTCCCCCCGTCATGGCGCCGCCGCCCCCCTCAAAGAGGATGCAGCCGTACTCGGATCAGCTTGGCGCCGATCTTGGCTTTTCGTGGACGCGCGTGATGGGCGCGAAATTGTGGATGGGCGCGCCCCCGGCGTGGAAGCGGGCGGAAGACAAACCCGCGAAGGTCCTGGACAGGTTCCTGGCGCCCGGAGGGGCGGCGCTGGTGGAGGTCTATCCGCTCTCCGGTTCCTTCGACTCCGCGGCGCAGGCGTCCGCAAGCTTTGACAAAAGTTTCAAGGGCAGCGCCCCGTATTTGCAGCAAGGGGAACGCGCCACCCATGCGCCCGCCCTCCCCGGCGGCGTGGTGAGCGAATATTGGGGGGCCATCGGCGATACCGCGGTCAGGGTATGGGCGTACACATCGCTGCATGAGGGCAAGGCGTTCACGCTGGCGGGCGCCTACCCCGCCGGTGACGAAGGTCTGGCGCAGATAACGTTGGCCGCCGTGACCAGCGCGCGGTTCACGCCGCCCGAAGCGCCGCCCGCCGCCGCGCCGCCGCCACCCCCCGCGCAGGAGGTTCGCGCCGCGCCGCCCGCGCCTGTCGCTCCCCCTCCATCCGCGCCGCCGCCAGCCGCCCCAACCCCCGCCGCGCCGCCGCCTTCGCCCGCGCCTGCGATCAAGGAAACCGAAAGCGTCCGTGAATCCCCCCGGGAAGTTGAACGCAAGAAAGAAGACGAGGCTCCACGGTTCTCCGTTCATGCGGACACGGTTAAAAATCCTGTCATGGTGACGCTGGAGTTGTCCGCCGCCCAGGCCAAGGCGCTTCGGCGCGACCCGGCGCTGGGCGGGAAACTTTTTTCCCTATTGCGTATCGGCGATCAGGCGCGGTTTGCGGTGGGGGACCGGCAGTGGATCATTTGGAGAAATGGACCGCGGCCCGATCCGGCGTTCGACCAGTCGTTGCAAGCGTTCGCTGACGGCGCGAGGCCCGTGGATTTCCCCGTAACGCCGCGCGGGATGCGGATGGCTGGGGCGGCGGACGGCGAGCCGCTGACAGAACTGGCGTTCGCGCTGCACACGGCCCGTTCCGCGCTTCCGCTATTGGACTTGACGGCGGATCAACTCGCCGGGCGCGGCGATGAAAAGGTTTTGCGCGGCGCCAATGACGGCCCGGTCACCGTCCTGATGCTGGGCGGGGAAGGCGTGACGGTGAACGGTAAAACCATGCGTTCATGGGGTCAAGCGGAGCTTGCGGAAATCCCCGCTGGTGATGGGCCGGTGACCGTTCGCTGGAAACGGGCGCCCGAACGGTTAATGGTGGCGGGGGACCGCGCCGTTCCGGGTTTGACGCGCCCCGCCGCCGCCGCGCTGGCGCCGGGCGAGAAAAAGGCCGCGCCGCTGGCTTCATCGGCGAACGTGGTTTCCCTGCGCCGGCTTACCCTGGCTCCCGGCGGTGAGGCGTGGGACAGCGCGGAGCTTGCGCCCGCCGGGCCGCTGGCGTTCGCCGTGGACATGCGGGCGGATGAACTGGGCCCCGGATGGCGGGCGGGAGCCTACCGGAGGGTATGGATCGTCACCGTGCGCGACGGCGCGGGCTTAACCCAGCGGCAGATCGAGGGCCGCTTTGACGTGGCGGAGGGCTGGTGATGTACACCGCGACAACCGGTGGAGCGCGCTCATGCTGACGCTGCACTTTTCCGGACGCTCAATCCCCGACATCCCCCTTACCTCCGCCGGGGCCACCTTGGGCCGGACGCCGGATAACACAATACCGCTCGACAGTCCCGGCATATCGCGCCGTCACGCCGCCATCGAGGCGGGGCCGGATGGTTTTTCAATCGTGGATATGGGGAGCGCGAACGGCGTGTATCTCAACGGCAAGCGCGTCCATGGCCGGGCCGCGCTGGCCCATGGCGACCGGCTGCGCCTGGACGAATTCGAGATAGAGGTCATTGACCCCAACGCCGCCACGCTCGTATCGGGGATCGCGGTGGATCCGAACCGCACCATGCTGCGCGCGCCTTCGGTTCTTGCGCCATGGGGTTTGGTGTTCAAAAGCGGCTTGCGCGCGGGCGAGCGCGTGGCGGTTCGCGGCAGGCTGGTTATTGGCAGGGACGAGAGCTGCGATCTGCCCCTGGATGCGCCCGGCGTGTCGCGCCGCCACGCGGAATTGGAGGTAAAAGGCGATGCGCTGTGGATCGCGGACCTTCAATCAACCAACGGCGCCTATGTGAACGGCAAGCGGGTATCCAAGGAAATCGTCCCCGCGGACGCGGAGATAAAAATTGGCGACGTGGTCTTTACCGTGTCGTGGGAGCCTTCCCGCGCCGCGGCCCCCTCCCCCGGCGGGGATCACACCGCGGTGTTCAAGGCCGCGCATGCGGCGTTGACGCCTGTTGACGGCGGCGCGCGGATTGAAATCCATGCCGATGACGCCCTGATAGGCCGCGAGGCGGCGTCCACCGTTTCGCTTGACGACTCCTCGGTTTCCGCCCGCCACGCCCGGTTGTGGCGCAAAGGCGGCGGCCAATGGACCATCGAAGACGCGGGCAGCCGCAACGGTGTGTGGGTCAACAATAAAAAGGTCGCCAGCGCGGCGCTGCGCGACGGCGACCGCGTCCGCTTCGGGAAGGTGGAGTTTGTGTTCGAATCCATGGCGGCGCGCGCGCCGGCGGGCGCGGCGGCGGCGGGGGGGGATTCTTCACGAAGGTCCCGGTTCGCGGTGGCGCTCGCCGCGGCGGCCGCATTGGCGTTGGCGGCGTGGTATACGGCGTCGCGCCCCGTGGAACAAGCGCCCGTGACAAGCGGGTTCAAGCCGCGCGTGGTGTGGTCGCGCGCCTTGCCGGGCCATGGCCATGCGTTGACGCCGGTGATCGCCGCGCCGGGGAAGGAGCGGCCGGCGGTGGTGGCGGCGTCAACCTCCTTTGGAACCATCGCGCTGTACGACCTGGAAACCGGCGAGCTTGCCGCCCGTGGCGATGTTCCGGGACGGCTGCTCGCGGCCCCCGCGCTGGCGGACCTTGATGGCGACGGGCGTTTGGACATCGTGGCGGCTACGGTTGAAGGAATGGCGCTGGCCATGCCGGCGGGCGGCCCGCCCTTGTGGCGAACCCGCGTTTCCGGCCCTCCCGGCGCGCAGACCTCCCCCGCGTTAAGCGATCTCAATGGCGATGGCGTCCCAGATGTGATCGTCGCGCCGTATCATGGCGGCCCGGTGGCGCTCGACGGCGTTGGCGGCAAAGTGTTGTGGCGGCTCACCGGCGAGCCGTATGACAAAATCGTGGGCCTTGCCATGGCCGATCTGGATGGCGATGGCGCCAGCGAGGCCGTCATCACCACGGAAACCGGCGTGGTGGCCGCGCTGAAGGTGGATCGCCACGGCGCCGCGCCGCTGTGGACGGCGCGCGGACCGCTTATACACGCCGCCGCGCCGGTGATCCTTTCCACGAAAATAGGCGCGCTGGTGGTGGTGGCCACGCGCGAGGAGGGCGTCGCCGCCTTTGACGGCGCCACCGGAGCGCCGCGGTGGCGCGGCGCGGAGG
The DNA here is from genome assembly GCA_016207925.1 of Nitrospinota bacterium. GTDB lineage: Bacteria > Nitrospinota_A > UBA7883 > UBA7883 > UBA7883 > JACQZB01. The sequence continues at coordinate 35,764 of JACQZB010000037.1, forward strand.
GCGGACGGGTTTTCTCCGGCGCCGCCGCATCAGCATGGAGGGCGTGGTCTATGCGCTGGATGGCGTCACGGGCGCCACGCTTTGGAAAACCGCTTTAGGATCTCCGGCGCGCGCGCGCATCACCGCGATTCCCGCCAAGGCAAGGGGCGCGGTTGATAACCTGCTCGCGCTCGACATGCGCGGCGGGCTGCATCTGCTCTCTGGCAAGGACGGCGCCGCGCTGCTGGCCAAATCCTTCGCGGAAAGCGCGTTACCTTTCCCCGCCGCGCCGGCGCACAAGTTCCTGAACGTTCCTTCCGCCGTCATTCCTTCATCCGGCGGGAGCGTTATCCTGTTCGCTCTGGAATGAGCGTAGGCGGCGGCTATTGACCTACCCATAACCTCATAAGGCGATGGTGAAACGATTGCGCCCGCTTACCGGATGACGTGGATTTTAACCCCTAGATCCAATTTCTCCCATGCCCGGTCTGCCGTGAAAATGGTGGCCTTATGCTCCCTGCCGAGGCACAGACAAGCCCGGTCGCCCAAAGACAAACCATAACGCCTTTTTTTACTCCACAAAAGACCAGTGGCCTCCGCTTGCCCCTGGTCAAACGGAACTATCAACACGCCAAGCGCCTCAAGCTCTTCTCTCATCCCGGTGACCTCCACACCGTTGGCGACCGCCTTCTGGACGACTTCCGCCCAATTGACCGCTGATATACTAGCGCTTTCAAGCGCGTTCTCGACGGTTTCGGAGCCTGGCTCGCCTTGGAAGAACGCTAACAATGCGGAAGCGTCGAGTACGTAGTTCATTCCGCAAGTTCCTTTTTCGCTTCCTCACGCCGGTCAGCGATGAGTTCCTTGGCAAGGCTCCTCCCCTTCCGGACATGCGCGAACCGGGCCTTTAGCCGAATTTTCACCGACTCGGTTTTTTCAAGTACCAAGCGGTCATCCTCCAGGTGCGCGAGCAAACGGTCACCGCTTCCCACGCCCATCGCCCGGCGCAGAAAGGCCGGTATGACCATGCGGCCCTGAGGCCCAAGATGGACTTCGACTTTACTCGCCTGCTTTGCCATATTTCACCTTATATTCCACTTATCAATCATAGTGGCATTATATAATCAATGTGGCACATCCCGCAAGCGCTGGATTCAACCTTATGCCTTGGCCTGAGGGCAGTCCAGCGGTGGTTGACGTACCTTAAGAAGATGTATTACGTTTTTGTGGCTAATCCATGTGGCCACGAAGGCGCGAGGGCGTTCCGTTTGAAGGAAAAGATAAAGTGTTCGATTTCGCGATGACTCCCACGGGTCACCTGATACTTTTCGACACTGGGGATGCCGGCGGCGCCGCATTGGATGAAGAAGTTGGCGCGTCGTTGGCGCGCGCGTTCGACAAAGGATCCGCCGAGGGTTTGCTGCGCCTGACGGCAGTGCGCCATGACGCCATCCTTCCAGCGGCCTTTTCATTCTGGCGGCGTTTCGGAGACCACTACCTGACAGCGCTGTGCCATATACCGGAGCCTTTGGATATCCGGCAATCTCCCATCCCCGCGCCGAGGGAAGATTTGGAGACGATGGCTGACGCCGCGCCCCCCATGCGTGGTGGAGAGTACCTGCGCACGGCGACGCTTGAACGGCTCTGGGTGGAGATGGACATCCGCGCCCGAGGCCAGATTGCGGAATGCAAGGGCGGCCTGTCTGAGTGGTTGCGCGCGCGCAGTCCTTTGTGGCGCCGCGTCGGGCGGGTCTGTTTTCATCTGGCCGAAAACAAGAGCGACGCCGAGCGTCCTTTCGCCTTCTTGGCCACCTATGCAAAGCGGCTTCTGGACAGACAGCGCGTACAGTACCAGCCATTGGGGCGGGCGCTCGAGGAATACGCCGGGGCGGGGGACCGGAAGACGCTGATCAACCTTCTCTCGCCCGTGCAGCGCGCCGCGGAGCAGTGCGCTTGGGTGAAGGCCCTCGTGGAATCCAGCGAGGTCTTTCACCCGTTACGCTGGTCGCCGCAAGAAGCGTATCGCTTCCTTAAGGACGCCTCGTTGCTTGAGGAGAGCGGCCTGATTCTGCGCATACCGGACTGGTGGACGAAACACCCGCCGCGCGCACGGGTGGCGGTGACGATAGGAAATGCACGGCAGCCAAGGTTCGACGCGAAAGCGATGCTCGATTTCAAGGTTGAACTAACCTTGGACGGCGAAACGCTGACGCGGGAAGAGACAAAAAGGCTCCTCGCCGGAAGCGATGGTCTGGTGTTTCTCAGGGGGCGCTGGGTTGAAGTGGACGGTGAGAAGCTCAAGGCCGCGCTCGCGCATTGGAAAAAGGTCGAGAATGAGGTTGGCCTTGGCGGTGTCTCGTTCATCGAGGGGATGCGGTGGCTCGCCGGCGCGCCTCTCCACCCGGAAGCGGATCGTCTTTTCAGCGCTTCGAGCGCCGCGTGGTCCGAGGTTCGCGCCGGCGCCTGGATCGAGGAGCGCCTCCGGGCGTTGCGCGAACCTGGCGCGTTCGATGCCAGTCTGCCCACGAAAGAACTGCGCGCCACGCTTCGGCCGTATCAGGCGGAGGGGGTCAAGTGGTTGCGGTTCCTGGCGAAAATAGGCCTCGGCGCGTGCCTGGCCGACGACATGGGCCTTGGAAAAACCATCCAGATCCTTGCGCTGCTGCTTTTAATAAAAAAAGAGCGCCGGAGCGCCGGAAAGTCCGCGCCAGCCTTGCTCGTCCTGCCGGCTTCGTTGCTGGCGAACTGGAAAGCGGAAATGGAGCGGTTCGCCCCGTCGCTCGTTTTCCGCTTCGTGCATCCCTCTCAGACTGGAACGGATGATATGAAGAAAGCCGCGGGCGATCCGCGCGCCTTTCTCGACGGCGCCGACGTGGCGCTGACGACTTACGGGATGCTCTCCCGGTTGGAATGGCTTTCAGCGCCCTCGTGGAGCCTGCTCGTCCTGGACGAGGCGCAGGCTATCAAAAATCCCGCCGCGCGCCAGACGCGCGCGGTCAAACGGCTCAAGGCGCAGGCGCGCATCGTCCTGACTGGTACGCCGGTTGAAAACCGCCTCACGGACCTTTGGTCAATCTTCGATTTTCTGTGCCCCGGCCTGCTAGGTTCCGCCAAGGAATTCAGCGGTCTGGTGAAGCGCCTGGAGAAGCGAGAGAGGGATCAGTACGCGCCATTGCGACGGCTGGTGGGTCCGTACATTCTCCGGAGGCTCAAGACAGACAAGTCCGTCATCGCGGACCTGCCGGACAAGACAGAGGTGATGGCCTTCTGCCACCTGACCAAGCGCCAGGCCGTGCTGTATGAGCAAGCGGTGCGCGAATTGGCTGGCGCGCTCGGCGCCGCGGACGGCATCCAGCGCCGCGGAATTATCCTTGCGTTCATTCTCCGCTTTAAGCAAATATGCAACCATCCGGCGCAATGGCTGGCTGCCGGCGGCTATGTACCGGCGGAAAGCGGCAAGTTCGTCCGTCTGGGCGAAATCTGTGATGAACTCGCCGCGCGCCAGGAGAAAACCCTGGTGTTCACCCAATTCCGGGAAATGACCGTGCCACTTGCTGAATTTTTAAAAACCGTCTTCGGCCATCCAGGACTTGTCCTGCATGGTCAGGTAGCGGTCGGCAAGCGCAAAAAACTGGTGGATGAATTCCAGAGTGAGAGTGGTCCTCCGTTCTTCGTGCTTTCCTTGAAGGCTGGCGGCGCGGGCCTTAATCTCGCCGCTGCGTCCCACGTGATCCATTTCGACCGCTGGTGGAACCCGGCGGTTGAAAATCAGGCTACCGACCGCGCCTACCGCATCGGCCAACGAAAGAACGTCATGGTCCACAAGTTCGTATGTCAAGGCACCATCGAAGAAAAGATTGACGAAATGATCCGGGATAAAAGCGCCTTGGCCGAGGAATTGCTGGAAGGCGGCGCCCCTACGCTGATAACGGAATTGACCGACGCGGAGTTGTTAAACCTCGTCCGGCTGGACGCAAGCGCCATTAACGAGGAGTAACCTTGTGATGTGGGGATGGCGGCCATACGTGCCGGCATGGGAGCGGCGCCGGCGGGCGGAGCGGCAGATGAACATGCTGCGCAAGAAGGGCGTACCCATCCAGCCCGTCGAAATCGGCGGGCGGACTATCGCCGGTACCTTCTGGGGTAAAGCATGGTGCGCGCACCTTGAGAAATTCAGCGACTTTGAAAACCGCCTTCCGCGCGGCCGGACCTACGTGCGCAATGGCTCGGTCTGTCATCTTGAAACTCAGAAAGGAAAAATTTCGGCCAAAGTTATCGGGTCGAGCCTGTACAACGTGAATATCTCCATCCAAGCGCTGGCGGACGCCAAATGGAAACGCATCCGAAAGGTCTGCGCCGGACAGGTTGGTTCGATGCTGGAACTTCTTCAGGGCAAGTTGTCCAGCCAGGTGATGAGCGTCGTTACGGACAGGAAAAATGGGCTTTTCCCCCTCCCGAAGGAGATCGCCTTCGACTGCTCATGCCCGGACTGGGCGGACATGTGCAAGCATGTAGCCGCCGTCCTCTACGGAGTGGGCGCGCGGCTGGACAAGTCGCCGGAGTTGCTCTTCCAACTCCGCGGTGTGGATCACAACGAACTGGTGAAGGCCAGCGTAGCCAAGGCCGTCATCGTCACGGGACCCGCTGGGAAGGGCCGTATTCTGCGCATGGACAGCTTGGCCGGCGTCTTTGGAATCGAATTAGACGATGGCAAGCCCCCAAAGGGCGCCCAGCCGTCGAAGGCGCCCGCAAAGGCAGCCCGCGCCGAGGCGCCGCCGCGCGCGAAATCCAGTACCGGCGAGAGAAAGGCCAACGGCGGTAAGGCCAAGACCAAGCGTAAAGCGTCCCCAGGCTCATCTCTTCAGCCAAGCGGGAGGCCGCGTAAATCTTGACCATCACGCACGATCAACCATTATCTACTTCCACCTGCTTTCCATCCCAGCGCGGGTGCGATGCGGCGCTGGCGGTCCATGCGGCCGGAATCACAAAGAATAACCCAACATGAAAAACAACGTGGCGCCGTGTAGGGTACAGGAGGGTGTCAGCGTTGTGGTTTGATTAAGAATGCCCATGAGTACAGTACCCCATGCTGGCATCCTATACGGACACGATTAGCCGTGAAAGCATACACTTGACAACCATGACCGGCCATCGGGACTTGCGCTATGACGGGATCGAAGCGGTTGAACCCATAATACTCAAGCCGCCGCTTTGGCTAATCCGGATGTCGTGGCTCGCCATATTTCTTGGACGCGGCGCGGCGCAGATCGCAGGACAAACGGGACGGGCCATGATGCCCCCGGGACGGACGCTCAGCAAAAAGCGTTTGCTTATTCGTATGCGCTAATGAAACCTTATCTACGCCAGCCACAGGCCGCTACGCGGAGATGAAAACCGCACAACCGGCATTCTTGTAATGAATCCATGTCCCTCATATAAGCGCCATGTCAGCGCAGTTCCTGCATCAAGCCAGGCAGGCTTATCGCCTCTGTCCGCTTGTTCATCGGGAAGCGGTCCGGCCCTGCATAGACCACGAAACTGCGTGTGGGGCGAATATCCTCAAGGGCGTTGTGGAATCCCTTCCCCAACTTCGGCGCCAGCCCGCTCTTGATCTCGATCGCCCACACTTCTCTGTTGGGAAGTCCCAGCACGAGATCAACCTCCGCCCCCGCGGCGGTGCGGTAAACGCTGGCGTCCGTCCGTGGGGGGGCCGCCGAAAGGAGGTTCTCGATCACGAAGCCTTCCCAACTTGCCCCAAATACCGGATGACCGGAAAGCTGGTTGTAATCGGCGATACCGAGCAACGCATGGGTTATGCCGCTGTCCCGCACGAACACACGGGGCGATTTCACTAGCCGCTTCTTGGTGTTCACGTGGTACGGCCGCAGGCGTCTCACCAGCAAAAGGTCGGCCAGAAGATCAATGTAGTTGCTGACGGTCGGCGCGGAAACCGCCAGGCTTCCGGCCAGGATCGAGGCGTTGAGGAACTGCCCCTGGTTGTGGGCCAGCATTGTCCACAACCGTTCCAGCGTTTGAGCCGGAATGCGGGGACCGAATTGCGGGACATCCCTTTCAAGATACGTCCGGATGAAGTTCTGCCGCCAGGCGAAGCTGTCGTCATCGCTTGCGGCAAGATAGCTTTCGGGGAAGCCGCCCCGGACCCAGAGCTTTACAGGATTGGGATCACCAGCCGCGCCTATCTCCATGACATCCAGCGGCCCCATATTGATGTACTCAATCCGGCCCGCGAGAGACTCCCCCGACTGGCGGAGCAATTCGATGGAAGCCGATCCGAGAATCAAAAAACGCCCGGCGCGCAATCCCTTGCGCCGGCCTTGATCAATCAGGCCTCGAAGCTCCTGAAACAACTCCGGAACCCGATGGATTTCATCGAGAATAACCAGACGATCCTCGTTTCTGGCGAGAAAGAGACCCGGTTCGGCAAGTTTTCCCCTATCGGTTTTCGACTCCAGATCGAGATATACGGCGTCGCGCTTTTTCGCAATGTGGAGGGCAAGGGTAGTCTTCCCAACCTGCCGCGGGCCTATCAGCGCCACGGCTGCCTGACGGCTTAGGGCACGCTCGATCTGGCCGATAACGTTGCGATGAATCATCATTGCATTTTAAATATTAAGATTTAAATTTGCAATAACATATTAACCAAATGATTGATCTTTGGGAAAAACCCGTCAAGGATTGGCCTATTGAGGGATGTATGCCAGATGATAAAAAGGGTTACGTCTTGCCTATTTTGCCGGACGTCACGGACAAGTGGAACCAATAAACACAACGCATTGATAAATAAAGATGTAAATATTGGCTCCCCAATGCGGACGCTCAGCAAAAAGTATTTGCATATAATTATAGTATAATTATGTGACTAATGGACCAAATAGCAAGACTCCATGGGTGTGTGTTGACAACAGCTATACTTTGGCGCATGCTATGTGTAGCTATTGAGCATACATGGATAGGAGTAGTCAATGCGTGATGCCGCTATCAATTTGCGAGCCTTGCCGGAGCAACGGGATCTGATAGACCATGCCGCCAGCCTGCTTGGCAAAAACCGGTCCGACTTTATGCTTGAAGTCGCCTGCGAGCGGGCTAAAGCGGTGTTGCTCGATCAAGTGTTCTTCAATCTGGACGCTGAAGCGTTCCAACGGTTCCAAGGGACGCTTGACATGCCCACCGGTCCGAATCAAGGTCTTGAGCGACTCATGGCGGTGAAAGCCCGCTGGAACGTTGAAGGGGAATGAGTCTCCATCTCCTTCCCCCGCAACCCCTCACTTCGGATCATCAACTGGACGACTTTGCCTGCGGTGAAACTGACCTTGATGAATGGCTCAAGAGGCGGGCGTTGGTGAATCAGATCAACGGAGCAAGTCGCACCTTCGTCGTAGCCGATGCTGACCACCACGTTTTCGGCTACTACTCGCTGGCCAGCGGCGCGGTCGCCCGAAAGACGGCCACCGGGAAAGTCCGTCGCAATATGCCGGAGCCGATCCCTGTCATGGTTCTCGGCCGTTTGGCGGTGGATCGACGAGTTCAGGGAATGCAGTGCGGCGCGGCCCTCTTGAAAGATGCGGTCGAGCGGACCATGGCCGTCTCAAAAAATGTCGGTGTTCGGGCGCTCCTCGTGCATGCACTGAATGATTCCGCGCGCGGGTTCTATCAACATTTCGGGTTTCAGGAGTCGCCCATTGACCGCATGACGCTCATGCTACGGCTGGAGGATGCTCCATGAAAAAGGGAAGAAACGATCCCAGCCCCTGTGGGAGCGGAAAGAAATACAAGAAATGTTGCCTGATGAAAGAGGTGGCTCCAAGCGGATTTGAAAATGCGCAACGTGGCCGGCTGGTCCGACAGGTAAAATCGTTCGCCGAACGTCGCTATCGACATGAGATGCGCTACGCCTTCGAAGAGTTCTCCGACGGAGCCGATCCGCAAGCGGCGATCCCGCCCGGTTACGAGGAGATGTTCCAGATTAATTTCAACGACTGGATGCTTTACGACTGGACGCCGGAGGAAGACGGTCGGTCCCTTATGGACCGTTTCCTTGCCGAGTCACGGCTCTCCGACGGTGAGCAGTTGGTTCTCGAACGGATGGCCCGTTCGTTCCTCTCCCTCTACGAAATTCAGGAAGTGTTCCCCGGCAAGGGGATGGTCCTGCGCGACCTCTTGCGGGAGGAGACGCACGAGGTGTCGGAGAAGGCGGGCTCGCGGTCGGTGAAACGGTGGGACCTTATCGCCGCGCGCCTGATCCCGCTCGACGGTACCTGGATCATTTCCGGATCGGTCTATCCTTTTTTACGAAGAGACAAGGAATACCTTCTCAAAGAGATTCTCGACGATTTCGAGGGGTATCTCGCCGGCGGAGGAGGGCCCGGTCTGGATGACTATCTCAAGTCGGAAGGTGCCCTGTTCAATTACCTCTGGATGGAGGCTTTGCGACCGCCTGCCATGCCGACATTGAGTACGACCACTGGCGAAGCGATGGTGTTCGCCAATACCCGTTATCGGCTTGCCGACGCGGCAAAGAGCCGGATAAAACTCGAACGCTCAAAGGAGTTCGAGCATGATGAGGGGAATGACATCTATCTCTGGTTTGGTCCGGGCAGCAAGAAGTCGATGCCGGTGGTCCTCGGCACGGTAACAATCAGGGATGGATACCTTGTTTTGGAGTGCCAGTCCAAGGAGCGGCTTGAACGAGGAAAGAAGTGCCTTGAGTTGCTCCTGAAAGGAGAGATTTCACATCCTTTCGATTCTTACGAGGATGTCGGGGCCGCCCTGCGCCGGCGGCAGGAAGAGGGCCAAGCGCATCGTGATGAAGTGGATGGCGCGCCTGACGAAAACGAGGCCGCCTTGATGATGGCAAAATTCAAACGCCAGCATTACGAAAAGACGCTGAAGCAGCGGATACCGATGTTGGAGGACAAAACGCCCCGGCAGGCTCTTCGAACCAAGCGGGGACGGGCTCTGGTCATCGAGTGGCTGAAATTGCTGGAAAACTCCGAAGCGCACGAGAAAAAGACTCCAGGAACCGGCATCGACCTCTTATGGATGTGGGAACAATTGGGATTGGAAAGCGAGAGTGAGAAGTGACGGCTTCGGGTTTTTTGCTGAGCGTCACAGACAGCTCGAAAGCGTCTTTGCAGTGCATTGATAAATAATGCATTGAATCTGGCTCCCCGGGACGGACTCGAACCGCCGACCCGGTGGTTAACAGCCACCTGCTCTACCGGCTGAGCTACCGGGGAACGGAAATGAATAGAGAATTTTGCCCTACCGCCACGCGATTGTCAACGCATCAAATTCGTAGTGTGGCAGCAACATGATTATGTCAGGTATCAAATTCAGTCAAGCAAACCCCGTTCGCGGTACCAGGCAAGGGTGCGGCGGGCGCCTTCCTTCAATCCCACTTGCGGCTCGTAGCCAAGTTCGCGCCGGGCGCGTTCGATGGAAAAAGCCCGGTTCTTGACGAAAAAGTCCACCCGCCGGCGGAACAGCGGCGGCTCGATTCCGAACGGTTTGCAGACCGTTTCGCATATCGCGGCGATCGCGCGAATGGGCGCATAGGGCAGCCGTAGCGACGGCAGGATTGACCCCGCCTCATGGGCAATGATCTCCGCCCACTGCCGGATGGTCAGGTATTGGCCGCCGCCGATGATATACACCCGTCCCGCCGAATCCGGCGATTCGTACGCCCGAATCATCCCTTCCACCAGGTCATCCACGTAACAGAA
>JACQZB010000038.1 GCA_016207925.1 Nitrospinota bacterium
GCGAAAGTGGAGTCCGTCGAAGCCACCCCCGTGCAGGCCGCCATGGCGGCGCGCGCGGCGGCGCTGCTGGGGCTGGATTACGCGGGGGTGGATTTTCTGGTAGGCCCCGGCGGGGCGGACTATATAATAGAGGTCAATGGCATTCCGGGGTGGAGGGGGTTGCAGAGCGTCGCGCGGCTCAATGTCGCCGGCGCTATCGCCGACGTGGTCGTCCATGAAGCTTGCCAAACGCCGCATAGTAGCCGAGGCCGTTGAAATGGCCTGCCTCGTGGAGGCAAGCTGCGAAAAGCCCGGCAACGTCACTCCCACGCGCCAGTTCGGCGACCTGGCCTTTGTTGATTTCCTCCATGCCGCCGTGCTGATGGGCGCGGTGTTTGGCGAGGCGGAACGCAAGGAAGTGGGCGAAACAGTGCTGGACGCCGCCACGCAGATCCATCGCAACGTGCGGACCAACACCAGCATCGGCACGGCGCTGCTGCTGGCCCCTTTGGCCCATGCGTATTACCGCAAGGGCAAGCTCAACGCGGAGAGCGCGCGCGCCACGCTGGCCGCGCTTTCGGTTAAGGACGCGGCGCTGGCCTACCGCGCGCTGCGCCTGGCCAATCCCGGCGGGCTGGGCCGCTCCTCCGCCCACGACGTGCGCAAACGGCCCACCGTGACCCTTCTGCGCGCCATGAAGCTGGCCGCCGACCGCGACTGGATTGCCTACGAATACGCCCACAACTATTCCATCACCTTCGACGCCGGCGCGCCGGAACTGGCCGCCGCGCTGGACAAGGGGCTGGAGTTCCGCGACGCGGTGACCCATACCTACCTGCGCCTGCTGTACCTGTACCCCGACTCGCACATCGCCCGGCGCAACACGCCGGCCTTGGCGCTGCAAGTCTCCGAGATGGCCGGGCAGGTTCTGGGCAAGGGGGGGATGCATACCGCGGAAGGGAGGCGCGCCGCGTACGAGTTCGACCATCAACTGCGTTCGCCGGACCACCACCTCAACCCCGGCTCCACCGCCGACCTTACCGCCGCCGCGCTGTTCGTCCACTTTATCAACCACGGGTACCAGTCCCTGCATACCAACGCCAAACCCGGCGCGGAGTAAATGATGAAAAAAATCGGCTGGGCCGTCACCGGCGCGGGCCACCTGATCCGCGAAATACTGGACTTGGCCGCCGCCCGCGGAGACGTGGAATTGTTCCTGTCGCGCTCCGCCGTGGAGATACTCAAGATGTACAAGCTGGACGCCGCGGCCATGGGCGTCAAGATTCACACCGACACGTTGGCCTCCGCGCCGGTGTGCGGCAAGTTCGCTGTGGGCCACTACCGGGGGCTGGTGGTGGCGCCCGCCTCGGCCAATAGCGTCGCCAAGTTCGTCACCGGCGTCGCCGACACGCTGGTGACCAACATCTTCGCCCAGGCGGGCAAGGCGCGCCTGCCGGTGGTGGTGTTCCCCACCGACGTGGCCCCGCAGATGGAAACGGTAAGCCCCAGCGGCCCCGTGACGGTGTACCCGCGTAAAATTGATCTGGAGAACACGGAGCGCCTCGCCGCGTTCGAGGGCGTCACGGTGGTCCGCTCGCTGGACGAACTGCGCCGGGCGCTTGAACGGGTATTCCCGTGAGCGGGGGAATCCTGCGCTTTGTCACGGGTCAACTCGCCGCGCCCGCGCTGCGAAAAACTGTCGCGGAACTTGGGCTGGACCGGCCGCATGAGGTGGCCGTCCTCCCCGCGCAGGTGGCGGCGCTGATGACTCCGGGCTACATCGCCCGGCGCCTGCCGCAAAACCTGGGGGGCGAACTGATGATTCCCGGGCGCTGCGCCGGGAATCTGGACGAGCTGCGCGCGCATACGGGCGCCAAGGTGATCCGCGGCCCCAAGGAACTGGACGATCTTCCCGCGCATTTCGGCGCCGCGCGCGCGCCGAAACCCTACGGCCCGCCGAAACTCCAAATACTCGCGGAGATTGTGGACGCGCCGCTTCTCTCTGTCCCCCAAATCGTCAAACGCGCGCGTTATTACCGGGCGCAGGGGGCGGACTGGATAGACCTTGGATGCCGTAACGACACGCCCTTGCCCCGCCTGGCCGAAGCCGGGCGCGCCCTGCGGCGGCTGGGGATGAAGGTCAGCGTGGACACGTTCAATCCCGCCGAGTCGCTGGCCGCCAGCCGCGCGGGCGCGCGCATGTTCCTTTCGGTTAACTCCGTCAATCTGCAATCCGCGCGCGAGCTTACGGGGACGGTGGTGGTGATCCCGGACTTTGGGAAGGGTTTGGCCAGCCTCTATCGAAACGCGGAAAAGCTGGCGCGCTGGAAAGTTGATATTATTCTCGATCCCATTCTCGATCCGCTGGCGCTGGGCGCGGCGCGTTCCATCGCGCGTTATGCGGAGGTCCGGCGCCGTTTCCCGGAAGCGCGCATCCTTATGGGCGTGGGCAACCTGGTGGAACTGACCGCGGCGGACAATGTGGGGATCAACGCCATGCTGGTGGGATTCATGGCGGAGTTGGGGATCAATTACGCGCTGACCACCGAAGTGGCCCAGTGGAACCGCGGCGCCGTGCGTCAATTGGCGATCGCGCGCCAGATAATGGAGCGCGCCGTGGAGGAAGGGACGCCGCCCAAGGTATCCGATCACCGCCTGCTGGCGCTGCGCGATGCGAAGGGGGATCCGTTCAGCGCCGCGCAGGTGTCCGCCATGCGGCGCAAGGTGCGCGACCCCAACTACCGCGTGTTTGTGGCGGGGGGGATGATCCATGTGTTCAATGGCCGGGTGTATGTGAAAACAAAGTCGGCGGCGGGTGTATTCGATAAACTTGACGTCGCTGATCCGTCGCACGCCTACTACCTGGGCCGCGAACTGGAGCGGGCCCAAACCGCCTTGCGGCTGGGCAAGCGCTACACGCAGGAAAATCCGCTGGACTGGGGATACCTCGATGACGGAGGGGAGTGAGGGCGCGGAGCGCGTGGTGGAGCTTATCGCCGCCACCGTGGGGGAAGGCGGCCGGGCGAACTTCGCGCCCATGGGCGCGCGTTTCCTCCCCGGCGGGCGCGTGGCCCTCATCGCGTATCACGGTTCGTCCACGCATCGCAACCTGGCCGCGCGGGGCGGCGGGGCGCTCAACCTTACGCGCGACGCGCTGCTATTCGTTAAAACGGCCCTGTTCGATTACGCGCCTCCCCACACCTTCGAAAGCGGCGCGCCGGTGATGGATGAAGCCGACGAGGCGCGGGTGTTCGCCGTTGACCGGCGGGAGGAGCTTGAGGGGAAAACGCGCTTCGAGGGGCAGGTAGTGGCCCGCCGGGTCATGCGCGTCCCGGAGAGCGGCTTCAACCGGGCCGCGGCGGCGGTGATGGAGGCGCTGATCGCCGCCACGCGGATTGGCGTTATGGACGCGGACGAAATAGGGCAAACCCTGCGCCGTTGCGCCGTGATCGTGTCGAAAACCGGCGGCGGGCGCGAACGCGAGGCCATGCGCCTGGTGGAAGAGTATGTCCGGAACCACAGCGCGCGTTGACGAGGTGACGGCGCGAGCGGGCGCGCGGCTCCATCTTGGTTTCGCGCGGCTGGAAGGGGAACCGGCGCGTTACCTGGCCGCTGGCCTGTTGTTGGCGGAACCCGCGCTTACGGTCACGGCGCGGCCCTCCGGCAAGTTTCTGGTAACAGGCGCGGATACCGGACGCGCTGCTCGCGTGGCGGAAGCGGCATGCAAGGCGATGAGCGCGCCTCCCTTGGCGATTCATATCATGCGCCCGTTGCCGCCGCACCGTGGCCTAGGCTCCGGCACGCGGCTTGCCCTGACCATGGCCAAGCTGCTGGCGCGGGCGGCGGGGCGGCGTATTTCCGCGGCGGCGTTGGCGAGGCTTACGGGGCGCGCGGAGCGCTCGGTGATGGGCACGGCGCTGTTCGCGCGGGGCGGTTACGCCGGCGCGGAGGGGGATACGGTGACGCGCGCGCCTTTTCCCCGCGCCTGGCGGGTGGCGTTGATCACACCAGCGGATCATGCGCGGACGCGCGCGGTGCATGGCCAAAAAGAATCGCGGCTCATCGCCCAGGCTTCGCCCTTACATGGCGCGGCGGCGGAGCGTCTGGCGCGCCTAGTCATGCGCGAGGCTCCGCGCGCCTTGGCCCAGGAAGACTATCGCGGTTTCTCGCGGGTGGTGGAAATGCTCCAGGCGGCGGCGAGGCGGCAGTTTTCACGCGCGCAAGGCGGGGCGGCGGCGACCCCGGCGGGAAGGAACATCCTGGCGTGGCTGCGCGCCCAAGGGATCACCGCGACGGGGCAGAGCAGTTGGGGCCCTACGCTATTCGCGATCCTGCCGTCCGCGGAAGACGCCGCCTTGCTGGCCCGCCGGCTGCGCGCGCGCAAGGAGTTGGGTGAGGCCTTGATAACCCGCGTGGACAACCGGGGTTTTCGCCTTACGAAGGCCCCGGCGCCCCGGTGAGCGGGAATACCTCCACCGGAATGTAAATCGAGCCGCCGGGGTTGAGCCGGCTTTCGTACAGGATCACCTCGTTCACCGGCGCGGCCCCTACGTGGGCCTTTTGGCACGCCCTGGTGACCCGGAGCACCTGGCCGCGGATAGCGTCGCTCTTGATCCGTCCGGCCGTGATGTGCGCCGTAAAGGGCCGGTCCTCGCGGGAAAAACCCAGCGGTTCGAGTTTCGCGGAGAGCGCGGCTTCCATCTCGGCCAGCCGCTCCGTTTCGCCGGTCATGCCAAGCCATATCACCCGCGGACGGTCCCGGTTGGGAAATACCCCCACGCCTTCGACTTCCAGCTTAAGGGGCGCGAAACCGGCGATGGCCTTGCGCGCGGTCTGCGCGATGGCCGGCACGGACGCGGCGCCCGCGTCGCCCAGGAACTTGAGGGTAAGGTGCAGGTTGTCTCTTTTTACCCAGCTTACGCGGCCCGGCTCGATCTTAAACGAGGCGATAAGCTCGGCCGCGGCGGCGCGCGTAGCTTCCGGCAGCGCCACGCCGAAGAACAGGCGCTTGGCGGCCCCGTCATCCGCCGCGCGGCGGCGGGCGGCCAAGTCAATGATTTTCACCGGCCCGGCGGCCACGATCCCCTCTCCCCCTGTCAACTGGCGCGCGGCCAAACCGCCGCGTCACTCATACAATTCGTGAAACCGCTGGAACTCGCGCCGGAAACTTAACGAGGAAAAATCGCTCATCCGGTCGAGGAACACCTTGCCGTGCAGATGGTCAATCTCATGCTGGAACACGCGCGCCAGAAAACCCTCCGCCTTGATGGTGGCCGGTTTGCCGTCCCGGTCCAGCCCGGTGACGGTCGCGGCGCGCGCGCGGCGCACCCGGCCCCACAAGTCCCCCACGCTCAAGCATCCCTCCCAATCTTCCTCCATCTCGGCGGAAAAGTCCGAAAGTTTGGGATTGATCAGCGTGATCAGCGGAATGGAATCTTCCTCATCGCCGCCTTCCACGGCCCGCCGCGAGCTGCCCACCACGATGATCTGCAATGAACGGTGTACTTGCGGCGCGGCCAGCCCCGCGCCGTTGTATTCGTCGTTGGTCTCGATCATGTCGGCGATGAACGCTTGCAGTTCCGCTGACGCGATCTGCTCCGGCGCCACCGGCTCGGCCTTTTTCCGCAGGACGGGGTGGCCCAACTGGGCCACCTTGAGGATCGCCATTGCGGTTAACCGAAATACTTGGCGCGGTAGGTTTCGAACAGCGCCTCCGCCGAGGGGCGGCACTTGCCGCAGCCGGTGGAAATTTTCGTGCGCTCCTGCAGCGTCTCGAAATCGGTGACGCCCTCGAGCACCTCTTCCTCGATTTCCTTGTCGGTGACGTTTAGGCACTCGCACACGATGGTCGCCTTCCCCTCGTGTATCAAGTCCTCGCGGCCCGTCCGCTTGAGGTAATCCTGGATGACGGAACGCAGGGCCTTGTCGCCGAGCACCGAACAGTGGATCTTGATCGAGGGCAGCCCGCCAAGCCGGTCCATGATGTCCTGCGGCTTGATCTTGAGCGCCTGATCAATTTGCATTCCGCCGTTCTCCGTCACCATCACCGACATCATCGAAGTCGAGCCGATGGCCGAGGCGCAGCCGAAGGTTTTCCACTTAAGATCGTAGATGCGGTCCTGGTCGTCCACCTTGATCCACACCTTCATCATATCCCCACAGGTGGGGTTGCCCACCATACCCACGCCGCTGGCCGCGTACTCTTCCTCGGAGGTTCGCAGCACGTTGCGCGGGTTGGTGAAGTGATCCATCACGATGTCGCTGTAACCGAAACTGGTATCCTGGCTCATTTTTTCCAATCCAAAGAAATACTGCGCTACAACCCATAATACTACACCACGGGGGTTCGCCGGCAAATCCGGGGCCGGATTGGGCCGGCGAGGGAGGGCTAACAGAATTCGCGGGCCAGCGCTTCCACCTGTTCCGGCGCGGGCGCCGCGCGGCACAGCGGCGGGGAGCCGGGAGCGCGCTGATGATCCATGTAGGTGGCGCGCGGGTTCTTGTACAGCACACCCAGCGGGATGCGCTCGCCCCACTCGGCGGCCTTGGCCAGCGCGGCGCCCAGATCCGCCGGGTTATGGGTGGCGTCCAGCTTGTACGCGCGTTCGCCGTACCACTGGTAGGTGTTGACCTTGTTGAACGAGACGCAAGGCTGCAGCACGTCAATCAGCGCAAAACCGGGCGTTTTCACCGCCTCCACGATAAGCGCCGCCGTAAAGTCAATATCCTTGGAAAAGCTCCGGGCCACAAACGCCGCCCCCAGGGATATGGCCAGCGTCACGGGATTAAGCGGCGTCATGATGACCCCATGGGGCTGGGTGGGGCTGACAAATCCCATATCCGCGGTGGGCGAAGCCTGCCCCTTGGTCAGCCCGTACACGCCGTTGTTGTGGGCGACGACGGTGATGTCTATGTTGCGCCGGACGGTGTGGATGAAATGATTGCCGCCTTCGCCGTACAAGTCGCCGTCGCCGGACGCCACGATAACGTCCAGCGCCTCGTTGGCCACCTTCGCGCCGAAGGCGGCGGGCAGGGCGCGGCCATGCAGTCCGTTGAAGCCGTTTACCCGGACGTAATGCGGCAGCTTGGCAGCCTGCCCGATGCCGGAAACCAGCAGCGTTTCATGGGGTTTGCGTCCGAGGGCGGCGATGGCTTTCTCCACCGACTTGAGGATCTGGAAGTCGCCGCATCCCGGACACCAGGCAAGCTCGCCGGCGTAGTGGATGTCCGCTATATCCGCCATCGGTACGTCTCCTTAAGCGCGTTGATGAGGTAGGCGGCGTCGAACGGCCGCCCGTCGTAGCGGCGGACCGGCACGGAGGTTTTCACCCCGGTATGGGCGATCAACAGCCGCTCGAACTGGCCCTGGATGTTGTTTTCCACCACGTGGATGCGCCGCTTGCCGCGCAGCAGTTTTGCGGCCTCCGCGGCGGGGAAGGGGGCCACGCGGTTGAAACACAGCGCCGCCGCCTTTACGCCGATGGCCGCCAGCGTGTCCACCGCGTCGCGCGCGGCTCCGGCCACCGACCCGAAACAGACGAAAACCACGCCCGCGTTTTTGGGGCCACTCCATGCGGGCAATCCCGTTTTCTCTTTAGCCATGCCCTTGAGCTTGGCGAACCGTTTTTCGGCCATCTTGCGCGCCAGAAGCGGGTCCTCGGTGATGTGGCCGTTTTCCTCGTGTACGTGGCTGTCGGTAATGAACGGCGCTTCGGTCATGCCATGGTACGCGCGGGGCGATACGCCGCTATTCGTGAGTTTGTAGCGCAGATAGGGGGCAGTGGATTTCCGGGGATCAAGAAGATAGTTGACCGGCTTGACCTTGCTGGTGTCCAGCTTGTCCACCGTGTGATAGCTGTCCACCAGATGCTGGTCTCCCAATATGAACGAAGGTACCTGGTATTTTTCGGCCAGGTTCATGGCGGCGCCCGCGGTGTAATAGGCTTCATCGGCGGAGCCGGGCGCGAACACGAACCGGGGGAATTCCCCATGGCCGATGGACAGCACAAAGTTAAGGTCCTCCTGCCCGGTGCGGGTGGGCAGCCCCGTGGCCGGGCCGGGCCGCATGATGTTGGCGATGGTAACGGGAACCTCGCTGATCCCCGCCAGGCTCACCGCCTCGGCCATCAGCGCCAGCCCGCCGCCGGAGGTGGTGGTGGCCGCGCGCGCGCCGCACGCCGAAGCGCCGATGACCATGTTCAGCGCCGCCACCTCGTCCTCCGCCTGTTCGGAGATGACGCCCAATTCGCGCGCCCGCGCGGTGACGTAGGTGAAAATGCCCGTGGAGGGCGACATGGGGTAGGCGGCGATAAAGCGCAGGCCCGCCGCGATCATCCCCAGCCCAATGGCGTTCGCGCCGTTGATCAGCGCGCGGCGCTTGCCGTCCGGTTTCCACAATGCGGCGGGAGGGGAAGGGTAGCGCGTCCGCACGGCGTCGAACCCCGCGCGCGCCGCCGCCAGGTTGTCCGCCAGTATCTTGGCGGATTTTTTGGCGAACTGATCCTCAAAAACCTTGGCGGCCCCCTCCAGGGGAAGGCCAAGCGCGGCGAACAGCGCGCCGAGGGCCGCGGAGTTCTCGTACACCTTTGACCCCTGCGTTTTGGCTATGGTGGAGAGCGGCGCCTCAATCACCAACGGCCCATTGGGCGGGCGCGCGGTGACGGTTGCCGGGTCCAGGATCACCACCCCGGGCGCGCGCAACGACGCGGCATGGGTTTCCACGCTGCGGTTATCGAGCGCCAGGAGCGCGTTGGCATGATCCGGGGCGTTGCGCGGCTGTTTGCGGGCGATGTGTATCCGCATGAAATTGTGACCGCCGCGCACGCGGGACATGTAATCCTGCGT
Organism: Nitrospinota bacterium; assembly: GCA_016207925.1. Classification (GTDB taxonomy): domain Bacteria; phylum Nitrospinota_A; class UBA7883; order UBA7883; family UBA7883; genus JACQZB01. The sequence continues at coordinate 8,824 of JACQZB010000038.1, forward strand.
GGCGAACACGCGGTACCCCATGCGCGCCAGCGAAGTCAGTAAAAGATGGGATACAGTGACCAGCCCTTGCCCAGCCGCGCCGCCGAGGGTAATGGTGAGTTGATTGCCCATGCGCGCCACCTCGCTCAGGTTTGGACCCATTATAGGCGGGGTGGCGCCACTGGGGCAACTTTCCTTACGATGACTTCGCGGCGGTTTCTGCTACCATGATTGAATGATTGTTGACGCGCATGTCCATTTGATCACC
>JACQZB010000170.1 GCA_016207925.1 Nitrospinota bacterium
CCCCATGGCGCGCAGGATTTCGATCTGCGTTTCCAACTCGATGCCTTCGGCCACCACCTTGATGCCCAGTTCATGCGCCAGCGAGATGATCGCGCGCGCCACCGAGCGCGAGCTTTGGTCGGAGGGCAGGTCGGTGACGAACGAGCGGTCAATCTTGAGGATGTTGACGGGGAGTTTGCGCAGGTAGTTAAGGGAGGAGTAACCCGCGCCGAAATCGTCCACGGACACGCAGAAGCCCTCCGCCCGGAACCGGCCGATAATGCTGGTGGCGGTTTCGAGGTTGGTGACGATGGCGCTTTCGGTAAGCTCGAGTTCCACCATCCGCGGGGCTATGCCGGCCTCGCGGGTCAACGCGGTGACCATCTCCACCAGGTCGCCCCGCTCCAGATCCCGCGCGGAAAGGTTGATGGAGAGGTTGATCCCCAGCGGCATGGCGCGCTTGAGCTGAACGTCCAGGCCGCGCACGAACTGGAGCGAGGCGCGCAGTATCCATTCGTCAATGCTCGAAACGACGCCGATCTCCTCCGCCAGCGGGATGAACTCGTCCGGCCTGGCCACATCGCGCCCTCCGCGCCGCCAACGGGCCAGCGCTTCCATTCCCACGACGGTCCCGTCACGCGCGGAGACTTTGGGCTGGTACATCACCGCCAACTCTTCGCGTTCGATGGCGCGCCGGAGGCCGGTTTCCATCTCCAGCCTTTTGGCGAACCGCTCCTGCAGGCGGGGCGTGAAAAACTGGTAGTTGTGCCGGCCCTTCTCCTTGGCGTGGTACATGGCCATGTCGGCGTTTTTGATCAGTTCGTCTTCGGTTTCACCGTCGGCCGGATACAGCGTGACGCCGACGCTGGTGGTGGTGATCAGTTCCTCGTCGCGGAGCGAATACGGCTCGGACAGGTGTTCGATGATCCTGCCGGCGACGGTGGCCACCTCGTATTCATCGCGCGCGTTTTCCAGAAGCACGGCGAATTCATCGCCGCCGAACCGGCATACCGTGTCTCCCTCGCGCAGGCAACTCACCAGCCGCACGGCGGAGCCCTTGAGCAGAAGGTCGCCCGTGACGTGGCCCAGGGTGTCGTTGATGTGCTTGAAATTGTCCAGGTCAAGAAACAACACCGCCAGCAGCCCCCCGGAACGGTGGGCGCGGGCGATGGCGTGCTTGGCCCTGTCGAGGAACAGGGCGCGGTTGGGCAGGCCGGTGAGGGCGTCGTGATAGGCGCGGTACTCCACCTCCTGCTGGCTGCGCTTGTAGTCGGTGATGTCGTAGAACATGCCGACGTATTGGACGGCGCGGCCCTTGTCGTCGTGAATGGCGGTGATGGTGAGCCATTCGGGATACGCCTCGCCGTTCTTGCGCCGGTTCCATATCTCCCCCTCCCAGCGGCCCTTGGAGACCAAAGCGTCCCACAGGGCCTGGTAAAACGCGGGATCGTGCTTGCCGGAACGCAGGAGGCGGGGAAGCCGGCCGATCACCTCTTCGGGCGGGAAACCGGTGATCGCCGTGAACGCCGGGTTTACCATCTGGATCACGCCGTCCGGATCGGTCACCATGACCCCCTCAACGGCCCCCTCGATGATCTTGTGGGCCAACTCCAGCTTTTCCTCCACCCGCTTGCGCTCCGTCACGCGGCCAAGCTGGATGGCCAGGCTGTTGATGGCGTCGCGCAGCGCCTGGCTGGGAGGATCGAGCTGGCGCGTGAAAAACTCCAGCACCGCCACCACCTTGTCCCGCTCCAGCACGGGAAACCCCAGCGCGGACCGAAGCCCCAGGTCGTTGAGCGTGTCGGTGCGGAAAAAGTTGGTGTCCGCGTTGATGTTAAGGATCCATGCGGGCGCGCCGCTTTGCATAACGCGGCCGGGAAGCCCTTCGCCCGGATTGAAGGCGGCGGCCATGGTGACCTGCCGGACGCGCCCGTACCGCTCCGGGTCGCTGATAGCCCACAGGTCGCTGGGAACCATCAGGCCGCGCCGGTCCAGGGTGTACGCATGGCCGATTTCCCACCCGGTGAAGGCGCATATTTTCTCAAGGCAGGTGAGCATGGCGCTGTCGGCGGAACGGGCCTCGTTGGTTTCCATCACGATTTCGTGAAGCAGCAGGGCCAGTTTCCCGCGGCGCTCCAGTTCGCGCTCCATTTCCCTTCGCTCCGTGATGTCCACCGCCATGCCGCCGATGAGCGGCGGCATGTCCGGGTCCGGGAGCGGGATGGGGAACTTGTGGGTCAGCCAGAAGGCGGGTTTCCCGCGCACGGGCAGGCTATCCATGAATTGGAGTGGTTTGCGCACGGCCGCCACGCGCCGGTCGGACTCGGTGAGGATGCGCGCGGTTTCTGGCGGCCAGATTTCCTCGTTGACCTTGCCGGCGACCTCGCCCAGCGTCTTGCCAACCGCCTCCTCCCACGTTTTGTTGACGTACAGGTAGCGGCTTTGATGATCCTTGATAAACGCCGCGGCGGGGCTGTGGGCCATGAACGCGCGGAACAATTCCGCTTCCGGAACGATTTCCCCCACGCGGGCGCGTCCGATAACCCCCCGCGCCATCAACGGCAGCGCGGAGGGCGCGATCTGGCTGGCGGGCGCGATTATCGCATGTTCGGGGAGGCTGCCCTCAAACGCGACCTCGGTGGTATCGGCGGTGATGATGATCAGCGGCAACGGCCGGTCCGCCGTTTCACGCAGCGACTGGGCCGCGGCGACGGGATCAAACACCCCGCCGGAGCCATCGGCGACCGCCACGTCAACGGCGATGCGCGCGGCGATACGCAGGGCCTCGTCCAGCGACTGCGCGCTGAAGGTTTCCCACACATCCTCGCCCTGAGCGGAAAAGGCGGCGGACAATTCCTGGAGCCGCGCCACGCTGTCCGCAAGCAACAGGGCGCATAAAGCTCGGCCAGGCATATTGTTATACTCCGCCACCGCGGGCGTTCAGCGGGAACCGGATTATTCGATGCCATTATAGGTAGAACCACGGCTGGCGGGAAGCGGAATCGGGGCGCGAAAGCGGCGCTGTCAGCCCTCGCGGGCAGGTTTAATCCATGTCAGCGGGCGCGCGCGGTCCAGCGCTTCGCGGATCGCCGCGGTGTCAACGGGCGCGCCGGGCGCGCCGCAGGCGGCCTCCATCAGCGCCGCCTCGCGTTCCAGCGCGGCGAACCTGCCGGCGAGGGCGCGCATCATGCCGCCATAGGCGTCCATCATGGCCGCGGTCGCCGCATCCTCCCCGCGCCGTTCCACGGCGTGAAAGCGGAAGCGGGCCGCGTCGCGCAGCCCGGCGCGGAGCCATTCGAGCTTGCGGTCCAGCCCGCGCAGGGTGGCCCAGGTGACCGCCGCCACCACCAGAATGAACGCGGCGATGAAAAAAACGTTCACCTCCACCACCAGGGGCGCAAGTATCTGCCCGGTGGTGGACGCCTTCATGTGCGAGACATAGATGGCCTCTTCGAGCGCCGCGCGCATACGGCGGCTCAACTCCAGCGTCGCCAGCAGGGACAGGATGAATCCCGCCGCCAAATACAGCGCCGCCAGTTTCGCCTGGGTTGACGGCGTTATCAGGTAACGGCGGCGGGGGCGCGGGGGGGCGGATGCGGTCATGGTTCCCTCACAGTTTGTGGCACGACATGCACAGGCCGCTGCGGGCGTTGCTCACCGCCAGTTGGCCATGACGGTCCTTGTACGGCGCGTGGCACGACACGCAGCCCACTTTGCCGGATGGCAGCGCCACCTCCGGCGGCAGGCTTTCCGCGGGCTGGTAGCTTGCGGCGTCCCGGGCCGCGGCGCGGTAGTCCATCCCTATGGGGTGCGAACTGGAGCGGGAGACATACGCCATCGCCCCGGATCCCCTGATATTGGCGGCCATTTCCACCGTCACCGACCCGTCGTGGCAGTCCAGGCAGGCCAGCGAGGCGCCGTCGAGCGCCAGCGCCAGGTCGTCCTTGCCGGCGCGCTGGGAAAGATGCGCCCGCCGCAGCGATTCGCCGGTATCCTTCATGCGCCGGAAGAAAGCCGTGTCGTGGCATTTGAAGCACAATTCCTTGCCGCGCCACCCGGCGCGCAGATACAGCCCAAAGCGGTTGTCATGGAACCGGTGGCAGGTGACGCAGGTTATCCAGCCGCGCCAATCCGTCACGAATGGGGCGGGCACGCCGCGCGAGGCGGGAAAGTTGACCGGGTGGGACATGGCCTGCGCGTCGCGGTGGCATGGGACGCACATTGACACAAGATCGGTGGTGAACAACATCGCCTCACCGCGCGCGGCGTCCCCGGTCGAAGTAAGGTGGCACACTTGGCAATGCTGCCCCGCGCCGCCGTGGGAAGTTTCCCGCTCCGCGGGCGTGACGCCGCCGGCCGCCGCGAGAAGCGTCAGCGCCAGGGCCGCGATTTTTTTCATGGCTCCGGCTCCTCCGGGGCGAGCAGCGCCTTGACCTCGCCGATATGCCGCAACAGATCGGCGCGCGCCTTTTCCCTGTATTCCCCGGAAACCGCTTCATAGCGGCGCAGGCTTTCACCGGTACGCTCCAGCGCGGCTTGCAGATCGAGCATACGCTCTTCGATCCGCCCTTCCATCAGGTTCAGGTCCTGGGTCAGCGGCCATAACTGGTCGCCGGGGCGCAGGCGCGTTTCCCGCGCCAGTTCCCCGTCCCGCGCGGCGAGAAACGTCTTGGTAAGCCGGTACATCGGCCCCACCACCTTGTGCGAATAGTACACCACCGCCAGCGCGATGGCCGGGGCGGTGAACACGCCCTGGAACAGGGCGGAGTACAGCAACGCCGCGAAAAGGGCCTCTTCCGTCCTCGCCAAACCGGCGATGGCGAACGCATAATCGCTGGAAAGGTTCCGCTCCAGCATCAGGCCCAGCGAAATGGCGGCGATCTCCGCGCCGACCAGCGCGATCAAACCGATGCGGCCGATCACCTGCACGCCGAACAGGCCGCCGGAGCGTTCCCGCGGTTCAGCGTCCCGCCGTTGCGCAGCTTGCATGGCCCGCCTCCCTTGTCTCGCGCGCGCCGGGATTTCTTGCCCGGCGCCGGCTACTCCCGCCGCTCGCCCGTGATTTTCCAGCCGCCGGCTTCACGGCGCAGCGTCAACCGCTTGCCCAGTACGCTGCCCTTTGGGAAGGAACTGGAGGAATATTTCTGGGTGAAGCGCGCCGCCGCTTCGCCGCCCTTGCGTTCAACGATCCGCTCGTCATGGATGGTGACGGCGATCCACTCCCTCGCGCCAAACTCCGCGGCGACGGACGCCCGCCATTGTTCCGGCGCAAGGCCGGGCTTGCCGCTGAAATCGTCCGCGTAAAAGGAGAGAAACGCCGCGGCGTCACGGGCCGCCCACGCATCGCGCCACCGGCGCACGGTGTCCAGTATTTCTTCATCCTCCGGCGCCGCGGGCGGGGCTGGCGACGCCGTTGGCTCATCCTTTAACAGCGGAATCGTTTTTTCGATGGTTTTGATATGGCCAAGGGCCTGGCGCGCGGCGGGGTCGCCATCCGGCAACAGCGCGGCGTATTCCGCCCACTCCCGGACGGCCAGCGCGGCGTACACGCTGGCGAGGTTGGCGCGGCCCATGGCGAACCCCGGCTGCGCCTGCGTCAGCGCTTCAAGCGCCACCTTGGCCCGGTCCAATTCGCCCATTTTCGCGTGAAGCGCAGCGAGGTTGTTCTGCAGCTCCGGCATGTCGGGCCGCTCCTCCGCCAGGGCGGATAGCATGGCGAGCGCCTCCTTTTCCTTGCCCATGGCCATCAACGCCCGCGCCTTGAGGAACCCCGCCCTGGCGTGGGAGGGATCCGCCGCCAGCAGCATGTCCAGGCGGGTGACGGACTCCTGCAAGGCGCCCCGCTCGAACAGTTCAAGCGACTTCTGGTAATCGTCCGCGGCCGCGCCGGAAACCAGCGTAAGCGATAGCCCCGCCGCCAGCATAAGCGCGGCGCGGACATACCGCCCGGCCCGCCGGACCATTAGCGCAGCAACGTTGGAGCCAGCCGCGCGATGCCGCCAAAGCTTCCCACCCACACGTCACCGTTCCTGTCAACCGCCATGGAGAACACGTTGTTGGAGAACAGGCCGTTCTCCGTAGTGAAGCGCCTTATCGCGCCCTTGGCCATGAGCGCCAGCCCGTCGCTGCCGCCGGCCCAGATTTCGCCTTCGGGATCCTGGTACAGCATGAAAATATGGTTCGAGGGCAGGCCCTCCGCCGTGGTGTAGCTGGTGAACGCTTCCCCGTCGAACCGGGCCAGCCCGCCCCCCCACGTGCCCGCCCACACCGCGCCGTCGCGCCGGTCCACCAGCAACGAGACGATGTAATTCGGGTTGTAAGCGACGGTCACATCCTCCAAACCCTGCTCCACCTTTTGCTGCGCGTGGTGGCTGGAGTATTGGCCCGGATCGTTCTTGAACTTGATCGCGTCTTTCACCTTTTCGTAATCAGCGCCCAAACCCTGCGCGTGGGTCCAGTTGGACCACTTGCCATCCTTGTAGCGCGCCAGGCCGCCCTCGGTGGCGAACCACACTTCGCCATTCTTGCCTTCGGCCAAGCCGTACACCCAATCGTTGGGCAGGCCGCCCTTGGTACTCTCCACGGTGAACAGTTCCCACTTGGCCGGATCGCGCAGGGCGCCTTGCTTGACCCTGTTGGCGCCGGACCATGTGGCGATCCACACATCGCCCCACGACGTTTCCAGAATGTCGTACACGAAGGCGTCGCCCAGCCCGTCGGGAATGTTGAAGTTCTCCCATTTCTCCGTGGCGGCGTCGAACAGCGACATGCCGCCGCCATAGGTGCCCACCGCGATGCGCCCGCCCAGGCGGCTGACGTGGAACACCCCGTTGGACATCAGCCCGCTGGTGGTGTCGAACGCCCGGTGCCCTCCCGTTTTCAGATCGTACCGGATGATCCCGCCGCTGAAGCCGACCCACACGGCGTCTTCATCGGCGAAGATATCCTTGACGTTCTTGGCGCCCACGCGGAAGTGTGTGTACTGCCCGGCGGGGGGCGTCGCAGGCGCCGCGCCTGGCTGCGCCCGGTGCGCGGCGGGGAGCTTAATCGCGCTCTCCACCGGCGGCGCCGCCGGCCCCGGGACGCCGGAACGGCGCCCCAATTCATAGGCGCCCGCCGCCAGCGCGACCGCCGCCACCAGCGCCGCCAGGATTATCCTGATGTCGAACCGCACGATGTGTCTCCGCCTGGTTATTTCTTTTGTGTATTGCCGTCCGCGGCCTTAAGCGCCACGATCGTCACCCCCTTGCGCGTCCCTACCCAAACCTTGCCGGAGGGATCCACGGACAAGGCGTACACATGGTTGTCCAGCAGTCCCTGATGGACGCTCATGGTCATCCAGCGCTTCCCGTCATAGCGGGAGACTCCCCGGTCGGTGCCGAACCACAGGGCGCCATCGGGAGCGGGAACGATGCTGTACACGATGTCGCCGGAAAGCCCGTCCCGCATAGTGTAATTCCGCCACGTTCCGTCCTTATAGTAGCTGACGCCGCCGCCCCAGGTTCCGGCCCATACCATATCGTTGGCGTCCACGTGAATGGAAAGCACATAGCTGGGGTTGTGGGTGGGCTTGCCGCCGCTTAACACACCCAGATCGTGGCGCGAGCGGGTCCCCAGGCCCGCATTGGGGCTGGGCTGCAGCCCCTCCGCGTTC
>JACQZB010000031.1 GCA_016207925.1 Nitrospinota bacterium
CGCGCGACCTCAGGGATCAACTCACTGGCGCCGGATGCGGGAGCGGCGCCTTTGTCCGGCGCGGGCGCCACGCCGGACAGGCGCCGGGCCAGATCCGGCTCACGCGGCGCCAGCGCGGCGAGGTTGCGTTTGAATAGTGAGGTCACAGGAACGTCCTCGCCCGCGGCCGGGCCGCCGCCCGGAAGGTTTCATTCCACGCGGCGACAAAGGCGCCCATGGAAAAGCGTTCCGCCACCAGCGCGCGGGCCGCCCGGCCCATGGCGTTGGCCCGCTCCGGCTCCGCGAGCAATTCGCCGAGCCGCTGGCGCAGATAGTTGACGTCGCCGGAGACGTAGCCCTCCACCCCTTCGGTGAGCGGCGAGGTGGGAGACGCCAGCGACACCACCGGCATTCCCGCGGCCATCGCCTCAAGCATGGAAAGGTTGTAGCCGTCCTCGTTGCCGGCCACCGTGGTGTTAAGGTACACGCGATGCGCGGCGTACAGCGCCTTAAGCTCCTCAGGGGAAGCGGGCGTACGCGCCTGCGGCAGGTCCGGATTTACGCCCACGATGGTGGAGGGCAAGCCTTCGCACAGGCGCTCCTGCTGGCGCCAGCCCAGAATCGCCTCGCGGCGCGTGAAGTGGTTGCCCACGCGCAGGATGGCGGCGATCTCGCCGGTATGGGGGGCGAACTCGCCGGGGTCAACGCCGTGGACGATCACCCGGCCCTCGTAGCCCCAGTCCTGGCGCTTGGCCTCGGAGACGAAGATCATGCGCTCCGCGCGTTCGGCCAGGGGCGCCACGTTGTCCAGGTAGCGGCGCCGCTCCACCGTGCGTCCGCCGATGGCCAACTCGCCGGTGAGCAGGTTGTGGAACAGCAGCGCGATGGGCGCCTCGAAGGCGGCCACCTGGGCCACGTCGCGGAAGTTGTGGCACAGCACAAGGTCGTACCAGCCTTCTTCAAGGTTCAGGCGCGCGTCAAGCTCGGTGATCAGCCGCAGGTTTTCCGGCACGGGGCGCAGCCGCCGGTCCCAGGAGCGCGCGCCGTCGCGGCCCAGGCGCGGTTCGGCCACGTCAAAGCTGTGGCCCGTGCGGGCCAAGGCGCACAGGTACGGCTCGTGCCAGTTGAAGGAAAGTATTTTCAAGGGCGCTTTGGCGTCACTCATTGACCTCTACCTGTCATGATGTCAAAAGTTTGGCGCCACGGCGCAGGCGCCCATAACAGGTGAAGCAATCCCTGTGCCGCCGCGGTCAGGCGCGCTGGTCGCGAAGGATTTCCCGCTGGCGCTTGAAAATGTATGAAATCAATTCATCGGTGTCGGCGCTGTTGATGGAGGTGAAACGCAAGGAGGCCACCGGGCGCTCCTCCGGCCCCGGCTCGCGGCCTACCGTCAACACCCCGGCGACGGCCTCCACCAGCGTTTTGGGGTAGGTGGGCGGCGCCAAGCGGATCAACACCGTGTCGCCGGGGGCCAAGGGTATGGCGGTGGCGACCCTGACCCCCTCCGCGGAAAGGTCCAGGCATATCCCCTCCTCCATGCCCGGTTCGTCAACGGCCTCGCGCCGCAGCAGCCAGGTCAGATGGTCCAGCTTGCGTTCCAGCGCCTCCCACATGGCGAAAATATGCGGAGCAGCCTGGCGCCACTCGGTGAACTCGGAGGCGCCCATGGACTCGCCGCCGGATTCGCTGGGCAGGTGGAAGCGGTCGGCGGAGCGGTGGCTTTTGACCATCAGGGCCAGGCGCTGCGCCTCGGCCCCTTCCACTTTTCGCAGCCGCACGGGGAAATACACCGCCACCCGGACGGTTCCCCGCAGGTCAGTTTCTTCGTGATTCATGGCCCCACCGTAAAGCGCCCATGGCGGCGTGAAACCATCTTATCCCACCGTCCGCGGGAGCGGCAAACGCGCGTCGGCAAGAATCCAGTCCACCGCGCCGCCGATTCCCTCGGCGATATGATCGGGCCTTGACGCCTCGCCGCGCTCGATCCTGCCGATTTCGCGGGCGCCAAAGCCAGTGCGTACGATGATGGATTTGGCGCCCGTGGCGGGGCCTAGCTCGATGTCGCTGATTTTATCGCCCACCACGTAGGAGCGGGCGAAGTCAATGTCCAACTCGGCGGCGGCGCGCCGTAACATGCCGGGGCGCGGCTTGCGGCAGTCGCACTCCACGGCATACGGCTCCACGGCGCCCTGTGGATGATGCGGGCAATATTCGATGCGGTCAATGCGCGCGCCGCCTTCGGCGGCCCACTTGAGCAGGAGCGCGTGGACCTGGCGCACCAACTCCTCGCTCATGTAGCCGCGGGCCACGCCCGACTGGTTGGTGATGACCACCACCACGAAACCGGCGGCGTTTAGTTTTTTGATGGACTCGATGGTGTCCGGGTAGAGGCGGAACTGCTCGATGCGGCGGATGTGGTCGTCCTCCACGTTGACGCAGCCGTCGCGGTCCAAAAACACGGCGGGGCGGCTACCCATCGGTCCGCCTTGCGCGCCGCCGCCACAGCGCGCGCCCCAGCCCGGCGAACAGCAGGCCCAGGGCGAATCCCAGCGCCGCGCCCACCGCCACGTCGGAGACATAATGCGCGCCCACCGCCACCCGTGACACCGCCACCAGCAGCCCCACCGGCACAAGCGCCAGCAACAGCCACGGGAACATCCCCCCCAGCGCTCCGGCCACCGCGAAGGAATTGATGGCGTGGTTGGAAGGCAATGAATACGCCGAACCGCATCCCATCAGCACGCGGACGCCCTCCAGCGTTTCGCAGGGGCGCGCGCGGGCGAACAACGGCTTGAGCAGGTGGCCCCCGATGCCGTCGCCGATCCCCACCGCCAGCAGCGCCGCCGCCACAGCCATTCCGCCGCGCCTGGGGTCGCGGGCCACCATCGCCGCCACCAACAGCGCCAGTGGCGCCAGCCAGTTGGTGGACGAGGTGGCCGCCACCATCACCGCGTCCCACCAGGGGCCGGAGACGCCGTTGATGGCGCGGAACAACGCCTCATCCACGGGCGGCGCCCTCCGCCCGCGCCGGGGCCAACAGCCGCAGGCAGGTTTCCACCACTTCATCGGGCGTAACGCCCGTCATGCACTCATGATCGCGCGGGCAGCGCCGGGAAAAACATGGCGCGCAATCGAGTTCGCGCCGCGCTACCGCGCTGGACCCGTCGTAGGGGCCGGTGAGCGCGGGATGGGTGGGGCCGAACACCGCCATGGTGGGCGTTCCCACGGCCACCGCCAGGTGCATCGGGCCGGAGTCGTTGGTCACCAGCAGCGCCGCGCGCTTGAGCGCCGCCGCCAGATGGACCAGCCCGCCCTTGCCGGTCAGGTCCACGGCGTCCCCGCCCGCGGCGAGCGCCACGATGGCCCCGCGGGCGGCGTCCTGCGGACCGCCCACCACCACCACGGCCAGCCCCGCGCGCCGGTTCAACTCCCGCGCCACTTCGCCGAACCGCAGGCGCCCTCGCGCGCGTAGGAGAACCCCACCTTCACCGGCGACCGGGCCGCCAGCGTCACCAATCCGGATCGCAGCAAGCCCTGCAAGTCCACCACGGCGCCGTATTCGTCGGCGCGCAACTTGCGCAGAAAGCTTCCCAACTCGCGCCACGTCTCCGCTTTCCACCAACGCGCCCAGCGCCCCCGGCGGAACACATGAGCCTCGTCCACATACGGCGAAAGCCGGAGCAGATCAGCGTATTGTTCCGCCACCACCCAGTCCACCGCGGCGTCCGGCAAGGCGCGCTTGATGGCGCGGACCACCGGGAAGGTATGCACGATGTCGCCCAGCGCGGAGGGCTTGACGATCAGGACGCGCGGATTTTTCAACAATGCGTTATCAATCATCTTCCTATGGTAGCAAAAGCGGGGGCCGGGGCGCCGCATTTGCTTTAACCAGCCCGAAACGCCGCGCCAGTTGCGGGGGCGGCCCGGCGGGCCACCCCAACCGGAGGGCGCGGCATGCTGCGCCCCTACGGTGGAATCCGGGGCGTGAACACCCCCACAGCAACGGAGCCGCCACGGGACGGGCAACTATTTTCGCTATCGTATTGACAAAGGGGAATCCATCTCCAGATAATCGGAATCTATTGAAGAGCCTCGCGGATCGGGCGGATGTTTCGCCCAGGGCCGGGGCGGGGAGGAAGTGTTGGTGAGGAGGCCATTTGACGCCCTGGAACTGCGGCCCGCGTCCGTGGCGCGGGCGCTTGTCATGTTCTGGCTGCTGGCTCCGCTGGCGGCGGCGTCCGCGCAGCAGCCGGCCAAGCCCGAACAGCTAAAAATTAACGAGCGCGGCTTCACCCGCGCCGAAGTGTGCGGCAAGTGCCATACCCAGATGTACGAGGCGTGGAAGGAGTCCATGCACGCCCGCGCGGTGAGCGACCCCATCTTCCAGGCGGCCTACCTGGACGCCTACTACAAAACCAAGGGCGGCGCGGCCCGGCTGTGCCTGCGCTGCCACGCCCCCATCACCCAGCAAAGCGGCGACTTCAACCTCGACGCGCCCTTGACCAGCGAAGGGGTGGCGTGCGATTTCTGCCATAGCCTCAAGGAAGTCAACCTTGACGATCCCGCCAACCCCCATGTGACGGCGCCGGGCCTGGTCAAGCGCGGGCCGAACAAGGACGGCGCCGTGAAAGTACACCAGGTTGAATACAGCAAGTTGCACGGCGACGCGCGCCTGTGCGCCTCGTGCCACGAATACCGCGCCAACGGCGTGCCGGTGATGACCACCTATTCGGAATGGAAGCAAAGCCCCTACGCCGAGGAGGGCAAACCCTGCCAGTACTGCCACATGCCCGAAGCCAAGGGACAGATTTCCGAAGGGGTGGAGGGACGGCGCGGCGGCATGGTGTTCACGCACAACCTGGCCGGGGGCCATTCCATCACGCAACTTAAGAAGGCGCTGGCGCTCAAGATCACGCGGGTGGAGCGCAAGGACGACCGGATGACGGTGCATGTGGACCTGACCAACTCCGGTTCCGGCCACCGCGTGCCTACCGGCATACCCACCCGCAAGCTGATTTTGTACTGCGAGGCGCGTGTGCCCGGCGGCAAGGTGTATAAAGAAAAAATAGTGTACGAGAAGGTGATCTTCGACAAAAACCAGCAGGAGCTGCGGGCCGACGCGGATATCATGCTGGGGCTGGGCGCGGCCATCGCCTCGGACAACCGGATTTTCCCCAAGGAGACGCGCCAGGAGCGCTTCACCTTCTATATCCCCAAGGGCAAGGATGCGCGCGTGGCCGTGTGGGTGGACTACCTGTACGAGCCGCTGATCCTGCAGCCGGCGGAAATGCGGATCGAAATGAACCGCGACGAGATAACCTCCGCCCCGTAGGCGGCGCCATTTGAAGTGGACAGGATGAAGTCATGAGCGAAGAGACGTGGGAAGCCGCGGGGCAGGAGTCGCGCCGCGGATTCCTCAACGCGGCGCTGGGCTTTTTTACGCTGGCGGTCACGGTGGGCGTGATGTCCCCGGTGGGGATGTTCCTGTGGCCGCGCGGGCAGAAAACGGCGGCGGGCCGGGCCACCGCGATGAAGCTGCCTTTGGCGGAGGTCCCCGTCGGCGAGGCTAAATTCTTCCGGTTCCTCAACAAGCCCGCCGTGGTCATCCGGCCCAACGAGCAGGAGGCCGTGGCGCTTTCCGCGGTGTGCACGCATCTGGGCTGCATCGTCAAATGGAGTGAAAGCAAGGGCGAGTTCGACTGCCCCTGCCACGGCGGCCGGTTCGACGCCAAGGGCGCGGTGCTTGGCGGCCCGCCGCCCAAGCCGCTGACCGCGTACGCCGCGCGCATCGAGGACGAGTACCTGGTGATCGAGGAGGCGTAGGCGATGGAACGCGAGACGCTGGAACTGGGGCCGATGCGGATCCGCAACCGGCAGGCCATCCGCCTGTTCGCCTGGCTGGACGACCGGCTGGGGATCAAGGAGATCGTTGACGACGAGGTGTTCGAAAAAATCGCCCCCGCCTACCTGGGGCTGTGGTCATGCTTCGGCGGCATCAGTTTTTTCCTGTTCATAAGCCAAGTGGTCACCGGCGCCCTGTTGCTGGTGTACTACCAGCCCACCATCGCCGAGGCGCATGCCTCGGTGGCGGCGATCATGAACGAGGTCCCCTTCGGCTGGCTGATCCGCGGCCTCCATGCGTGGGGTTCCAACCTGATGCTGATCGCCATCATGATCCACATGGCCAAGATATATTACGCGGGAATCTACAAGACCCCGCGCGAGCTGAACTGGGTGGCGGGGGTGAGCCTGTTCCTGTTCACGCTGGGCCTCTCGTTCACCGGCTACCTGTTGCCGTGGACGCAGCTTGCCTACTGGGCCACCGTGGTGGGCACGGAGACGCCGGCGGCCACGCCGCTGGTGGGGGAGTACATCCGCTACCTGATGCGCGGCGGCGAGGAGATCGGGCAGGTGACGCTGACCCGCTTTTTCGCCATCCACGTGATGATTCTGCCGATCATCACCGGCCTTACGGTGGGGCTGCACCTGTTGCAGATCCGCCGCCAGGGCATTTCCGGGCCGTTGTAGGGAGCGTGAACCCATGGCGCAGATGACCGAATATACGAAGAAAAAAGAGTGCGAGGTCAAGGCCCTGCCACTGGAGGAGAAAAAGCGCATGGTGCGCGAGGGAAAGGCGCATTGGTTTTTCCCCCATCACGTGGCGGAACAAGTCATCATCTGCGGCGTCGTGCTGATGCTGCTGATCACCATATCCACGCTGTTCCCGGCCCACCTGGGGCCAAAGGCCGACCCCTTCGACACGCCTGAGCATATCAAGCCGGAATGGTACTTTTTGGCGGCCTACTATGTCCTGCGGCTGGCGGAGTACACCGATTTTCTTGGCGCCTGGGCGCCCAAGATCATGGGCATCGTACTGCAAGGGGTGGCGGTGGCGATTTTAATCCTGGTTCCTTTTCTGGACCGTGGCGGGCCGGAGCGCCGCCCCGCCAAGCGTCCCCTCGCCATGACGCTGGGGGCCATCGGCGCGGCGCTGTTCATCGTGTTCACCATCCTGGGCCACTACATCTAGGGCCAGGGCGGGAAGCCGCGCGCCCTTTACGGGCGGCGCAGCAGCGAGAGGAATTCCTGCCGGGTGCGCTGATCGTTCTTAAAGCCGCCGAGCATCGCCGAAGTGATGGTGGCGGAGTTCTGCTTTTCCACGCCGCGCATGGCCATGCACAGGTGCAACGCCTCGATCACCACCGCCACGCCGCGCGGTTCGAGGGCCTCCTGCAAGGCGTTGGCCACCTGGTTGGTGAGCCGTTCCTGCACCTGGAGGCGCCGCGCGAAGATGTCCACGATGCGCGGGATTTTGGATAGGCCCAGGATTTTTCCCGCGGGCAGGTAGGCCACGTGGGCCTTGCCGTAAAAGGGGAGCATGTGATGCTCGCACAGGCTGAACAGGTCAATGTCCTTGACGATGACCATGTCGTCGCAGCGCTCGTGGTACACGGCGCCGTTGATGACGTCCTCGACTTTCAGCCGGTAGCCGCTGGTGAGAAAGCGAAGGGATTTTTCGACGCGCGCGGGGGTTTTTATCAGGCCCTCGCGCGCGGGATCCTCGCCGATTTCGGCCAAGAGCCGGCGTACCGCGTCCTGCATGGGGCCGCCTTTCGTGTCCGCGCGAGGGGGTTACGCGGGGTTTTCGTTGTTGACCGACTGCTTGAAATGCTTGCCCGCCTTGAAACGCACCACCGTGCGGGCGGAGATTTCCGCCTCCTCGCCCGTCTTGGGGTTACGCCCCACGCGCGGGTTCTTGGCGCGCGTCTGGAACGAGCCGAACCGCCGCAGGATCACCGGCTCGTCACGCGAAAGCGTGTCCTTGACCAGCGCGATGATGGTCTCGATCGCCGTGTCGGCGTCCTGCTTGGGAAGCCCGGTTTGCTCGGCGACCCTGTTGATGATGTCAATCTTGGTCATGAACGGTTGCCCCTTCGATGAATCCTGTGGTTCGTGTGACCAACTTCATGTACTGTACGTTGGCCTAATCCTAGCTTTTTTCCCGGCGTTTTCCAACAGTATTTTTTAATATTTTCAACCTGTTCGCCAGATCACCGGAT
The DNA here is from genome assembly GCA_016207925.1 of Nitrospinota bacterium. Lineage (GTDB taxonomy): Bacteria > Nitrospinota_A > UBA7883 > UBA7883 > UBA7883 > JACQZB01. The sequence goes on from JACQZB010000031.1 coordinate 8,040, forward strand.
GGAGGCGCCAAGCCATTCCAGGTACCCGTCGAATCCACCGGCCACCGGCAGCGCGATGATCTCCGGCGTGGTGTACGAGTGCAGCGCGCGCACGCGCTCGATCAAGGGCGCCATGTTCGCGGCGTCCGTCTTGACGATCAGCATCGTTTCCGCGCTCTCCTCGACCTTGCCTTCCCAGCGGTAGATGGAGCGCACGGCGGGGATAATGTTCACGCACGCCGCCAGCCGCTCCTCCACCAGCGCGCGGGCGATCCGCGCGGCCTCGTCTTCGCTGGACGCGGTGATGAGCGCCGCCACGTAGCCGGTATCCATGCCTCACCCCTGGTTTGTTCGCGCCAAATCACGCTTGCGGTATTGTACTCCAAGCGGGTCTGATAAAATTCACTGCATGGGCGCGATAATGAGCGATACCGGTTTTTGGCTGATGACGCTCCTGTTCCACGGCCGCGACATCATTTGGCCCCCCATTGAAACGCTTAAGGCGGCCGGGTTGATACACGAGGGCGCCCGCGTTCTGGACTTCGGCTGCGGGCCGGGGAGCTATACCGTGGCGGCGGCCAAACTTGTGGGCGCCGCGGGCCGCGTGTACGCGCTGGACATCCACCCCCGCGCGCTTGCCAGCGCGCGGCGCCGCGCTACGGCGGAAGGCGTGAGCGATATTATCACCACGCTCGATGGCCGCGCCGATACGGTCGCGGACGCCTGCCTGGACGCGGTGATCCTGTTCGACGTGTTTCATCTGCTCGACGATCAACCCGGCGCGCTGCGTGAGATAAACCGGATGTTAAAGCCGGAGGGCCGGCTGCTGTTCTCCGACCATCACATGAAACGCGAAGCCATCATCGCCGGCGTCACCGCCGGGGGTCTGTTCGCGCCGGAGCGCGATCATGACGGGGTGTATATTTTCAGCAAAGCGGCGCTCCGCTAGGCGGCGCTTGCCCGCGTTTTCACTTCCCGTTCAAGACGGTTCCCGATACGGTCCATCGCAACGTCCATTTCGAACCGCTTCTGCAAATTCAGCCAAAAGCCGGGGGACATCCCGAAATAGCGTCCTAACCTAAGCGTGGTGTCGGCGCTGATCCCGCGTTTGCCCAGCACGATTTCGTTTATGCGGCGCGGCGGCACGCCAATATCGGCGGCCAGCTTTCGTTGGCTGATGCCCATCGGTTCAAGAAATTCCTTGAGCAAAAGTTTTCCCGGATGAACCGGAGGGAGTTTTTTGTGTTTCATGACGCGGTTCTCCATCAATGATAATCGCATAGCTCAACATCGTCGGCGGCGCCGTTTTCCCACCGAAAGCATATCCGCCATTGGCTGTTGACCCGGATGCTGTGCTGGCCTTTCCTGGCCCCCCAAAGCGCCTCCAGCCGGTTGCCTGGGGGAACACGTAAATCTTCAAGCCGTTCCGCGGCGTCAACCATCAGCAACTTATCAAACGCCCGCTCCAGAATGTCAGGAGGGAAACGTCTTGGCCGTTCACGCTCGAACAGCGCCCTGGTTTCCCTATCCCTGAAACCACGAATCATGGCTCATGCTACTCCACGTAACGGTACATGTAAACAAGTTCGGAAGCGCAACGAAGAAAAACTAGCTCTTCGTGGCGAGATGCGCCGGAGGGCTTGATCGTGATGGGACGGGGGGCCAAAAGGTAGAGAGGATCAATAA
>JACQZB010000168.1 GCA_016207925.1 Nitrospinota bacterium
CAAGATGATCGAGGTGTATTACCAGGGCGTTAAACTGCTGGCGGTCACCCGGAAGAATCTGGCCGAGGAGGCCGCCTGAACCATGACCACCCTGACAAAATCACGTTGCAGTTACCCTGACAGATTGACGTTGCAGCGACACGCCGGGAACGCAGGGCGCTTAAGAAGGCGGGAGAACATCGTATTGATTCGTGTAACCGTTATGGTTACAATATTCCATGATAAAAAGGTTTCGCCATAAAGGATTGCAGCGGTATTTTGAGACGGAAAACGTGGAGGGAATCATTCCAGCCCACGCGGGAAAGCTTAAATTGATTCTGGCGATGCTCAAGAACTCCAGGATACCGGAAGATATGCGAAAACCTAATCTGAAACTGCATCAGCTTCGTGGCCATTTTGAGGGGTTCTGCGCGGTATCCGTTTCGGGTAATTGGCGGATTGTTTTCCGGTTTGACGGCCAAGACGCCACGGATGTTGAGTAGGTTGATTATCATTAGGAGCGCACATGAAAATGCATAATCCTCCACACCCCGGAAAGGTTATCAAGGAGTTTTGTCTTGGCGCCGAATTGACCATTTCCGGGTTGGCTCAAGCCTTGGGCGTATCCCGCAAGACGCTTTCCGCCATCATCAACGGGCGGGCGGGAATCAGTCCGGAAATGGCGCTCCGCCTTTCCAAGGCGTTTGACGACTCGCCCGAAATGTGGCTTGGAATGCAGATGGATTACGATTTATGGAATCTGCGTAAAAACGCCGGGAAACTCAAAGTAAAAAAGATCGCCGCCTGATGGGAAACGAGGCGTCAACCGCTGAACGGCGTCCGGCTACGTTGATGTTCCCATCTCCAGCGACTCCTTGATTTTCTGATCCGCTCCCATCGGCTCCATCCATTGCGGATAACGCGGTATCCCCGCCGAGACCTCGTCCAACGCGCGCATATCCTCATCGGTCAGCGTTATCTCCGCCGCGCGCAGGTTGTCCTTGAGCTGGTCCATGGAATTGGCGCCCACGATGACGCTGGTGACGAACGGCCTCGCCAACAACCACGCGATGGCCGCCGCCGCGCAGGAGGCGTTATGGCGCTGGGCGATCTGACGCAACCGCTCCACGGCGGCGTAGCCCTTTTCCTTGTCAATGGGCGGGAAGTCGAACCTTTCACGCCTGCTTCCCGCGGGGACAGGCCGTTCGCGCGTGTACTTGCCGGTCAAGAATCCACCGGCCAAGGGGCTCCACACCAGCAGGCCAAGCCCCGTGTCGGCGATGAATTGAGCCGTTTCCTGTTCGATGTCGCGCCCCAATAACGAGTAATACATCTGGCCGCTGACAAGTTTGGCGAATCCGCGCCCTTCCTGAATGACGAGCAACTTTTGCGCTTTCCACGCCGGGAAGTTGCAGTAGCCCGCGTAGCGGACCTTGCCCTGACGGATCACATCCTCCAGCGCGGCGGCGGTTTCCTCCAGCGGCGTCCACGGGTCGGGGATGTGGAGTTGGTACAGGTCAATATAATCGGTACCAAGCCGCGTAAGGCTTGCCTCCACGGATGCGATGATCTGACTGCGCGACAGCCCCGCCTGATGGATCGCCTCGCCGTTGCGGAATCCCAGCTTGGTGGCGATAAGCGCCCGTTGGCGAACCGGCTTTAACGCGCGGCCTAGGATGGTTTCCGACTGGCCGCTGGTGTACATGTCCGCCGTGTCGAACAGGGTGACACCCGCGTCCAGCGCGGTTTTGACCATCCGGTCGGCCTCCTGCGGGCCGATGCGGGTCATCAGGTTTCCCACCAACGGCCCCTCGCCGAAGGTCATGGCGCCCAGCGAAAGGCGGGATACGATCAACCCGCATTCCTTGCCCAATTGGGAATATCGCATGGCTGTTCATTCTCCTTCATGGTTCTCGCCGGTTCAGCATCGCTTACGCCGGATTCCCGTGTCTTGTACGAAATTGCTGTCCCGCTTTCCGGATGGGGTATGATTAAGCTGGGATTGGCGCCATGAAAACCAGCATCGCTTATCTCGACGCGGGCACACATACACCCTCCGCCACGGCGGATCCAGGCGAAATACTGTCATCCAGCGCCCCGCTGGGGTGGCATGGCGTCACCGTGGAACGCGGACACAACAGCCTGTTTCTGCCGGACAACGCCGCGGTGCCCGGCCACTACTTCGCCATGTTGTTGAGCGCGCCCTTCTCGTGGGAGTGGAAGGACGGGCGCAAATTCCGCCGCCATACCATGCGGACGGGGGAGATATGGGTCAATCCCGCCTATACGCCGTTCAGCCACCGGATCACGGAGTACAGCAAGTTCGCGCTGGTCACACTTTCCACGGAACTGGCCGGAGAGCTTCACCGCGGCCTGGCCGGCGCGCCGGTACCGGCCCTGCGGATGAAACATAATTCGGACGACGCCGTTCTGCGGCGGATTATCCTTGCCCTGCTCGCCGAGTCGGAAGGGCGCGCCCCGTGTTCCCCGCTACGCGCGGCGGAATTGACGGTTTCACTATGCTCCCATTTTCTCGCCGCATACGCGCGGGAGAAAACGCGCGAGTGGCGCGCGCCGGGGCTTGGCCGGGAACGCGCGGCGCGGGTCTTGGAATACCTGGACTGGCGGTTGACGGAAGAAATAACCTTGGCCGATTTGGCGGAGGCCGCGGGCATGAGCAAGTGGCATTTCCTGCGCGCGTTCAGGGAAACGGTGGGGGACACGCCCCACCGCCATCTGATGAATCGCCGCGTGGAGAAGGGGTTGGCGCTGTTGCGGATGGGCAAGTGGAGCATAAGCGAGGTGGCGAACCACCTCGGATTCGCCGACCAAAGCCACTTCACCCGGCATTTCAAGCGGCGCTTCCGCGCCACGCCGGGCGAATACCTTGCCGCTCTCCGCTGACGGCGCATCCCTTACGGCGTGGTGATGTCGTACACGTAGTCGTCCACCACGGGATTGGCGCCGTTCGTCGCCTTGATAAACGCCTTGTACCCCGTGCTGACGGCGGTGTTCAGGGTGTACGAAGGTATAGACAGTTCCCGCGCCCACGTTCGTGGGGCCTTCCACAAGGTCCATGTTGGGCCCGATTATTTCGTACAGCGACAGGTCATAGCCGCCCACCACGTCCGGGTTGGCCGTCCACTCCACCGTCAGCGAGTTCTGGAGCGATGGCAAGGGAACCCCGTCACCTGTCGCGGGCTGAATAATGGGATGCACGTCCTTGGTCAGGTACAGGTACTGGGTGCCCGGGGCGGGCACGCCGTCGAGGACTATTGGCCCCGCGGACTAAAAAAGGAAGTACGTCTGCTGCCAGCCGTCGGGGGGATAGAAATTCAGATAATATGTGCCCGCCGGGACCGCAGGAAACCACCAGAGCCGCCGTGACGCAATAGTTTGTCACGGCAATAGTAGCGGAACAAGTGAATTAGCGTAGTCGTAACCTTTGAAAAAGGCGCTATTCTCGTCATTGCGAGGAGCCGAAGGCGACGA
>JACQZB010000169.1 GCA_016207925.1 Nitrospinota bacterium
CCTTTGCATAACTCACGCATAAGGCTCGCCAAGACATGCTTCACCTCTCCCCGGGGGGAGAGGTGGCGCCCAGCGCCGGTGAGGGGGCATGAATAAACAAGTTCGTCCACCCTCACCCTGCCCTCTCCCTCCAGGGAGAGGGGAAGATAATTATCCGTACCTTCCTTTTCGCCAGCATGTCGCTGGTTATGCAAAGCTCTTCTTGCCAAGGGGGAGCAAAGGATGGAGCGCGGGGCGCGCAAGAGGGCGAGGTGGCGCGGCGATTTAACGTTCCAGACCAAGCTCTTTCCTTAGTTCCTCCAATGTCACCGTGGGTTCGTTACGCTCAAGTACGGCAAGGCCGGCGAGGTAGTCCTCGCGGTCTTCGAGGAACTGCTCCAAGGCAAACCGGGCGTAGTAGCTTTTGGAGCGGCGCGTGTTCTTGATACCCCGCCGCGCGCTATGCGTACAGGGGGCGGAGCGCGTCAGCCGCGAAGCGAGGAAATGGCCGCGGCGTAGTCGGACGCGCCGAACACCGCCGAGCCGGCCACCAGCACGTTGACCCCGGCGCCGCGCACCGCGGCGGCGTTCTCCGGTTTGATGCCCCCGTCCATCTGGATGTCCAGCGCCAGATGGCGCTCGTGGGCGATGCGGGAGAGCCGCCGCGCCTTCTCCAGCGCCGAGGGAATAAGCGACTGGCCGCCGAAGCCGGGGTTGACGGACATCAGCAGCGCCAGGTCAATGTCGCCGATGATGAAGTCCAGCGTTTCAAGCGCCGTGGCCGGGTTGATGGAGACGCCGGCCTTCTTCCCCAGTTCGCGGATCAGCGCCACGCTGCGGTTAAGGTGGGGGCACGCCTCCTGGTGGACGGTGATGATGTCCGCGCCGGCCTTGGCGAAGGCCGGTATGTAATCGTCGGCGTTCTCGATCATCAGGTGCACGTCCAGCGGCAGGCGGGTGACCTTGCGCAGCGCTTCGACCACCAACGGGCCGATGGTGATGTTGGGGACGAAGTGGCCGTCCATCGCGTCCACCTGGATCCAGTCGGCGCCCGCCCTTTCCACGGCGCGCACCTCGTCGCCGAGGCGGGCGAAATCCGCCGACAGGATGGAGGGCGCCACGAGCGTTGACCGGTCTTTCATGTGTGTCCCTTCGCGTCAGTACCGTTTGACTTCCGCCAACTCGCCGTCGAGGAAAATTTTCGCCGCCGTGCGCCCCTTGACCGGCGCCAGCAGCGATACCGCGTCGCCGGGACGGTGGACCCGGTTGTAGATTTCCTTTTCGCCGTCGCTGTTCTCCAGCAACACGGAGACCTTCACCGGGCCGGGCAGGCTGGGCACAGTATAGTATAAAAAGGCGTAGGTGGCCGAGGCGTCGCCGCCCGCCGAGGGGCCTTCGGACACCGCCAGCGTCACCAGCGCGCCTTGGGCCGCCCGCGCCCCCGGCGCCGGGGTCTGCTCTATCACCGTCTCGCGGGGCGCGGCGTCGGGCCGGTAGGTGACGCGATTGATTTTCAGGCCCGCCCTTTTCGTCCGCTCCATGGCGGCGGCCAGCGAAACGCCGGTGAATTGCGGCGCCGCCAGGTAGGAAGGAAACGGCCCGTCACACACCAGCAGCGACACCGTTTCACCGCGCCCGATGCGCGTGTGCGGGCCGGGCCGCTGCGCGAGGATGACTCCCTGCCGCCCGCTGGCGCATGGCGCCCGCGCGCGGGCGCCCGTGGCCAGCGAGTTGCGCGAAAGGATCGCCTCGGCGCGCAGCTCCGTGGAGCCGGTCAGATCCGGTACCACGGTTTCCCGCGGCCCGCGGCTGATGACCACATCCACGTCGCGTCCGGTTTTTACCGGCTCGCCCGGCCCCGGCGCTTGGGACACCACGCTGTCGGCGGGGATTTCGGGGTCCCAGGCCAGGCGCGTGACCTTAAGGTTCAGGCCGCGCCCGTCGAGAATCTCGATGGCGGCGATGATGCGCTTGCCGCGCAGATCGGGCGTTTCCACGGTGGCGCCCCCGGTGCGCATGGCCACGCTCATCACCACCAGTCCGCTGGCCACCGCCACCGCCACCAGCAGCGCGAACAGCTTGGCGTACTCCACCAGGGTGGCGATCATGGGGAACCGTTGGAATGCGCCATGGGGCCATTATAGCAATGGGACCACGAGTGAAAAAATGGTTGCGGGATCCGAACAATAGTATTAACCTTAAAGGTAAATACATTTTGGAGATAATATGGAAGTTTATTTCAGAAAAGGTAAGTTGCGGAAAATATGCGAGAGCGAGCCATTGGCCGATAGAAAATTCGGGAAAGTACGCGCGAATAAACTACGCCAAAGATTGACGGAATTGCAAGCGGCGGAAACATTGGAAATGATGATGCGGCTTCCCGCCGCGCGATGCCATGCATTAAAAGGAGACCGGAAAGGTTGGTTCGCTGTGGATCTGGATCATCCTTACCGCCTGATTTTTGAACCAACACGCGATCCACCTCCCCGCCGGAGTGATGGCGGCTTGGATTTGTCACGCATTACGGAAATAACAATACTCGAAATCACGGCCTATCATGAGAACTGAGCAGAAAAGATTTAATCCGGAATACACGGTCGCTCCTGGGGAAACACTAAGGGAAACCTTGGCCGCGCTAGGCATGTCGCAAGCCGAACTTGCGCGTCGAACAGGCCGTCCCTTAAAAACAATCAACGGGATCGCGCAGGGAAAAATTGAAATTACGCCCGAAACCGCGTTGCAATTAGAACGTGCTCTTGGTGTGCCGGCCGGGTTTTGGACTAATCTTGAGCGTCTGTACCGCGATGGATTGGCACGGCTCGCTGACCGGACAGCGTTAGACGCAAATCTGGATTTTCTCGAACTGGTACCGTTTCGGGAATTGATGAAGCGTGGATGGATAGAGGATCGGATAGAGAAGGTTCAAATACTTCAGGCAGTGTTGAACTTTTTTGGCGTTGCTTCACCGAATGAGTGGAAATCAATTTGGAGCAGCCCTCAAGCGGCATACCGTCATTCCCCTTCGTGCCAAAGCGACATAGGAGCGGTCGCGGCTTGGCTCAGGAAAGGTCAGTTAATCGCAACAGAATCCGAGCATCCAACGTACGATGAAAAAATGTTCAGGAGCGAGTTGGGCAAAATCAAAAAGCTTACCGCCCTTTCGCCGGGACAATTCGTACCGCGATTGAAAGAACACTGTCAATCCAGCGGTGTTATTCTTGCCTTGGTGAAAGAATTTAAGGCTATGAGTATTCATGGAGCAACTCACTGGTATGCAGGTAAACCTATTATTCAACTCACTTTGCGGTATAAGACAAATGATCATTTTTGGTTCTCTTTCTTTCATGAAGCGGCGCATATCCTGATCCATGGGAGAAAGTCAGTTTTTTTGGAGAACAAGGAGACGCCAAACGATCAAGAAAAAGAAGCAAACATATTTGCATCGAATTTATTGTTCCCGCCAAATGAGCTCCGCTCATTCATATCCCAAGGGAGGTTTACTCCTGATAGTATTAAAACTATTGCAATCCACTTGGGTATTGCGCCGGGTATTGTTGTTGGCCGCTTACAATATGAGAAACTGGTTCCATGGCGCTCGTCTCTCAACCGGTTGAAAGAAAGCTATTCCTGGGGCGCGGCAAACTAGAAGTATATTTTACCGGCGCCAGTCTTATGCGTTATTGCGTGGCGCGGTATTCCGTTACGAAAACTGCGTAAGATTAAGAAGGTAAGCAGCCATATGCGCCGCGAACATTGGGGTACCCGGCTGGGCATTATACTGGCCGTGGCCGGCTCGGCGGTGGGGCTGGGCAACTTCCTGCGCTTCCCCGTGCAGGCGGCGCAGAACGGCGGCGGCGCCTTCATGATCCCCTACCTTGTCGCCTTGCTGTTTTTGGCGATCCCGCTGTGCTGGGTGGAGTGGACCATGGGCCGCGCGGCGGGGGCGCGGGCGCACGGCTCCGGCCCCGGCATCCTGAACACCTTCTGGAACCATCGCGCGGCGCGCTACTTCGGCGCCATCGGGGTGTTCATCCCCATCGTCATCTACTGCTACTACGTCTATATCGAGGCGTGGTGCCTGGGCTACGCCTGGTTCGCTCTGACCGGCGAGCTTGCGGACGCGGCGCGGCAGGGCCAGGCGGCCGGCTTCCTTTCCGCGTTTCAGGGCCTCAAGGAAAACCAGTGGTTCTCCACCATGGGCGCGGCTTTTGCCTTTTTCATCATCGCGTTTCTCGCCAACTTTTTCGTGATCTACCTCGGCGTGGCGCGGGGCATCGAGGCGCTTTCCAAAATCGCCATGCCGCTGCTGGTGATCCTGGGCATGATACTGATGGCCCGCGTGCTTACCCTGGGCGCGCCGGACGCCGCCCAACCGGACTGGAGCGCGTTCAACGGGCTTGGCTTCATGTGGAACCCGGATTTCGGCGCGCTGGCCGACGCCAAGGTATGGCTGGCGGCGGCGGGTCAGATATTTTTCACCTCGTCGGTGGGCCTGGGGCTGATCATCACCTACGCCAGCTACCTCAAGAAAGACGACGACGTGGCCCTGTCCGGATTGAGCGCGATTTCCATCAACGAATTCGTGGAAGTGGTGATCGGCGGCTCCATCGCCATTCCCGCGGCGTTCATCTTCTTCGGCCCCGTGGGGGTGGAGGCGGTGGCCAAGGGCGGCTCGTTCAACCTGGGGTTTGTCACCATGCCGATGGTGTTCGTCCAGATGCCGCTGGCGGCGGTCATGGGCGTGTTGTGGTTTTTCCTGCTGTTCCTGGCGGGGGTCACCTCGTCGGTCTCCATGCTCCAGCCGGCCATCGCGTTTCTGGAGGACGAGTTCAAGCTCAAGCGCCGCCAGTCGGTGGCCATCCTGGGCGCCTTCACCTTTCTGGCCTGCCAGCCGGCGATATGGTTCCTGGACAAGGGCGTGCTGGACATGATGGACTTTTGGGCGGGCACCTTCATGATCGTGGTGTTCGCCACCGGCGAAGTGATCATCTTCAGTTGGATTTACGGCGTGGACAGGGGATTCGAGGAGATGCATCACGGGGCGGATTTGCGCGTGCCGGGCGTGTTCAAGTTCATCATCAAGTACGTCACGCCGCTGTACCTCATCGCCCTGCTGACCGCCTGGTTCTGGCAGGACGGGATAGATGCGCTGCTGCTGCGCAACGTGCCGGAGGAGAATTTCTGGTACGCGCTGGGCGCCATGCTGGGCATGGCGGGATTTCTGGCGCTGCTGGTGATCCTGGTGGAGATCGCCTGGCGGCGCAAGGAGGCCAAATGACGGCGGGCGGATGGGCGATGTTCCTGTGCAGTTGGGCGTTCATCATCGGGCTGGCGGCGTTCAGCATGAACCGTGTGCTGCGCCTGCGCCAGCGCGACATGGAGCGCATCCACCCGCTGCTGGACATTGACACGCAGGACACGGAGGAATCGCGCACGGCGCCGTAGGCATTCTCCGGGCGGGAGCCATGCCGGGCGGCGGCGTTTCGCGAGGCCTTTTCTGATATACTGGTATTGATATATGCACGGCGCATGAAGCGGATTGTGTGGGTAGGCTCATCCCGGCGGGACTTGAAGGGGTTTCCAGGGGACGCCAGACGCGAAGCCGGCTACCAGCTTGAACGCCTTCAGGCGGGATTGAGGCCGAATGACTGGAAACCGCTGGCGGCGGCCGGGCCGGGAGTGGAAGAAATAAGAATCCATGCGGGGAACGAATACCGGGTTTTGTATATCGCCCGATACGAGGAGGCGGTGTACGTGCTGCATTGTTTCGCCAAGAAGACGCGGAAAACGCCTCCGCGCGAAATAATGATCGCACGAACCCGTTTGAAGCAGGTCACGGCGGCGAGAGGATGAAGATGAAAGCGCGAATGTCAAAATCCAGCGGCAACGTGTTTCTGGACGCGGGTTTTTCCAGGGAAGAGGCGGAGAATCTGCGTATTCGCTCATCGCTTATGATGGAACTGGAGCGGTATATCGTCCGTGAAAAGCTTACCCAGGCCGGCGCCGCCCGGATATTCGGCGTGACCCAGCCCAGGATCAGCGACCTCAAGCGCGGCAAGATTAATTTGTTTTCCGTGGACGCGCTTATCACCATGCTATCGCGGGCGGGGCATAAGGTGGATGTGAAGGTGAAAAAGCCGCGCGCGGCGTAGCTGGTCTCACCTTGACACGCAGGACACGGACACGAAAAAGGACACGCCATGACCAAATGGTTCGCGCACATCTACTTTTTCAAGCCGGAGCCGGACCGGATCAACGCCGTCATCCCCGACCATGGCGATTATTGGGAGAAACTGCCCATCGCGCAGTTCTTGGGCGGCCCCTTCACCGACCATTCCGGCGGGTTGATGGTGTTCCAGGCCGCGGACATGGATGAAGCCGCGGACATCGTGGAGCATGACCCCTTCGTGCGCGAGGGGCTGATCGAGAGCCGCCTGCTCAAGGAGTGGGCGATTACGTAGCGCGGCGCCGGGGACATCAGCGCTTGGTGGATGCGGCGGTTTGCGGGGCCTCTCCCCGGACAGGGCCCGTTACGCCGTGGATTTCCCGTGCGCGCCGGGAGATGCTCCAAACTTCTTGCGGTAGGCGGCGATGAAGTTGCTGGGATGCCGGTAGCCCAGGGAATACGCGGTTTCCTTCACTCCCCGCCCCTCCGCGATCATCTTATTGCCCTGTTCCAGCCGGTAATCGCGCAGGAACATGTGCATGGAAACGCCAAACTCCCGGCCAAAAATATGGTTCAGCTTCTTATGGCTCATACCTGCCCCGCGGGCCAGATCCACCAGTGACGGGGGATTGTCATAGCTCGCCATCAGCGTGTGGCGGACCTCATGCATCCGCGCCCGGTCATCCTCGGTGACCGCCTCCTCCGGCGGCGGGCTGGAGTGGTCCAGCAACACCGCCATCTCCGAAAGCATCTCCAGCGCCTTGGATTCAAGGAAAAACTGCTTCGCCGGGCCGCGATAGGGGTTGGCGACCGCTTCCCGGGCGATCCGCGTAAATTGCGGCATTGTGGGCGCGTACCACACCATCCGTGATTCAATATGTTCGCCGGAAAGCGCCGCCAACTCCGCCGGCAATTGGACA
>JACQZB010000066.1 GCA_016207925.1 Nitrospinota bacterium
TCTGGCCTCCTTACCTCCATCCTAGCCAGAGCGTTGCACTTAATCATTGAACTTGGGGGTAGTGTGTCAGTTTGAATTATTTTTGGAAAAGCGTGCGGCAAGGTCCTTCGGCTTTGCCTCAGGACTTCAACAATAACCTTTACCGCCGCCCTGAGCGGAGCGAAGGGCCTTGCGGTTCAAATTTCAAATTGAGACACTACTCTCAAGCGCGGTCACTTGACGCGCTTATGAGGCGGATGCGTGAGGCGATTTCACTATACCTCGAAACCAATGGCTCCGCGGAAAGGAAAACCCAGCTTGTGGGAGTTCAGCGAATCGCTGTATGACCAGCCGGCTGGCGCTACCAAGGGTTGGGATATGCGCTCAAAGGGCCGCTGTCACAGTTCTGGCGCTACCGTGTAGGCGATTACCGCGTATTGTGCGAAATTCAGGACGCCGCCCTGATCGTGCTGGTGGTGCGGGTCGCGGACCGGAAGGAAGCGTGTGACTGGAGGCCGTAAATACGCTCCGGCGGCTTGGGGTTCCGGCTTGGTGGCGGGTTCTTACTTTTGACTTTTTGTACCGCACGTTGACTGACTACCGCCCTTCCCTGGCCTTGCGGCAGCCTTTCTGAAAAGATCCAAAGGGGTCAGGTACTTACCTGACCCCTTTCTCATCTTTCCTGGGGAAACATGCTATGATAAACGTGTTTAGCATGGAGCGATGAAGATGATCGGAATCAGGGTTACCCCCGCGATTGAAAAACGGCTTGACCGGCTGGCGAAGAAAACGGGCCGCACAAAAACCTTTTATGTGCGCATGGCCATTCTTGAATACCTTGATGACCTCGAGGATATGTATTTAGCTGAAAAACGGGTGGAAGACATACGCTCCGGCAAGGTCAAACCAATCTCCTCGGAAGAGATGAGCGCGCGCCTTGGCCTGGACGATTAAATACGATCCGAGAACCGAGAAGGAACTGCGGAAAATAGGCCCACGGGCCGCGCGGCAGATCCGGGATTTCCTTCGGGACCGCATAGCGGCATTGAATGATCCGCGCCAGTTGGGATATACGCTCAAAGGGCCGCTGTCACAGTTCTGGCGCTACCGTGTAGGCGATTACCGCGTATTGTGCGAAATTCAGGACGCCGCCCTGATCGTGCTGGTGGTGCGGGTCGCGGACCGGAAGGAAGCGTATGACTGGAGGCCGTAAATACGCTCCGGCGGCTTGAGTTCCGGTTTGGGGCGGGTTCTTACTTTTGACTTTTTGTACCGCACGTTGACTGACTACCGCTCTTCCCTCGCCTTGCGATAGCCTTCTTCCAGCGTTTCGGTGGTCATACGGCCGCGGCGTTCGTAACGGATAATCCCCTTCGCGTCCAAGAAGAAGCTGGTGGGCAAACCCGTCACGCCAAACGCGCGGGCCACGGCTCCGTCAGTATCCAGAAGCGCGGGGAATTTGTAATCATACTCGCGCAGGAAATTGCGGATAACGGCCGGTGGTTCTTCCAGATTGATCATCGCCAGCTTCAGCCCCTCGGCGCGTTTGGTGTTTCCGAACCGCTCGATCTCCGGCATCTCCGCCAGACAGGGGACGCACCATGAGGCCCAGAAATTCACCAATACGGGCGCGCCGCGAAATTCCGCCAAGGCGCGCGTCTTGCCGTCAAGGTCAATCAAGGAGACATCGGGCGTCTGGCGCGGAACCGCCCCGGCCTGCCGGGCAGCGGCGGGGGGCCCGGATGGCGCGGGCGCCGCCTCCTCCTGGCAAGACGCCAGCGCCGTGAACGGCATAAGGGCGCAGATGGCGTATCCCCGCCACGTCATGGGCTTTTCCTCGCGCGCCGGGCGCGGATCAGCCACGCCCCCGCGCCCAAAAAGGCCAGCGCGATTCCCGCGGCCCAATACATCGTCCGGCGCCGCTCCGCCTGTTCGGCGAGCGCGAAAACGTAGTTGACCGCGTCCCACCGGTCTTGCGCGATGGTGTCCGGCTCGCCATGGCGCGGATGGGGCGGCATGGGGGTAAGGGGGATGCCGTTGGTGATCCGCGCGTACAACGCCTCGCGCGTGAACGGCCCGATGTAGGTGGACGGGCGCGTCAGATCGCGCGGCCAGATGGGGGCGCCGTAATCATCCTTCAGCGCCTTGGTGGACGGCCCCTCCCCTTCCGGCCCGTGGCATTCATCGCATTTAAGGCGCAGGTACGCCTCGCGCCCGCGCGCCACGCTCTCCGGCGTAAGTTCGGCCTTGCCCTCCATGTTCAACGGCGGAGGGTTGGCCTCGCCCTCGAACATGTCCGAAAGCGATTTGATATACGCCACCAAGTCGCGCCGTTCCGGTTCCGAGAGAACCTTGTCCCACGGCGGCATTCCGGAAGCGGACATGCCGCGGCTGATGGTACCAGACAAATCCTCGTCGCGTGGAATCTCGATGTCCGGCGGGCTGGACTTGATCTTGTATATCCCCTGGGTGAAGTCGCGTGGTTTGCGCGGCAGGAAGGCGGCGGCGGATCCGTCGCCCTTACCCGTAAGGCCATGGCATTGGGCGCAATGGATCAGGAACAGACTCCCGCCGCGGGAAACGGCGTCCCCGGCGGCGGACACGGGTATGGCCGCCACAATGGCGGCGATGGCGATAACTGCTCGGATACACATACGCCGCGCCATGATACCACTAGCCGGGCGCGCGGTTGGTATATAATCGTACCCGTGCATTTTCGGAGGGCCGCCGGCGGGGCAGGGGCAAGGGCGGAGGCCGTCCGTATTGAGTCTGGTTAGGGGATGCCATGGAACGCGCGGGTTACGATTATTTTCCCCGCATACTTGTGCTTGGCGCCGATCCCGGCGTTTCAAACTTCATCGCCGGCTATTTCCGCGATAACGGCAACGGGGTCGTCATCGCCCTCACTACCGGTGAAGCGGAGGAGCGCCTTGTCTCCTTCGCGCCCGAACTGGTGTTTCTCGACGCCGCGCTGCCGGACGCGCCGGGGCTGGAATTGCTCAAGCGGATACGGGACTCCGGGGCGGCGGTGGAGGTTATCGTCATGACCGGATACGGCGATGTGGAGGCGGCGCTGGGGGCGATCCGTTTCGGCGTGTGCGATTTTTTGATCAAGCCGTTCAGGATCGAGCAGATGATCGCCTCCTATGACCTGGCGTTGCAACGGCTGATGAGCGCGCGCCAGACCACGGAGGCGCTGCGGGAGGCGCGCCTGGCCATCTCCGGGCTTTCCAAGGTCAACGCGGAGGAAAAAGCGGAACTCGTCCGGGTGATCCGTGACAAGATTGAAACCATGGTGTACCCCCACATGGACAAGCTGATCAAGTCCGCGAAGGACACACCCCTGGCGGAGAGCCTTGGGTTCCTCAAACGGCTGCTGGACTCCATCGTGCCCGCCGGAACGGGCGCGTCGCACCTGGCGGAACTTTTTTCCGAACTGACCCCCACGGAAAAGAAAATCGCCCGCATGTTGATGGAAGGCATGACCGCGCAGGAAATCGCCGACAACCTCAACCGGTCCGTGGACACGGTGTACACGCATCAAAAACGGATCCGGCGCCGCCTGGGGCTTACCAACTCATCCACTTCGCTGGCCAACTTCTTGACCACGCCCGGCGCCCGATCGAAATAGCGCTTTCCCCCTACCTTAATATTTGATCCGCCATCCTGTTCTTTGAGAAATAATTAACCACCTGCGCCTCTGCGCCGGTTGTATTCTGGATTTTCGGCTGGTATTATAAGCACGCTTGAATTAGATGAAGCCGTGTTATACACGGTCATTGGAACGTTGCGTTACTGACACCAATTTTTGTGACAGCGCGGCTGTTGGTTATGGACGGGCGGGAAAAGCCCTGATGGGTGGGAGGGAAAACGGCGGGAATGACCAATAAACAGGAAGACCGGCGGGAAGCTTCCGGTGAAGAGGCTCAGGATATCGAGTCGTTCCTTGAACAGAAAGCCCAGATGGAGCGGATGTTCAAGGACAAGTTCACCAAAACCCTTGCCGTGATGTTTACCGATTTGCAAGGCTCCACCTCCATCACCGAAACGATGGGCGACCTTACGGGCCGGATGCTGATCAAGCAGCACAACGACATCGTGTTCCCCTGCATCGCCGCGCACGGCGGCACACTGATCAAGACCATCGGCGACGGCACACTTTCCCATTTTGAAACCGCGCAACACGCATTGCGGGCGGCGGCGGCGATCCAGCGGGGCCTGGACGAGCTTAACCTCACCCAAAAGCCGCCCGTACCGATCCTTGTCCGCATCGGCATTCACCACGGCCCCGTCATCATGGAAAAAAACGACGTGTATGGCGACGTGGTCAACACAGCCGCGCGGGTGGAAGCCGCCGCCAACGGGGGTGAAATCTACCTTTCCGAAGCCGCCTGCCAGGCGTTGGAGGACCGGGCGGAGGTGTTTTGCAAATTCGCGAAAAACGCCACGCTTAAGGGGAAAAAGGAACCCATGAGCCTGTACAAGGCGTACTGGAACCCCGCGGAGATCGAGCTGGAACGGCCCAGCGCGGAACCGGCGCGGCACGGGATATCCCCGTCCGTGAAGCTCGCCCTGTTGATTATAGGCCCCATCCTCGCGGCTATCGTGTTCCTTCAGATCGGCTCCCTGCTCAGCGAGGAACAGGCGCAGGACAAGCGCGAAATCCAGTACGAAGCCAAGTGAATTTTCCGCCCCCAAAGGGCGCGGGCCATGGTAAATTAGTGTGACAGCCGATAATTGCGGAATGCGCGCAACCCAATGGAATTGTGGAGTTTCTATTTTTTCGCCAAACTGTTCCTCCACTACAAGGAATATATAAAATTTGACGTGCTGTGGAACTTGGCGTTCGCCCTGTTCCTGATTATCCCTCTTTCCCCCAAATTCCGTTTCCGGCGCGCCGTTCTAACGGTCAAGGCGTTGGTGGCCTTTGTGGCCGCTGTCGCCTTGCTGTGGCACGACACATGGTTTCCGCCGCCCTGGGAGGCCGCGTCCATGCTGCAGGCCCAAGGGATCCCCTCACGGGAATACATCCTCAATTTTCTGGGGCGGTTTTATAATCCCGACGCCTTCATGGTATTGGGCGGGCTGTTCGCCGTTACGTACCTGGCCAGCAAGTTTCTGCGCATGACCACGTTGGTTTTGATGGTTCTGATCGCCCTGGCGCCATTGCGCGTATTCGGCCAGCCGGACGGACAAGGGATTGGCGCCAGCGTGGACGCGTTTTTCGACGCCGAGGATATGCGCCGCGTCCACTTCAAGAAACCCGTCGCTGGCGCCCCTGATTTTGATGTGGTGGTTCTGCACATCTGCTCCCTGGCCTGGGACGATCTGAAAGCCGCGAAAATGGAGAACAACCCCTTGTGGGGCCAGTTTGATCTGCTGTTCACCAGCTTTAATACCGTCACTTCCTATTCCGGCCCGGCGCTGATCCGGCTGATGAAAGCCAACTGCGGCCAGCCGCGGCATGAAAATCTGTATTCCGAATCTCCCCCGGAATGCTACCTGTTCCCCACCCTTGAGCGCATGGGATTCACCACGCAGGCTATCCTGAACCACGATGGGGTCTATGGAAATTTCGCCGGGGAAATGGCTTCCTTCGCGAAAGTGCATGGCCAGCCCATGGACGCCAAGGGTGTGCCCACTCCGCAACGTATGTTCGACAACACGCCAATTCATGACGATTACCAGACGTTGCTGCGGTGGTGGACTCACCGGCTGGCGTCCGATGATCCCGCGGTGGCCCTGTACTACAACACCGTCTCGCTGCACGACGGTTCCCACTGGGCCGATGAGCCGGAATGGTGGAAACGCGCCCAGGACGCACAGTACAAGGAGTTTTTATCCAAGCTGCTTCAGGATTTGTCGCGGTTCCTGAAGACCTTGGAGGATTCGGGAAGGAAGGTGGTGGTGATCTTCGTCCCAGAGCATGGCCGGGCGGTGCGCGGCAGCGCGATCCAGCCGGCGGGCTTGCGGGACATACCCCTGCCCCCCATCACGCTGGCCCCCATGGGGATAAAGATCATCGGCAAGGAGCGCGGCGGAGCGCCGTTCCGCCAGAAGGTGGTGGAAAAGCCGGTGAGCCATTTTGCGATAGCCCACACGCTCGCCCAATTTCTGGAGAAAAGCCCCTACGGCGAGGAGGGAGCTTGGCCGTCGCGCGCTTTCATGGAGGGAATTCCGCAAACCGATTTTCTGGCGGAGAACCAGAGCGCCATCGTGGTGCGGGTGGAGGGAAAGCTGTATTATTTCGGCAAGGAGAAACGCTGGATGGAAGTTGCGGGACGGGAGCTTGAATGATGGCAAGGGGAGACACGGCAGGTTTGTTATTGTGGCTGGCGATATGGAGCGCGGGCATTCCCGCGGCGGCGGAGGCGTTCGAGATCGAAGGTTATCCAGGCTCCGCGTGGGGGCAGCTTTCCTACGACAACGACGAGATTTCCGGCTCCGGCGTAATGGGATTTGTCAATCAGGGTGTCCAGTGGACCACGCTGCCCGGCGGCGTGGCGCTGGTGACCTATGCGGAGTACCGCCACCGCTCCCGCAACAAGAACCAGGAATACTACGACGCCGGCGGCCCGGCGGTGGGCTTGGAATTCCGCAAATCGGTGTTCACCGCCGGAGTGGACTATTACTGGGAAACGCTGCCGGTGCTGGGGGAGAAATCAGAACGGGCGCAGGTGTATGGCAGCGTGTTTGTGGATTGGAATCTGGCCAAGCTGCTGGGCGTCACCGCGGTTCCCGGCCTGCCCGGCTCGATGTGGGGGCAAGCTTCGTATGACAATGACGATATTTCCGGCTCCGGCGTAATGGGCTTTATCAACCAGGGCGTCCAACTGGCGACGTTGCCCGGCGGCGCTCCGCTGGTCGCTTACGCGGAGTACCGCCACCGCTCCCGGAACAAGAATCCGCAATATTACGACGCGGGCGGCCCGGCGGTGGGGGCGGAACTATGGATCGCGTTCCTGCGCGCCGGGGTGGATTATTACTGGGAAACGCTTCCGGCGCTGGGGGAGAAGTCGGAGCGGGCGCAGATATACGTAAGCTGGTACCTGGATTGGAATTTGAAGGGGAAGTGAAGGCGGCGGCGTTAGCAGGGTGTTGAAAAACTCTGTATGCCGTCATGCCGAGGAGCGAAGCGACGAAGCAATCTCAAATTAATCAACGGCGAGATTGTTTCGTGGAGTTTATCCTGAGCGTCAGCGAAGGACCTGCCATTGCTGCCCACGGGGGTTTTTCAGAGGTTACCATACGTCAATTAGAAATTCCGGCCGCGTGGCCCGAAGCGTAGCGCAAGGACCTGCTTGCTCCGGTTACTCAAGAGCGCCGCTGGTTGCCAGCAAAAACAGGCTGAAGGAATAGTAATTCTCCTCGCCTTCCTTTTCCAACTTAGCCCGCGCTTCCTTGGCGAGCTGTTCCGCGGCGCGTTTGTTCCCCATCGCGGCGGCGGCGCGGGAGTACACCGCGTACACGCCAGCGGAAGCGCTGTCGAGCGATACGCTGTCCCGCTCCAGATCCACCCAGGCCGGCAGATACCCCGCGGCTTCGTAAAAGGCCAGCAACGCCGCCTCGCCCTTGGGCATCCGCGGCGCTTCCCCGGCGGCGGCCAGATACAACGCCACGCGCGGCGCTTCGTAATGGTGGGTAACACTTTTCGCGGAATCCAGCCGGACGGCGCCCTTTTCCAGGACAACCCATTCAGCGGGCAGCCGCCATGCGCCGTACAGGCTTTCGCTCACAAGCCACAGTCCGCCGGCGTACACCTGATCCCAGAACCGCCGGTCATCCTCCGCGGCGAACAAACGGTACGCGGGGAATACCAGGTACGAGGGGTTCAGCCGCAACGCTTCGCCACGCCCGAACCCGTAATAGCCGGGCAGCAGGAACAGGCGGCCGTCCCGCTGGACGGAAAGGCGCCGCCGCAACGTTTCCACCATGGCGCGCCCCGCCTTGCGGTAGCCCTCGTTGTTCCACGCGCGGGCGGCTTTCAGCAGGGCATAGGCCACCAGTGTGTCGCCATCGGTGGCGCTATTGAAGTCAATCACCCCCCAATCGCCGCCGGGGCGCTTTCCCCAACTCCAGGCGAGCAGCCCCTCGATCTGCCCGTTGAGGTTGCTCCGTGTCCAATCCCACAGCAGGGCGAAGGCGCGCTCGTCGCGGTTCGCCACCGCCAGCAGCATGGCGAAACCCTGCCCTTCGGAATGGCTGCCCTTCTCCTGATAGTAATCCATGATCCGCCCGTCGGCGGTCATGAAGCGGGATTTATAACGCTCCCACAGTGAATCTTGCGCCCACGCGGGCGGCGCAAAAGCGATGCAAAGCGCCGCGGCGGCCAGAACCAGCCCGCTATTTCGCGTCATCATCCTTCTTGCCGCGCTGTTTCAGGAACAGCCACGCCACCCAGTTCCGGCCCGTCTTGGCCGTGTCGCCGCTTATCCGCAGGCGTTTCATGCCGTGGCGGCGGAAGAAAAGGTACATCATGATCGTGGAAACCAGCGCCCCGCCCAGCAGCACAAAATAGTACGCCTTGGGGAAATAGTGGAAAAAGTAATCGAAGTAGGTCACCGTGCCGTATTTGCCCACGAAAAACTTGGGCGCGGAGGCCTGCGTGGCGATGCGGTCGAACGGCGTGTCGTACTCGATGATCGCCAGATCCCCCTCCACGGCCTGCTGCGCGCCGGGTTTAAGCAGCGATTCGCTGAGCTTGAGCACGTCCCCCGGCGTAAGGCCCGTCAACAGCACCGCCGCCCTTCCCTTTTGCAGCGGGGATTCCATCTCCATCACCAGCCCCGCGTCCGGCTTCAGACCGCCGATCTGCCGGGTTTCGGCGAACACCACCTCCCCGCCCAGGTTGTCGGTGATGGCGTATTTCACCTTCGTCTCCTCCAGAATGGGCAGGGGCGCGGCCTTGCGTATCTCTTCGGGAATGGAATCCAGATCGCCAATCACCAACAGTTCGCCGTTCCAGGATACGGGGCGCTCCAGCGACACTTTGATTCCCAGCAGCGGATAGCCGTTGCGCTGGGAGATCATGCCAATGATGTTGAGCGCGGCGGTGAGCAGCGCGGGGTCGTTGCGGGTGATGTAGATCAGCGACTCATAGCCGTCCGGCCAGCGGGTGAAGGGGAATCCGTTGAGCATGAACAAACCCAGGTTGGGCAACTCCACGAAATGGGTCATCGTGGGGAAATAGATGGTGGAATTGTCGAAAACGGTCAAGAACAGGCTTTCGGGCTGAATCAGGTCGCACTCCCGCGCCTGGGGCGTCAGGATGGGCGCCAATGACAAAGTATTCAGCCCCGGCTGGAACAGGTAGGTGGGGATTTCGATTTTATACCCCTCGATGGAGGCGCCCGCCGGGTTGTCCACGTTGATGGAGCGCACATGGATGCCGTTAAGCAGGATGTTGAGCACCGAGTCGGGACGCATCCCCGCGCCGTAAGCGAAATTCAGCGTAAGCCGGGCGTACTGGTTTTCCTTGATGTAAAAGTCGGGCGGCAGCCGGAACATCAGGTTGCGCGGCGGAGCTTGCAGCCCGTGAAAAGAATGGGTCTCCAGCCCGATAACGCTCAGGCGGATCACCTTGTCGCTAATCAGCATGTTCTTGCCGCTGTGGATGGTGATCTCCGGCAGCCGGAATTCCTTGATGGTGGTCTCCGCCGAGCCGGGATACGGGAACGTCATGCTGGCCAGCGTGGTGGCGGCGATTTTTACATGCTCGGTGGTTTGGCCGGACACCACGATCAGCGCGTGGGCCGCATCAAAACGCGGCGTGAGCGGCGCGGAATCGTCCGGCGGCCGCGCTTCCGCCTCGCCTGGCGCCGCCGGGGACATCATGAACTTGCGCGGTTCTTGCGGGTCTCCGTCCGCTTCCGGCGAGGCGGAATCGGAGGGATCCAGCGGCAGCGGCATGACCTTGATGAATGGCCCGGTGATCGCGGGCGGCTCCACCCCATTGCGCCGGAAAAATTCCTCCACCACGGCCTTGTCCGCCACCAAGATGTTGTCCACCCCCGGACGCCTTTCGCGGGAGATGGTGAAATCCGCCCGGCGGTAGTCGAACTTGCGCGCCACCCCGGAGGCCACGATGCTGGCCAGCGTCAGGCTCTGCTCGTCCTCGCCGGGCGTAATCAGGTGGACGGCGCCGCTGGGCAACGTCTTGGGGTCGAACAGGAACGGTGACATGGCGGAAAGCTGAAGCGGAACCGGCTTGTACTCGTACTCGATTTCCAATTCCGCTTCTTCAAAGTTGATGGTGGTCCACAGGTCGGGGGCGCAGGGATGCTCGCAGTTTTCCGTGTAGTGCTGCACCCCCACCAGCGTGAGCCGGTTGTAGTCGCTTTTAACCAGCGCGGGAGGCGCCGTCATGGTCACCCTTCCCTCGGGGTTCGCCGGGTCAAGCTGGGCGTGGGCCAGGGGGATGTCGTTGAACTTGACCACAATGCTGGACTTTTCCTTGATCAGGTTCGTGGAGTTGATGAACGGAAACGTCAGGGTGAAGCGCGTCACCTTCCAACGCTCCGGAATCGGGATGGTCATGTTGTATTCGCTATGGACGCAGCGCAGATTCACCGTCCAGTCCGGCGCCAGCTCATTAAGGGTGGTTTTGAACACCTCGGCTCCGGCGGCGTGGGGAAACAGCAGAAGCGCCGCTACCAAAGCGGCGCGCCGCATGAAACCGGCTGCCATGCGCTTCACGGGGTTACCATGGCAGGGGGACGCTCCGCCATCGCGGGTTGGATATGCAGGAGACGCGCCACCACGCGGTATAGACGGTTGAAATAGAAAGCGAGAATGTCCCGCTGCGCGCCAAGCCCCAGCACCAGAAAGCTCCACAACAACCGGTCGGTCCCCTTGGCGTTGGATTTGCCCGCCCACGAGTCAATCCAACGTTGGCTGTCGCCGTACACAAACTTGACAGCCTGCATGAATTCCGCGTCATTATAAATTAATTCCGTTCCCACAAACGCTTTTGTTTTCCGCCGCCCGATCCGGCGCACGCGCGCGCGGAAGGCGTAGGACTCGCCATAGCTGTCCGTCACCGCCACATTCACATCCTCGTTGGGGAGCAGGTCCGGTTTGGGATCCATGATCCAAAAGCTCAAGCCGGTCAGCGAAACGTCCTCAAGCCGCGCGTCCATGCTCCGGCCGGAGCGCGACGTGGTGACCACCGCGTCGCCGCGCGCCGCGATGCGGTGATGGCGGCGCACCTGCTTTTTCTCCCAAAAGGCGCCAAGGGAGGTGAGCGCCAGCAAAATGTTGAACACGCACCAAAACGACGCCACAATGGCGGGTATCAGGAACAGCGCCTGGACGCTTTCATAGATTTCGGAGAAAAAGGGCTGGCGCGCCTTGCCGTAAAGAAAGTCCATCACCATCACCGTACACAGCACGTAGGGGAAAGCGTAGGCCGCCACCTGCGGCAAGGAGGCATGGTAGATTTTCAACCCGAAAATCAGGAACAGGGCCGGCGCGATGTAAAAGATGAACCGGGATAGCCCGAAAAACCAGAAAAACGACGAATTGAAATAGCAAATCCGCTGCGCCAGCGACAGCCCCTTGAGCGTCAGCGCATTCTTGAGAATGAACAACTGCACCATCCCCTGCGCCCACCGCGTCCGCTGGGTCACATAGTCCCCAAATGTCTCCGGCGAAAGGCCGCACACCTTGGGCCGGTTCACATAGGCGCTGTTGTAGCCCTTGCTGTGCAGCAGCAGGGAGGTCTCCGCGTCTTCGGTGATGGTGCTGGTGGCGATTCCGCCGATTTCTTCCAGATGCGCGCGCCGCAGGAGCGCCGCCGAGCCGCAAAAGTAGCTGGCGTTCCAGAAATCCAGCCCAGCGTGGATGATCCGGAAAAACATGTCATTCTCCACCGACACGTCGGACACGTCTTGCAGATTCTTTTCCACCGGCGTGGGATTGATAAAAAAGTGCGGCGTCTGCACCAGGTACAGCTTGGAATCGCGCACGAAGTGCCCCACGGTGTGCTGAAGAATGTCGCGGGTGGGCACATGGTCGCAGTCCAGCACCAATACCAAATCCCCATCGGTCTGGCGCAGCGCGTGATTGATGTTGCCCGCCTTGGCGTGGCTGTTGGTCTCCCGCGTGAGGTACCCCACGCCCAACTCCTTGGCCATCCGGCGCAGATCGTAGTGCCGTTTCCACGCCGCCTCCGACAGCGCGGGATTGGCGCGCCGCGCCTGGGTGGCGCCGTCGTCCAGCAGGTACACCCGCAGCTTGTCCTTGGGATAATGGATCTGGGTCGCCGCCGTGGCGGTGATGCGGATAATGTCTTCGCCTTCGTTATAGGTGGGAATGTACACATCCACCGTGGGATGCTCCTCCAGGGGAGCCTCCGCCTTGTCCACGCCGCGATCCAACGGCGCGATGTTGATGAACAGGCTTAAGATGTGCAGCGTGATGGCGTGAACTTCGGCAAAATAGAGCAACGACATGCCCACCACGTCCAGCGGCCCGGTGTAGTACAGCGTTTCGAAGGTTCGCCAGAAAAGGTACCGCAGCCCCAAAAAGGCCGTGAGCATGATGAAAATGATCCGCCAGGGAAGCAGCCGGGTCCAGTCCATGCGGTACAGCAGATACACCAGCCCTAGCGCCAACCACCCCAAAGCCAAGCGCTCGAAGGAACTGAGAAACTTTTCCGCCGAGTACATCCAATACGAAAGTGAACCCGCGGCGAAAAATATGAACAGCGAATTGACCACGAACATCCGGACGGGTATATGCTCATGGCTTGGCAACTCGTAGTCAGCGGTCACTGTCGTCATTATCGAACCCGGTTTTTTGACGGTAACACTTTATTACTCAAGTTCCATGCCACGAAAACCGCCACCGGAATGACGCTCCCCTTCCGCCGCCTGCTCCCCGAATTATAATAAGTATAACAGACTATTCGATTTAAGCCAAACGTGGTAGTATATTATTGTTATTAAAGATAATCGCAAATATCGCTTATGCTTTGTTTTCGCTTGCAAGTGTCTCTTAATGTTCCATGTCATAGCTATGATTTTCGTTTGAAAAATAACGGTGATCGCGGGTCCGGGCTGGCCTTTCCCGCGGAGGTCAGGCGTTATGCGGCTGGGAAAATGGTTATCGCTCACTGGCTGGTAGTGCGTCAGTTTGAATTATTTTTGGAAAAGCGTGCGGCAAGGTCCTTCGGCTTTGCCTCAGGACTTCAACAATAAGCGTGAGATGCCTTTACCGGCGCCCTGAGCGGAGCGAAGGGCCTTGCGGTTCAGATTTCAAATTGAGACACTACTCACTGGCTGCAAAGGTTGACTTGTGTGATGGCCTCGCATAGCATTTTTTGTGAATCTGGGGGCGCACGCCAACATTCACTGTAAAACGCCGTTCCATTTCACAACGCCCCGGCCATCGCCCAACGGGGATTCTTGTTTCGGCCTATATGGGTAATGATGGATACTGACAACGAAAGCGGCCATGAGAAAGCGGCCGGCGCCGTCCTGCTGATCGAGGACAACGAAGACATACGCGGCATACTCCATTTCATGCTGGAGCGCGAGGGGTATGGAGTCCAGACGGCGGAGGATGGGCGCATGGCGCTTTGGGCCATAGAAAACAGCGCGCCCCCCGCCCTCGTAATACTGGATGTCATGCTGCCTTTTGTGGACGGGTTCGCCCTGCTCAGGAAAATCAGGGAAACGGAAAAATGGCGCAATGTGCCAGTGTTGATGCTGACCGCCAAGAGCGGGGAGAAGAACGTCGTGCGGGGGCTTGACACCGGGGCGGAGGATTACATGATAAAGCCCTTTGACTCCGCCGAACTGATGGCGCGGGCGCGGAGGAGCGGCGGGCGCGAGGCGAACTGGCGGCGGGTTATACCTACGAGCGGCTGACCAACGGGTACAAGGATTGGCGGAGCGCCTGGCTGCGCGCGTCGCGCACGGGCGCGGGCGGCGTCCTCTATGGCGCGGCGCGCCATACGGAGCGGTTCGGCCTTGACGACAGCGAGTTCCAGGCGGGATTAAGCCTTCCCTTCGCCGCCCCCTTTTCCCTGACCGTGGAGGCAGGGGCCAGCCCCAGCCACAAGGTGCTTCCGCGCTGGACCGCGTTAACGGAGTTGGGAGTGAACGCGGCGGGTTGGGGATTGAGCGCGGGCTACCGCAGAACTGAATATGACCATTCGCGGACGGACATGGGAATATTCCGCCTGGAGCGGTACGTGGGTGACCTGCGCGCGGCGTACACGTTTTACCCCGTCTCCGTGGAATCGGCGGGAAGCGCTTCTGGCCACGCGCTCCGGCTGGACTGGTTTTACTCGGACGCCGGCTTCATCGGGCTTGGCTACGCCATGGGGCGCGAAGTGGAAAGCGCCGGCGCGGCTGGGCTGCTGGTATCCGACATTACCGAATACGCGGTCATCGGCCGGCATGAGGTGACACGGGAGTGGGCTGTGCTTTTTGAGGCGGGCACGCACCGGCAAGCCCCATACTACACTCGCGATTGGGCGTCACTTGGTATCGGGCGCGTATTCTGACCTTGCCGTCCGCGTGGCGGTATGGACCGGCGCGGGCTTATTTGCGCTCACCGTGGCCATGATGGCGGCCATATTGGTCATCCGGTTGCGCTTTCTGGGTCTGGAGCGGCGCCGCCAGCGTTTTCTTGCCGTCTGGCGGCCGCTGTTCACGCAGGCGTTGTACCAGCTTCCCGCGAATGCCCCCCATGTGCGGGGAGGCGAGCGATTCTTGTTCCTGCTGTTGTTCAATCACTTCCACTCGCTCGTGAAGGGCGAAGAAGAAAAGGAACGGTTAAACGCTTTCGCCGTCCAGGAAGGGCTGCCGCCGTTCGCCATGGCCACGGTCCATCGGGGAAACCTGCCGATGAGAATCGCCGCAGCCCAAGCTCTGGGTTTTTTAAAGGAGACATCGGCGTTTGAGGCTCTGGAGGCGTTGGCCCGAGTCGAATCCACGGCGCTTTCGCTGGCGGCCGCGTCCGCCGTGACGCATGTAAACCCGCCGCGGGCGATGCGCGAACTAATGCCCATGCTCACGGCGCGGCCCGATTGGCCGCCGTCCGCTTGCGAGCGGATGCTGCTTGACGCGGGGCAGGCGGCGGCGTCAGGTCCGCTCAAGGAGGCCGTTATGGCCGCCGGTGAAGACACCGCGCCAACGCTGTTGCGTTACCTGCATACCGCGGCGGAGGAAACCGCCGCCGAATGCGCGCGTTTTTGGCTTACCCGGGCGCGCTCCCCGGAGACCCTGTCGGCCGCGCTCCAGTCGCTTAAGGATCCACGGTTGCGGCCCATGGCGCGGGAATATCTTGCCCACCCTGTCTGGCATGTGCGGACTCAGGCGGTCAAGGCGCTGGGCAGGATCGGGGACCAAGGGGATGCGCCGTACCTCATCCGGGCGCTCACCGATAAGGAGTGGTGGGTGCGCTACCGGGCCGCACGGACATTGGCCGAGGCGCCGTTTGTGGATCATGCCGCTTTCACGGCGATACGGGAGGCGCAGACTGACCGTTACGCCCGCGAGGCCTTGGACCGCGCCGCGGCGGAGACGGGCAAGTGAGCCATGGCGCGTACGCGGTCATCGCCGGCGCCCAATGGTTTTTCTTGCTGTACTTCGTCCTTGTCAACACCGGGTACATGGCGTTGAACCTGATCGCGCTTGTCAGCATTTTCCGCTACATGCGGCGCGAGGCGTCTGGCGGGGCGGAACAACCCTTTTCGCGTTTCGAGCCGCCGGTCAGCGTTATCGTGCCCGCCTATAACGAGGCGGTCTCCATCGCCGCGTCGGTCCGCTCCCTGCTGCAGCTCAATTATCCGGAGTTCGAAATCATCGTCGTCAACGACGGTTCCACGGACGCGACGCTCGAAACGCTCAAAAGGGAGTTCTCCCTTGCGCCCCTTCCCGACATAAGCCGCCGCCGCCTTGACACCAAGCCGGCCCGCGCCGTGTACCATTCGACCATCCACCCTGAACTCACGGTGATTGACAAGGATAACGGCGGCAAGGCCGACGCGCTTAACGCCGGGATCAACGCCTCCCGCTACCCCCTCTTCTGCGGCGTGGACGCCGACTCCATTCTCCAGCGCGACAGCCTGCACAAGGTGGTCCGTCCGTTCCTGGAGGATTCCTCCACCGTGGCCGCGGGCGGCTCGGTGCGCGCGGTGAACGGTTGCGTGGTAAGCGGCGGCTTTTTGGTGGAATCCGGTCTGCCCAAAAACCCGCTGGCCCTGTTCCAGGTGGTGGAATACCTGCGCGCCTTTTTGATCGGGCGCCTCGGCTGGTCGCAGTTGAACGCCTTGATGGTCATCTCCGGCGCGTTCGGGCTTTTCAAGAAAGAGCCGGTCATCGAGGCGGGAGGCTATAACCCCGCCACCGTGGGGGAGGACATGGAACTGGTCGTCCGGCTCCACCGCCTGATGCGCGCGAAGGGCGCGCGGTACCGGATCGCGTTTTTACCCGATCCCATCTGTTGGACGGAAGCGCCGGAGAATGCCGCCACCTTGCGCAACCAGCGTATCCGCTGGCAGCGAGGGCTTGCCGAAAGCCTGGCGCTGAACCGCGGACTGCTGTTCAGCCGGCGCGGGGGGATGGTGGGGTGGTTTGCATTCCCTTTCATGCTGGCGTTTGAACTGCTGGGCGCGCCGGTGGAGGTAATGGGCTATCTGTTCATGGGCGCCGGATACCTGCTGGACGCCGTGTCGCCAGAGGCTTTCTTTTCATTCCTTTTTTTGGCCGTAGGATTGGGGATGCTGCTTTCGGTAAATTCGCTGCTGGTGGAGGAAATGTCGTTCCGGATCTACCGCAAGCCTTCCAATATCGCGCTGCTGTTCCTGTACTGCGCCGCGGAAAACTTCGGCTACCGGCAGATGAACGCCTGGTGGCGCGTAGTGGGCTTTTGGCGTTTCATGGCCGGCGCGCGCGGCGGCTGGGGGGAAATGAAGCGCAAAGGATTGGGAGATTGACTGGAGCGGGCGACGGGGCTTGAACCCGCGACCCTCAGCTTGGGAAGCTGATGCTCTACCAACTGAGCTACACCCGCTTGATTGAGTTTTTAAGTATAGCACACCGGCGCGCGGCGTTTGCGGAAACACGGCGCGCGGGAGTGTCTCAATTTGAAATCTGAACCGCAAGGCCCTTCGCTCCGCTCAGGGCGCCGGAAAAGCCATCTCACGCTTATTGTTGAAGTCCA
>JACQZB010000048.1 GCA_016207925.1 Nitrospinota bacterium
ATATGGGCCACGCGTCTGAAGTTGTGGAGATCACCATCGGGGTGGTGGCGTTGCTGCTTGCCGCCGCGGCGGTGCGCGGCGCCACGAAAAACGGGGGATTCCCCTTCAGCGTGGCGCTTACCCTTACCGGCATGGCGCTCACCTGGTTCGCGGGCCAATTCGAACCGGCCGCCGCCATCATCGCCGGGTTCAAGGTGACGCCGGAGCTTGTCCTGTACGTCTTCCTTCCCACGCTGGTGTTTGAATCCTCTTTCAACCTGGACGCGCGCCTGCTGCGCGACAATCTGGCGGCCACCCTCACCCTGGCGGCCCCCGGCCTGATCCTCTCCACCGCCGTCATCGGCGCCATTGTCCACTTCGCCACCGGCATACCCCTCGCCGAGGCGCTGCTTCTGGGGGCCATTTTGAGCGCCACCGACCCGGTGGCCGTGATCGCGCTGTTCAAGCAGCTTGGCGTTTCACGCAGGCTGATGATCCTCGTGGAAGGCGAAAGCCTGCTCAACGACGCCACGGCCATCGTGCTGTCGCGGATATTGGTGGGCGTCGTCGCCGCCGGCGGTTTCACCCTTTCCGCCGCGGCCGCGGGGGCGGCGGACTTTGTCCTGGTGTTCGCCGGGGGCGTGGTGGTGGGATGGGTGTTGGCCATGCTGGCCGCCCGGGCGCTTTCCATGGTGGAGTCGGACCCGTTTATCGAAACCACCATCACCGTCACGCTGGCGTATGGCGCGTTTCTGGCCGCCGAGGAGTTGTTCCATGTCAGCGGCGTGATGGCTTCCATGTCCGCCGGCCTGGCGTTGGGCGGGCGCCAGCGCGTCACCATCTCCGCCACGGTACGGGAACACCTTGAACATCTGTGGGAGTACCTTGCCTTCGTGGCCAATGCGCTCATATTCCTTATGGTGGGGTTGCATGTGCGGCTGGAGTCGCTGGCCGGCTCCACCGCCACGTTGGCGTGGGTGATCGTGGCCATGCTGGTGTCGCGCGCGGTGGTGGTGTATGGCCTCACGCCGCTGACCCATCGCGCGCCGGGCGCCGAACCGGTGAGCGGAGCGTTCCAGACCGTCATGTTCTGGGGCGGACTGCGTGGCGCCATCGCCTTGGCAATCGTCATGAGCCTGCCGGACTTTGAACGCCACGAACTTTTCATCACTCTGGTCACGGGGGCCGTGCTGTTCACCCTCGTTGTGCAGGGGCTTAGCATGAACCGGCTGGTGGCCCTGCTGGGGCTGGGCGCCGCCCCCCTGGCCGACCGGGTGGCGCAGCTCGAAGCGCGGCTGGCCGCGGCCGCGCGCGCGCGGGAACGCATCCCCGAACTTTCCGCCCATGGGTTTTTTTCCAGCGTCATCGGCGGGCGACTTGCGCGGGAAAGCGACCGGGAGATCGCGGAGCTGCGGGCAAGCCTTGACGCGCTGCGCCGCGCGGAGATGGATCCGGGCGCCGAGCGGCGCCTGCTGCTGTTATTCGCGCTGTCGGAAGAGAAGGCGCTGTACTATGACCTTTTTTCCCGCGGGCACCTTTCCGAACCGGCGCTCTATGAACTGATCCTTTCCGTGGACCTGCAACTGGACGCCCTGCGCCGCGCCCAGCCGGAGGCGCGGCCCATGGATTACCACCATCTGCGGCGGCGCGAACTGTCGCGCCGCGCGGTGCGCCTGCTGGATACCATCCCGTGGCTCGACCCGCTCACGCGGCGGGTGCATCAGGCGCGCATCGCCCACGATTACGAAGTCGCCTGGGGCCGCGGCATGGGCGACGCCCGCGTGATCGAGGAGTTGGCGGCCTACGCCAGCCTGCGCTCGTTTTCGGCCGGGGCGCTCGGCGAGGTGCGCGCCCTGTATGAAAAATGGCGCGACGCTTCCACCACGCGGCTTGACGGCGACGCGCGGGAAATTCCGGAATTCGTCGTCGCCGCGCAGGAACGGCTTGGCCGCCGCCTGGCCCTGTTGGCCAAGCTCGAGGCGATCCGCGAACAGGCCCATCACGGGGCCATCCCCCACGGCGTGGCTGAAAAGCTGGAAGAAGAACTGCGGCTTTCCCTGCGCGCCCTGCGCGGCATCGAACCTAAGTCCCTTGCGGTGGGGCCGGTGGAGCTACTGCGGCGAACCCCTCTATTCTCCGGATTATCCAACAGCGAATTGGCCTCGCTCGCAAGCCATGTCCGCGAACGGCTGTTCGCCCAAAAAGAGGTCATTGTGCGCCAGGGGGATCAAGGCTCCTCGATGTTTCTGCTGGCCCGCGGCGTGGCCCGCGTAAGCCGCGAAACCAACGGCGCCAGAAAAGACCTGGCCACCCTGATGGCGGGTGATTTTTTCGGTGAAATGGCGTTGCTCCACGCGGAACCGCGTTCCGCCACCGTCTGGGCGGTTACCCCCTGCTCCGCGGGGGAATTGGAGCGCGAGGACGTCTTGAAGTTATTCGAGACGCATCCCGAAATTGAACGGGCCGTAAGATTGGCCGACGCCGAGCGGCGGCGCGCCAGTTAGCCGCGCGAGCCGCCGAAAGAGCCTGACGTAGCGCCGGAGCCGCCATAACACTCCTCTCCGCCCGACCACGTCCCGCTCACCGAGTTCCCACTTATCGTCCCCGCGAAGCTTATGCCACCCCCGCCGCCGCCCACGCTCCAATTTACCGCGCCGCCGCTCTGGGTCCCGCTCACCGTGCCGCTATACCCGGCGGAGCTGGTGTACACCCCGCTGATCACGTTATTGGTGACGGTGAACGTGGCCGACCAGGTTCCGTCATATCCCGCGCACGGCGGCGGCGCGGTCACCGTCCACCATCCAGACCAGGAGCCGTCAAACCCCGGCGTAGTGGGCGGCACGGCGCCACCATCGCCGGAAGGCGTTTCGCCCTCTCCGTCACCGGAGGGGGGTTCCCCTTCACCGCCATCACTGCCGGCCGGATCGGGCATGGAAGCTGGGGTGAAGTTCATACCCCAACTCACCACGTCGTTGTAAGCCACCCCCGGCGCGTAGCTGCGAATCCAGTCGCGGAAAAGCGTCCAGTTGCTGTAGGTCAGCGACACGGCGCGGTAAAAGTAGCCAAAAACGTCGTCAGCCCACGTCCGTAGGTCAAGGTCCAGGGAAGGGTTCGCCGCCTTGAACTGGTCAAGGGCGTCCAAAAGGATTATTTGATTCGCTTGGCTGGCGCACAAACCGGCCGCGTACAACTGATAGGAATCGGCGGTAGGTTCCTTGACACAGACGTAGACCTGCCGGTACGCGGAGGCCATGGAGCGGTTGATGGTCAACTCAAACACGCCGCGCGCGTCCGTCAGGACGGTAGGAACCCCAGGTACGGCGGAAAGAACGTTATTCTCTATCCGGCACAGGTTTACATGGCCGCCCATCCAAGCCATGGACGTAAATTGATCCGTCCTCGCCTGTTGGCTTGAAGGGATGGTGACCGTCCCCGCTACCTCGATTTCATCGTATGTCGCCGACGCTCCCCCGCCGCCGCCACCCCCGCAGGCGGCCAGCGCCACTATAAGCGACAAGGCGGCCGCGATTCGCATGGCGCCGCGCCTCGCATGACTCTTTGCTATAAATATAAGGCAAAAAGATGGTGGCGGGAGGGGTAAGCCGTCAGCCGGTGGAGCCAGCGGTGGGGATTGAACCCACGACCTGCTGATTACGAATCAGTAGAATATGAGATTCCATGAGACATCATGAAACGTGATTCGGGGCCGATTTCCTTATAATGCCCGGAAATATCAGCATTACACTGTTTCACCCCGTCTCTTGAGATTCCCGCGTATTTCGCCTACAATGCTAGCCAAATGCTATCCATGGTTAGGGAAGAATTGCGATGGCTTTGACTGACTCCAAGATTAAGTACCTAAAACCGAAAAAGGAGCGCTATATCCAGTGGGAGGGCGCTACCGGGTTTGGTGTGCGCGTGGCCCCGTCGGGGCGAAAGACTTTTATTTTAATGTACCGATTCGGTGGTACCGCGCGGATGATGTCCATCGGAATCTACCCTGCCATGTCCCTTGCTGAAGCACGGACAAAAGCCGCGCTAGCCAAAGAAAACATCACCAAAGGTGTTGACCCCGCTCGCGAACTTATCCATTCGAGACGGGCTGACCGTGAATCTGCGACGGTCGCGGACTTGGCGGAGGAGTATCTCGACAAATGGGCGCGCCCCCGCAAAAGAAGCGCGAGAGAGGATGAGCGTATCTTGCGTAAAGATGTCCTTCCCGTCCTGGGTAACTGGAAAGCCAAATCAGTAGCGCGTAGGGACATCGTTGCATTATTGGACAACATCGTCGCGCGGGGCGCTCCCATTCAGGCGAATAGAACGCTTGCGGTACTTCAAATGATGTTCAAATATGCCGCTGGCCGGGACAAAGTCCCCGCCTCACCTTGCGCCGCGATTTCGAAGCCGGCTCCGGAAAACAAACGAAAAAGGTTTCTGTCCGAAAAGGAAGTGAGGATGTTTTGGCATGGGCTGACTAAGGCTAGTATGACCGAAGCGAGTAGGCTGGCGCTTAAACTCCTGCTGGTCACAGGGCAGAGGAAAGGAGAACTCCTAAAAGCGTCTTGGAGTGAAATCGAATTCGATTCGAATGTTTGGACCATCCCGGAGGAACATTCGAAAAACAAACATCCCCATCGTGTACTTTTGTCCCCCATGGCGTTGGATTTGTTAACTGCCGTCAAAACGGAATCAGGCGACAGTCCTTTGCTGTTTCCGTCGCCCAGGGATAAACTTAAACCGATGGGGGTGACTTCCATGGATCACGCGCTACGCCGGAATTTGGGGGTTTTGGAAATGAAAGATTTTACACCTCACGATCTCCGGCGGACGTTTGCGACTTTGGTCAAGTATCCCGGGGAACATCGAAAGTCTTTTATCAAGAAAGTCCTCAACCACCGGGAAAAAACCGCAACCGATACTTACGATCTTTATGAATACGACGATGACAAGCGGAAAATGCTCAACGCATGGAGCAGACAACTTCAAGCGATGATCGGCCAGGCCGGAGGCGGCGCTGTGGAGTTGAAGTCGCTTCGGAAACGGATCTGACCGCTAGATTTCGCGCCTCATTTCATAGAGTAAAAAAGTGGCCGCCAGCATACCTATGAAAGCTGAACATCTTACCCTGCATGAAATCACTTTTCGGATGTGCGGGCTTTCATCCACGGATTGGGATGATGTGCGTTATTTCACCCAAAAGAAAGGTCTACTTAAAGGTTTCCGATTTTCTATCCTAACCACCGTACTGGGATTGTATTTCAGTATCGCAAACCTAATAAACCCCAAGTTCAGGGAAAGTGCGGACAAATTCAGCGGATTATGGGCGCGCAGGATGCGTATCCGCCACGAGATCATCTTGAGCGAGTTGGTTGTAGCTGTAAACGAAAAGGAACTGCCCGCTACTTTCATGGATCACGCTAAATGGACGCCGATCATTTCAGTGGAGAACGCCAATCATGTGTCTGTCGAAAGAAAGTGTTTTCTCGAATACATTGAGGGCAAGAAGGGGATAGCATCGCATTTCTACGGGAATAATCCATTTTGGGGTTACCCTGATGTTGCCAAGCAGTCTGCGGATGCTACATCGCAAACCGATCAATCAGTTCAGGATAAAGGTACCAAGGGAATTCCCGAGGAAAGAGACCGCAATGAAGCAACCGGTAGACGCGAAGCGTTTGTAGAACTCATCACCTGCGAAAAATCTAACGACGCTGAGATAACATTCCGGCTTGGGAAAGTAGAGGCAACTTGCACAATAGAGGCTCTGGGGTACACGAAATACTCAAACAAAAATAATGCATGGCATACTCTTAACGGCATCGCAACTATAGGGAAGTATCATACTATTGTAGGGGATAAATGGGATTCTGAGGCCGATCAACGTCGAAAACAACTGGAGAATTTGGAGAAACGTTTAATTCTTTTGTCTCATCTGCTTATCGAGTGGGTGAAAACTGGTGGTGGAAGCGCATCTCGCCCGCTGTTATCAAGGGCGGAACGCTATTTTCTTCGATGAAAAACCTGTCATGATTGTCCGATGGTCAAAGATCGGCGATTGGTGGACGGA
>JACQZB010000049.1:0-16365 GCA_016207925.1 Nitrospinota bacterium
CCGGTGGAGGAGGGCGGGGCGCTGTTCAACTCCGCCGTGATTCTGGGCGAGGGCCGCGCGCTGGGCCGTGTGGACAAGGCGGAACTGCCCAACTACGGCGTGTTCGACGAGCGGCGCTACTTCACCCCCGGCCGCAACGGGCCGCTGGCGGACGCCTGCGGCGCGGCGGCGGGCGTGTCGGTATGCGAAGACATCTGGGTGACCAACGACCTGCTTGCGCGCCAGGCCGCCGACGGGGCGCGTCTGCTGGTCAACCTTTCCTCCTCCCCGTACCGCCTGGGGGCCAAGGACGAGCGTTTGCGCCTCGTGGGAGGCCACGCCCGCCGCCTGGGCCTGCCGATGCTGTACTGCAACCTGGTGGGCGGGCAGGATGAGTTGGTGTTCGACGGCGGCTCCTTCGCCTGCGGGCCGGATGGCGCCTTGACCGCCCGCGCCCGCTTTTTCGAGGAAGAACTGCTCATCGTGGACGTTCCCCCCGCGGCGCCGCGCCCGGCGCTGCGTAATGTGGCCGGAAAGGGCGCCATGGCTTCCACGCCGCCGCCCGTGGCCGCCCAATTGACCCCTCCCCTGCAAGAAGAGGAGGAGATTTATTCCGCGCTGCGCCTGGGCGTGCGCGACTATGTGCGGAAAAACGGCTTCAAGGCGGTGGTGGTGGCCCTCTCCGGCGGGGTGGACTCCGCGCTCACCGCCGCGGTGGCCGCCGACGCGCTGGGGCCGGAGGCGGTTACCGCCGTCTATCTGCCCTCCCCCTCCTCCTCCCCCCAGTCGGACACGGACGCGCGCGTCACGGCGGCCAACCTTGGCATACCGCTGTTGACGCTGCCCATCGAGGGGCTGATGAAGGAGTATGAACGGTCGCTGGATCCGCTGTTCGCCGGGCGCGCGCGCGACATCACCGAGGAGAACATCCAAAGCCGCATCCGCGGCTCGCTGCTGATGGCGCTCTCCAACAAATTCGGCTGGCTGGCGCTGACCACCGACAACAAAAGCGAAATCGCGGTGGGCTACTGCACCCTGTATGGCGACACCGTGGGCGGATTCGCCGTGATCAAGGATCTGTTCAAGACAAAGGTGTACGCGCTGTGCCGGTGGCGCAACCTTAAGGCCGGCGGCGAGTTGATCCCGCGCTCCGTCATCGCAAAGGAGCCGTCCGCCGAGTTGAAACACAACCAGCGCGATTCCGATTCGCTCCCCGAATACCCCGTCCTGGACCGCATCCTCGAAGAATATATCGAGCGGCGAAAGGATATTGATGAAATTGAAAAACTGGGCTACAGTAAGGCGCTTGTCCGCCAGGTAGTGCGGATGGTTGATAAAAGCGAGTATAAGCGCCGCCAGGGTCCGATCGGGGTGAAAATCACGCCCAAGGCGTTCGGACGCGACCGGCGGCATCCCATTACCAACCGATTCGAGAACGAGTGACCGGTGTAAGGAGATAGGGGAGATGAGCCTGGTACCCAGAAAAATGTTTTTCACGCGCGGCGTGGGCACCCACAAGGATGAACTGCGCTCCTTCGAGCTGGCGCTGCGCGACGCCGGAATCGAAAAGTGCAACCTGGTCTATGTCTCCTCCATCCTGCCGCCCAACTGCAAGATCATCGGCCGCAAGGAAGGCGAACAGCAGCTCAAGCCGGGCGCCATCACTTTCTGCGTCATGGCGCGCGCCGGCAGCAACGAGCCGCACCGGCTGGTCTTTTCCTCCATCGGCGTGGCCATCCCCGCCAACCGCAACAGCTACGGCTACCTGTCGGAGTACCACGGCTTCGGCAAGACCGACAAGTCCGCCGGGGATTACGCGGAGGATCTGGCGGCGGCCATGCTGGCCTCCACCATGGGCATAGAGTTCGACGAGGATACCGCGTGGGACGAGAAAAAAGAGGTGTTCCGCCTCTCCAACAAAATCGTGCGCACGCGCAACATCACCCAGTCGGCCATCGTCAAGAAAGGCTATACCACCACCATCGCGGCGGCGGTGCTGCTGCTCTAAAAATAATCGCGGGGGGCCTTTCGCAAGGCCCCCCGCGTTTCCCCCCCGAAGACCCCGTCAGTTTATCCGGTTACCGCACACGAACCCCTTGCACACGCCGTTGAACGTGGCGTGGCACTTGGCGCAGGTCTGCGGATTGAGCGGGTGGCCCGCGTCCTTGGAGGCGATGGACTGCCCCGTGGAGATTTTCTTCGCGTCGTACACCGGCTGGCCGCCTTTGTGGTCGGTGGTGAACACCGCGTCTATATCCTTGAACACCAGCACGCCGGTCTGCCCGTCGGGATACTTGCTGCCTTTCTTGGCGTACACGTCCCACGCGGCCGGGTTGATGTACGACACATAGCTGCCCGGCTTGATGCCGCAGTAGGTGTCCACCGTGGCTTGCAGGATGTCGTCACCGCCAAGGGCGATGACGTTGACGTTGCACGGCGGCATCGGCCCCTTGGCCTTGCCCGGTTTCCAGCCGTCCCAATAGTTGCCCGCCTGCGCCGCGCCGCCCATCAGCGCCACCGCCGCCGCCGCCAGAATAAACGCCACCAACAACTTTCTCATGAATCGTCCCCCTCAATAAGTATGTGACTGCCCTCGGCGCCCTCGCGCCTCCGGCGTATCCCTCCCTCCAGGAATACGCCGGACTTTTCCCTCGCGCGAAAAACGGGATTTCCGCGCTCTAGCGGGATTTATACGCCGTTGGCTCCGTGAGGCGATATGACCTAAGTCATGCGGCGCGGCCCACGGCGCCGGGCGGCTGGCGAAAATGGAGTTTTACCGGCTCAATGCGCTATACTTTGTAAAAACTTTATCCAGTCAAACCATGATCCCGTTTCCGGCGCGGCCCGCCATAGGCGCCGCCGCATTGGCGCTCCTTTCATGGAGCTTGCCCGCATGGGGCGAATCGTCTCCGGGGCCGCTTAAGGCGACGGCGTTCTTCACTTACGGGGATTACCAAGGCAGCCCAGTCAAGGATCACATCGGGTTCCAATGGCTTTTTATTGACTACTCCCTCTCGGCCAATTCGGGGATAGGCTTCAGCGCGGTGGGCAACCGGCTCGTTCCGCGCGCTCCTCGCCCGGTGTATAACACGGTGTACACGGGGGCCACGGTTTTTCACACCATCCCCCTTGCTCCAGATGGGCGGTTGGGCGTCAGGGCCAGCGTGGTGAACGTGAAAAGCGACGACGCGAATTCCGACGCCACCAACGTCCCCTACGGCCAAGTGTCATGGAAGTCCTCCGGCTATTACGCCGATTTTGGCGCCGCCAGCGCCGCGTACCATAAGGCCGTGGCGGTCCAATATTCCCTGACGGGGGGCGTTTCGTTTTTTGACGGCGCGCTCCGCTCCCAGACCAGGGTTTATTACACCACGCTAAGCGACACCTTGCAGGATAGGGATTCCACCCTGGCCGTCGAGGAGCGCGTTACGTTAGCCGTGTCCAAGCAGCTTATTTTCAGCGCGTCGGTGACGCCGGGCGAAAAAATGTATCCCTACCTGCCCGACTTGAACTATGCGAATAATTCCTCCGACTTGCAAACCGGAAGCGCGAACCTGCGCGCTTCTTACCATGTGACCCCGGCTATGAGCCTCACGGGGGACGTCACCGTGGAGAGATATTGGAACAAGCCGCTCAACAACAGCTACGGCGTCACTTATTGGACTATTGGAGTGAGCTACCGGCCATGACCAAAACCTTCGCCGGTTCGCCGCGCGGGCGATGGTTCGCCGTGGTTCCAGGCCATGCCCTCATGGTGGCGGTGGCGCTCATGCTGGCGGCGCCGCCCTGCCCCGCCTTCGCCCTGGAGCCGTTGCTCATAAACCCCTCCATGGATGGGGTGTATCTCGGATTACACGTCGAACATTTGGAGGACGCCACCGGGAAACTGACGCTCGACGAAATAACCTCCCCCCTCCATAAACAGAGGTTCGTTCCCGAAAAGCAAAAAACCCTTGGCTTCGGCTTTTCGGACTCCGTTCACTGGTTTCATTTCCTGGTTCAAAATCCCGGCGGCCCAGCGCGCTGGAATTTGCAAATGGAGCACATTCTCTTAAGCCGCGTCACGGTCTTCGAAGGCGTCCGGGAAACAGGATACCGCCGCCATGAGGGGGGCAACCAGATACCTTTTGACCGCAGGGAGATCGCCCACCGTAAAAACGTGTTTCCAATGACCGCGCCCACTGGGGCAAGCGAGGTATATGTCGAGATACGCCCCTACAGCAAAATGGCGATCAACGCCTATATGACGGCGTGGGATGAAAACCATTTCATCAGGGCCAGCGCCGCGGACGATTTCATCCTGGCCTTTTTTTACGGCGTCATGGCGGCGATGTTCTTCTACAACCTTTTTATCTACGTCTCGGTCCGGGACATAAGCTATCTGTGGTACGTGTCGTATCTTTTCTTCGCCACCCTGACCTATTTCGCCGCCAACGGGTTCGCCTTCCAGTATTGGTGGCCGGACTCCGCCTACCTGGCGCGGGAGGGGATATGGACGCTCTACGCGG
Source organism: Nitrospinota bacterium (assembly GCA_016207925.1). GTDB lineage: Bacteria > Nitrospinota_A > UBA7883 > UBA7883 > UBA7883 > JACQZB01. The sequence continues at coordinate 4,488 of JACQZB010000049.1, forward strand.
CGGCATACGCGTTCATCTTTCTTTTCACCCGCTCGTTTTTGGAAACGCGCGGGCGCCTGCCGGTCCTTGACAAGGCCCTTGCGGCGGCCGGCGCCGCCAGCGCCGGAATCTCGGCTCTCGCGGCTTCTGACATCAGTTTTTATTTCGTCAACTCCGTCGCGTATCCGCTGACGCTGCTATTCCCGCTGCTCCTGTTGCTCGCCGGATTCCTAAGCATGGCGAAGGGAGCGCGGCAAGCGCGGTTTTATATCCTGGCCTGGTCGTTTTTTATCACCGGGATGATCGTTTACATACTTAAGGATTCAGGGACGCTTCCCTATACATCCCTGACGGTAAATTCAGTGCAGGCGGGCACGATGTTCGAGGCCCTGCTTCTTTCATTGGCCCTGGCCGACCGCATCCGCATCCTGCGGGCGGAAAAAGAGCATGTCGAGGCTCTCCACCGTGATAATCTGGAGCGCTCCAAGGAAACCCTGGAACGCATGGTCGCCGAGCGCACCACGGATCTGGTCCAGGCCAAGGAACGCGCCGAGAGCGCCACCAAACTCAAGGACCGCTTCGTCGAACTGGTCTCCCACGACCTGCGCTCCCCCATCGGCTCCATCAAGGTGGCCCTCGAACTGGCGCTCCAGCGCGCCGGCCCGATGAAGGACGAGCGCGACCGGGAAGCCATCCTCACCCTCGCCCACGAATCTTCCGGCCGGCTGCTGGATTTCATTGACCATCTGCTGGACGTCTCCCGTATGCGGACCGGGACCATCACCCTGCACAAACGGTGGGTGGAGATGCGCCCCTACGTGGAAGGCTACCGCAAAGGGCTGCTGCCCGGCGCGGAGCAAAAGGGAATCCGCGTGGACAACCTCGTCCCGGAGGAGGCGCGCCTGTTCATTGACCCCGCCCTGTACGGCGAGGCGCTGCGCAACCTGCTTGCCAACGCCATCAAGTTTTGCCGTTCCGGCGACGTGGTTTCCATCCACATGCCCAAAGACGACCCGCGCGCGCTGGCCGTGAAGGACACCGGCCCCGGCATTGACCCGGAGCTTCTGCCGGATATTTTCTCCCACGAGGTGCTGACCACCAGCCGCGGTTCGCAGGGCGAAGTGGGCACGGGCATCGGCCTGCCCCACAGTTACGACATCCTCAAGGCGCACGGCGGCGAACTGGTGGTCCGCACGGCGCCCGGTGAAGGCGCCGCGTTTGTCATGCGCCTGCCGGAGGTGCGCGCGGTGGCGCTGCTTGTGGACGATCAGGATCCCCACCGCGCCATGATGAGGGAGGAGCTTAAAGCTCTCGACGGCGTGGAAACCATCGAGGCGGCGGACGGCATAGCCGCCCTGCAGACGTTGAGCGAAACGCGCGTGGACCTGATTATCACCGACATCCAGATGCCCAACATGGACGGCTACGCGCTGATCGGCGAGCTTCGCAAAAATCCCTTCTTCGCGGGCGTGCCGATCATCGTGGCCACCTCCACCGAGGACAGCCCCTCGGCGCGTTCCCGCGCCTTCGAGCTGGGCGCGGACGATTACGTGGTCAAGCCCATCAGGACGGCGGATTTCCTCCCCCGCGTCCGGCATTTTATCGGATAGGGCGCCGCCGCTCTCGATTTGGAGGGTTAAGCGAATGGCCCGTGCGAAAAAAAAAGGGCGGGGCAAGCCCCGCCCCTACCGTCAAAACTTGAAATCCGCCATCACAAAGCTCCATGTGGAACTGTCCGATCCACTGGAGCGCTCCTTGGCGGCCTCGCCCGGCTGGAAAATGGAGTAGCCAGCCGTAAGGGTAAGGTTGGCCAGCGCCTTATAGACCGCCGTGATGTCAATCTCCTTCCCCGCGTCCGTGCTGGATTTGCCATCCACCGCGGCCTTGAACACGCCGGTCCACACCACGTTGTACCAGTTGTCGTGAACCCCGCCTTGACCGCGAAGGCGCTGGCGGAGTGGGTTACGCCGGAAGACCAGTCGCCGGACTGGAACGCCGCCTCGCCGGTGGCGTCCACCGGGCCGAAGTTGGCGGCGGCGCGGGCGCCGTAGGTCATGATGTTCTTCCCCTTAATCGCGGCGCCATCGGCGTCCTTGTTGGCCGTTTTCCACTGGATGGCGTACAGGTCCAGCGTCAACCCTTCAGTAAGGGAGGTCATCGCGTAGGCGCCCAACAGGTCGTCGTCATTTTTCTCGTCGGACGGTTTGCCGGACTCCGCCTCCTTGGAAATGAACAGATCCAGCTTTACCTGCCCCAGGGCCGCCATGAGCTTTAGCGCGTCATGCGTCCGGGCCTCATCCTTCCATTCCAGATGCCCCAGCAGCCGCTGATCGCCGTACACCAGCGTTTGCCGCCCCGCCTTGGCGGAAACCGGCGTCCCGCCGATTTCGTTGACCTGGAAGTAGCCCTCGAAAACATCCAGCGCCTGGCCGGTGGCGCCTTCCATGGCGGTGTTGACGTTGCTCTCCTGCCCCCACTGCCGCACATCCTGGATCGTCAACTTGGCCGAAACGCCGTCGCTGACCTTGGCGTCCACCGTCAACCGCGCGCGGCTGCCGATGAACGCCTGTTTGTCGTCCTTGGCGCCGTCGAAGTCCGCGTTCTCACGCGCCTCCGGGCGGAGCCGTATCTGCCCGCTCATCGCAAATTCGCTTGCCGCCGGCGCGGCGGGAGCAAGAAAGAAAAGGGATAGCGCGAACGCGCCCAAGGCTGGAAGTGTGAATACACGCATGACAGTCCCCTCTGGCGAAAGAAATAACGCCCCCCGACCCTTTTCCTCCGCCATGGCGAGCGCCATGCGCACGCGGCCCCCTCAAAAGCCGGCGCAATGAATCGGCGATAACTATCTTATTGGCTGGGCGCGGACCGCGTTATAACTTTGGTCATAGTCCCATAGGCGGCCCGGAAACACTGACCCTGGCGAATCCCTGACTGCGGACGGGTTGACAAAGCGGCTGCGGGGAAATGGTCATGCGGCGGAGCGCGCGATCACGAACGACCGGCGGTAAAACCCGCTCACTCCTCGATCAGCTTTTCCGCTATCTGCACCGCGTTGAGCGCCGCGCCCTTCCTTATGTTGTCGGAGACGATCCACAGGTTCAATCCGTGTTCCACGGACTCGTCCTTGCGGATGCGGCCCACGTACACCGCGTCCTTGCCCGCCGCCGTGATGGCCATGGGGTACTGGTTGGAAGCCGGATCGTCCACCACCTCCACCCCCGGCGCCGCGCGTAGCAGTTCCCGCGCCGCCTCCGGGGACATCGGTTCCTCGAACTCCACGTTCACCGCCTCGCCGTGGCCATAGAACACCGGCACGCGCACCGTGGTGGGCGACACCTGGATGGAGTCGTCCTCCATGATCTTGCGCGTCTCGTGGATCATCTTGAGTTCTTCCTTGGTGTAGCCGCTTTCCGTGAATGAGTCTATGTGCGGAATGCAGTTAAAGGCGATCTGCCACGGGAACTTTTTGGGCGCGTAGTCCTGGAAATTGAGCAGCGCGCGGGTCTGGTCGCCCAACTCATGGATCGCCTGGCTGCCCGCGCCGGAGACCGACTGGTACGTGGACACCACGATTCTTTTGATCCGCGCCGCGTCGTGCAGCGGTTTGAGCGCCACTACCATCTGGATCGTGGAACAGTTGGGGTTGGCGATGATCCCCTTGTGCAGGGCGATGGCGTGGGCGTTCACTTCCGGAACCACCAAGGGAACTTCAGGATCCATGCGGAACGCCGAGGAGTTGTCCACCACCACCGCGCCGGACTCCACCGCCGCCGGAGCGTAGTCCTTGCTGCGCGCGGCGCCCGCGGAGAACAGCGCGATGTCCACGTTGGCGAATGAGGTGGGGGTTAGCTCCTCCACCGTCCATTTATCGCCCGCGAACTCTACTTCCGCTCCCGCCGAACGCGCGGAAGCCAGCGGGATCAGGTTGTTCACGGGGAAGTTGCGCTGTTCCAGCGTTTTAACCATCTCCTGCCCGACGGCGCCCGTGGCGCCCACCACGGCGACGTTATACAGCTTTTTGATCATGACTCTTATGCGCCCTTATGCGCGTGTAATTTTTCAACACCAAACCGGCTATGCCGCGCGTCATTGCGAGCGTAGCGAAGCAATCTCAAATTCGAGATCGCTTCGTCGCCAAAGGCGCCTCGCAATGACATAGTTAAATGGCTTTAAAGTAGTTATTGTATCGCCTCCGCCACCCGGCGGCCCATTTCCTTTGTGCCCACCAGCTTCATCCCCGGCGTGTGGATGTCCCCGGTGCGGTATCCCTGCGCCAACACCTTCTCCACGGCGCGCTCGATCTCCCGCGCCGCGCGCCGGCCCTTTTCACCCGCCGCGGCGGTGAACTCAAGCACCATCGCCGCCGACAGGCTGGTGGCGCTGGGGTTGGCCTCGTCCTGACCCGGGATGCCCGGAGCGGAGCCGTGGATCGTCTCGGACATGCCCTTGCCCGCCGAAAGCGACGCCGACGGCAGCATCCCGATAGAGCCGGTGAGCATCGCCGCCTCGTCGGAAAGGATGTCGCCGAACATGTTGTCGCACAACAGCACGTCGAACTGTTTGGGCGCGCGCACAAGCTGCATGGCGGCGTTGTCCACGTACATGTGCGAAAGCTCCACGTCCAGGTAATTCTTATGGATATTGGTCACCACGCGGCGCCACAGTTCCGTGCATTCCAGCACGTTGGCCTTGTCCACGCTGCACACCTTCTTGCGCCGCTTGCGCGCCGCATCGAACGCCACGCGGGCGATCCGCTCGATCTCCGGCGTGGTGTAAACCAGCGTGTTCACCCCGCGCTCGGCGCCATCCGGCAGCTTTTCAACCCCCTTGGGTTTGCCAAAATAGATGCCGCCCACCAACTCGCGCACCACAAGAATGTCTATCCCCTCCACCACTTCGCGTTTAAGGCTGGAGGCGTCCACCAAGGCGGGATAGACTTTCGCCGGACGGAGGTTGGCGAACAGGTCCAACTCGCTGCGAAGACCCAGCAACGCGCGTTCCGGCCGTACGGAGTAGTCCAACGGCTCCCATTTCGGACCCCCAACGGCGCCCAAAAGCACCGCGTCCGCCTCTTTCGCCAGTTTAAGGGTCGCCTCCGGCAGCGGCTTTTTGTATTCGTCGTAGGCGCAGCCGCCCACAAGGGCGTGTTCCATCTCAAGTTTCAGCCCGTACTTGGCGTCCACCTTATTGAGAATCGCCACCGCCTGCTCGACCACCTCCACACCGATGCCGTCTCCGGGCAGCACGGCTATCTTTGCTGTCATGTCCCGATCCTTACGGTTATGGTAAAGGCAGTCATATTACCAGCCCCGGCGATAACCGGCAACTTCCATATTGGCATATAAGGCATTGTTTTTACTGAAACCATAAACGGAAACATCTTGAAATCACGCCTGCCTAATTTTTAGGCAATATTAAAGTGTTTGATTTGTTGCAGGTAATTAGCATTCAGTTGTATAATCTTTAGTGTAAAGATGCATTAATTAGCTTGCATTTGCAGGTAAAATGTATAGACTTGATTTCCGTTATTTGAGTGGCCGCATGAATCGCCACTGTCGCATTTGAGGGATACCGTCGCAATGCCGAACGCCGCTGAAACAAAAGAAGGGAAAATGAAATTCCCTAACCGTGTCAAGGAACATCGGGACAACCTGATGATGTCCAAGGCCGAACTCGCCCGCAAGGCCGGCATATCCGTACAGACGCTCAACCGCATCGAGCGCGGCGAGGCGTGCCGTGTTGATACGCAGCGCAAGATACTCGAAGCGCTCCACGTCCCCGTCGAGGAAAAGGACAAGATTTTCTATTGATGCCGGCTTGAGGTAGTGGGTCAGTTTGAAATTTGAACCGCAAGGCCCTTCGCTCCGCTCAGGGCGCCGGTAAAGGCATCTCACGCTTATTGTTGAAGTCCTGAGGCAAAGCCGAAGGACCTTGCAGCACACTTTTCCAAAAATAATTCAAACTGACGCACTACCGCACTACCCGGCTTGACGCGCCGTTCTCCCGCCCCGGCAGTCCGTGGTATCATCCTTTCGTGATGACCGCGAGACGGCCGATATGAGCGAATTGATTTTCCCGGTGGAAGAAGCGCCGGAGGGCGGATACACGGCCCGCGCGCTTGGCGAGTCCATTTTCACCGAAGCCCCCGATCTGGACAGATTGAAAATCAATGTCCGCGACGCGGTATCCTGCCACTTCGACGAGGGTAAAGCCCCGAAATTGATTCGCTTTCATGCTAAGTAAGGCATGGAAACATTTCTCCAAATCCTAAAGGCTCTTGAATCTGTCGCAATCATCGTGGCGTCCTGCACTGCTGTTTTGGGCATCAACGCATGGCGGCGGGAGCACATCGGCAGAAAAAAGCTCGACTTGGCGGAGGAGACTCTTTTGCTCTTTTATCAGGCCAGGGACGTGATCCGATACATGCGGAATCCAATCGGCCGTGTGGAGGAGGGAGAAACGAGAAAAAAGGATTCCAAGGAATCAGAAAAACAAACCAAGGCAAGAAACGAAGCGCATGTGCCCTTTGAACGATTTGATAGCAGCAAAGAAACGTTCAATCGTCTTCAGGCTTTGCGCTACCGATTCATTATTTATTTTAACGAGGAGCATGGAAAGAATTTCGATGAGATAAGAAAAATCGTTCACGAAATATTTTATGCGGCGCGCAGGCTTGCAGAGATTTGGGAATACGACTTTGACCGTTTATCCCCGGATCGCCGGACGATGCTTGATACGGAGAGAAAAAAGCACGAGGGTATCTTTTGGGACGAAGGCGAGGATGACGCAATCAATAAGCGCCTGAATAATGCCATTCAGGCCATTGAAACGGTTTGTAAAGCGGAGATCAAAAAAGCTACAGCAGCTTGACCAGCGCGGTAATCGCGCCCGCTTGCGCGATGAGCATGGCGGCCATCCACTTAATCAAGTCTGATTTTATGGATTCTTCCTGCGCCTTAAGACGCATGTCGAGATAATCCTTGGTAACCAGATCGCCAATGATGGCTCGCGCGGCGGCGGAGGCTTTCTCATCCGGTACGCCCACGCTTTTAAGCGCATCGTACACTTCAAAGATCATCGTACTCATGCGGGTTCTCCTGTCCCCCTGTTCACACAAGGGACTAATCTCGCTATAAATATAGCAACACTTCGCTACTGGCATCAAGATGTTTCGCGCTTCGTATCTCGGCCTGTCCACGAACCACGAACGCAGCTTGAAGCAAAGCGTCGTTCACTTCCCCTCCCGCCCCTTGCCGAAAAAGTACCAGAGGATACATACGATCAGCGCCGCGCCGATAACCGTCACCGCGATCCTGTCCGGCGTCATCGCGTAATCCTCATCCGTGAAAGCCGCAGGGAGTTGGTGACCACCGTCACCGACGAAAACGCCATCGCCAACGCCGCGCGCATCGGGTTAAGCGTGATCCCCCACGCCGGATACAATACGCCCGCCGCCACGGGGATAAGGATGACGTTGTAGGCGAAGGCCCAGAACAGGTTCTGGCGGATGATCCGGCGGGTGGCCCGGCCAAGCTCCAGCGCCACCGCCGCGCCGCGCACGCCGCCGCTCATCAGGGTGATGTCGCCGGTTTCCATGGCGATGTCCGTCCCGTGCCCGATGGCCATGCCCACCGAGGCCGCCGCCAGCGCGGGCGCGTCGTTGACCCCGTCGCCCACCATCGCCACGCGCCGCCCCTGCGACTCCAGATCGTTCACCAGGCGGGCCTTGTCCTCCGGCCGCGCTCCGGCGTTGATCCGTTCAATCCCCACACGCGACGCGATGGCCTTCGCGGTGCGCTCGTGATCGCCCGTGGCCATGATGACCTCCACGCCCATCGCCCGCAGCCGCGCCACCGCGTCCGCGGCGCCCTCCTTCACGGTATCGGCCACGGCGATAATCCCGATGGGATCCCCGTTCACCGCCACCACCAGCGGCGTTTCGCCCCGTTGCGCTATCGCGTCCAGGTCTCCTTGAACTGGCGTGAGGCCCACCCCATGTTCCGCGAAATAGCGCGCGGAACCGGCTTCAACCTTTTTGCCCTCGACGCCGCCCGCCACACCCGCGCCGGTGGCGGACTGAAAATTTTCCGCCGGTGGTATCGCCATGCCGCGCTCCTTGACGTAGCGGACCACCGCCTCGGCCAAGGGATGCTCGGAGCGGCTTTCGATAGCGGCGGCCAGCGACAGTAGGCGCGCCTCGTCCACGCCGCTTACGAATACGCCGGTCACGGCGGGTTTGCCGGTGGTGATGGTGCCGGTTTTGTCGAGAATCACCGTGTCAATGGCGGCGCAGGTTTCCAGCGCCTCGCCGTTTTTCACCAGCGCGCCCAGTTGCGCGCCCCGGCCCGCGCCCGCCATGATCGCCGTGGGCGTGGCCAGCCCCAGCGCGCAGGGGCAGGCGATGATCATCACCGCCACGAACGCGGTCAGCGCCAGGCGCAGGCGCGGCTCCGGCCCAAGGTCGTACCAGGCCACGAAGGTTGTCACCGCCACCACCATAACGATGGGCACGAAGTACGAGGCGATAAGGTCCGCCAGTTTTTGCGCGGGCGCCTTGCTGCCTTGCGCCTCGCGCACCATCCGCACGATGCGCGCCAGCGCCGTGCGCGCGCCGACCCCGGTGGCACGGAAGGTCAACGACCCCGCGCGGTTGACCGCTCCGCCCACCACCGTATCGCCGGGGCGCTTCTCCACGGGGATGGACTCGCCGGTGACCATGCTCTCGTCAACCGCGGAGGCGCCCTCGGTCACCACGCCGTCCACGGGGATCGCCTCGCCGGGCCGGACGATCACCATATCGCCCACGCGCGCTTGGGCGGCGGGGATATCCATTTCCACTCCGTCGCGGACCACGCGGGCCGTTTTGGGCGCCAGGCTCATCAGCCGCGCAATGGCGTCGGATGCGCGGCCCCGCGCGCGCGCCTCCAGGTAGCGGCCCATAAGGATCAGCGACACGATCACCGCCGCCGTCTCGAAATACAGCGGCGGGGCCGAACCGTCCACCGCCGTAAGCTCCGGCGCCAGCGCGCCCACGGTGGAATACAGCCACGCCGACAACGTGCCTACCGCGATCAGGGTGTTCATGTCCGCCTCGCGTTTTTTGAACGCCTTCCACGCGCCGGTGATAAAGGGCAGGCCGGGGCCAAACAGCGCATAGGTGGTCAGCGCGAACTGTACCGCCGCTTCGAGGACATGGGGTAAAAGCGGCGCGCCAAGAATCATGTGGCCCATGGACAGCGCCATCACCGGAACCGCGGCGGCGGCGGACAACAGGAACCGGCGCATCGCCTTGCGATATTCCTCCCGGCGCCGCTCCAACTCCTCCTCGCCGGACAGGTCCAGAATGTCGAAGGGGGTATAGCCCGCTTCGGTGACCAGTTCCTTCAACCGCTCGTAGGTGGTCGCCGACTCGTCGTAACTTACCACGGCGCTTTCGGCGGCCAGATTCACGGAAGCGTCCATCACGCCCTCGCCCCGCTTAAGCGAGTTTTCCACCCGCCGCACGCACGCGGCGCACGTCATGCCGGAAACGCCGATTTCAACCTTGCCGCTCATACAATTATTCTACCCCCGCGCGTGGCCCGTGATTGACTATAATCATCTCCGTGAAAACCATCATCATCGCCGACCACGCCGAGGCGCTGTCCATGGCCTTGCGCCTGGCGGAGGGGAATGAACGCATTCTTGTGCAGGCCGGGGACTTCCCCCTTGCCCCGCATCACCCCGCGCCCGCCCTGCGGCTGACCTTGGAGGAAGCCCAAACCGCTTCATGGATCGGGCGCCTTGGCGCCGGCGGCGGCGACCGCATCGTGATCTTCACCACCAGACCCGATACCTACACCCCGTTCATTGAAACGTTGGGCGCCACATCACCCACGCCCCCGGTGATGCTGGTGACCGAACAACCCGTGGCGCTGGCCATAAGCGCGCGGCCCTACGTGACGCTGGTCAACCTGGCCGAAATCGCGCGCGAGCGCCTTTCCCGCGAATGGCGCGCCGTGGCCATCCGCCAGAAAGCCTTCCGCCTGTGGAGCCTGCTCAAGGACGCCCGCAAACCGCTGATCATCACCCAGAACGACCCCGACCCCGACGCCATCGCCTCCGGCATGGCCGTGCAGGCGCTGTTGGGGCCGGAGATAAAGGCCACGCTGGCCACCCTGGGCCGCGTCACCCGCAACGAAAATCTGGCCATGACGCGCCTGCTCAAGCGCCCCGTGAAAACCATCGCCGCCGCCGACATACCCGCCTACGACCGCGTGGTGTTCGTGGACGTGCAGCCCCCCTACTTCCCGCCGGGCCTCTTCCACCGCGTGGACGCCGTCCTGGACCACCACCCCGGCGCGGGCGAATACGACGCCGCCTTCCGCGACGTGGACACCACCTATGGCGCCACCGCCACCATGATGTTCGAATATCTCGACGCCGGCGGCATACCCATCAGCGAGCGGCTGGCCACCGCGCTTCTGTACGGCGTCATCACCGACACCATGCTGCTGGCGCGCGACTCCTCCGAGCGCGACTTTAACGCCTTCGCCGCCCTGTGGCCCCGCGCCAACCACAACCTGCTCGCCGGCATGTCGCGCCCCCGGCTCAACGCGGACGAGCTTAGGTACTTCGTGCGCGCCATCCGCGCGCGGCGCGCGGTGGAGGACTTTTTGTTCATCTGGCTCGGTAAAGTGGAGCGCGAGGACATCATCCCCCGCATGGCCGATTTCTCCCTGCAGATCGGCGAAACGGTGGTCACCGGCGTGGCGGGGGTGGTGGACGGCGCCGTGTCGCTCTCCGCGCGCAACACGGATTTGAACCTGGACGTGGGCGAGATGATAAGCCACGTCTTCTCCCCCTTCGGCGGCGCGGGCGGACACCGCAGCATGGCGAAAGCGGTGTTCCCGCTCTCCGCGTTCCGGAAAGCCACCGGCGCGCGCACCCTGAGTCAGGTGGGCGACGCGCTGATGACAATGATGCGCCTGGCCCTGGCGGACCGGAGGAAGTAGGAGGGCGGCGCCACGGCGCCCTTTTTTTGCTCGGATGCGGTCACCGCGCATGGCACCTTTCCATGAACGCGCATTCGATCTGCCCGCAATATTCGCGTTCGCGCAGGGGCCATTGCTCCTCCGGCGCGCCGTCAAGCGCCGCCAGGCGCCGGGCGAGCGTCAGCAACTGATCGCGCACAAGCTCCCGGTCGGCGGGCAAAAATCGTACATACGAAGCCGGTTTGCCCCCTTCCTCCTTGAGGTACACAACCCAGGCGTCGAGCCGCCGCAGTTTTTTCGACGCCAGAATCGCGCCCGCGTAAATCTTCAATTGCAGCAGATGGCCCCGGTCATCCTCCGGCTTGCGCGAGTATTTGTAATCCGCCAGTTTCCAGCGCTTGCCGCCGTACCAGATCACGTCGGCGGCGCCGTGGACGGCAAGCTCCAGGTCATCCTCCACGATGCGCCACGCCAGCGGAGCCTCGCGCAGGACAGCCCCCGGCGGCGCGGCGGCCAGCGATGACAGCGGCTCGCGCGCGCATACGCGAACAAGCGCGGCGGCGGCCTCGCGCCGTGTTTTTTCCGGCAGACCAGCCATGACCCGCTCCACCTGCCGCTCGATGATTTCGGGAGTGATCCCCCTCAAGGGCATGGTCTCCAGCGCTTCGTGAACCAGCGCCCCTTGCGCGCGGCCCGACAATTCGCTCATGCCCGCCTCGTCGAACGATTGCGCGGGCGGGGCCAGTGGCGCGCCGGTCACATGCCGCAGGTGGAACAACCGGGGGCATTGGCTGAAGGTGGCCAGTTCCGTGGCGGTAAGGCGCAACTCCGGCCGGGCGGGCGGTTCAGGCGTCCGCTGCTCCGGCGCAAGCGCGGGCGACCAGCCTTCGAGCACGCGGCGCGCCAGTTCCGGCTCGCCCGCCAGG
>JACQZB010000049.1:16397-26829 GCA_016207925.1 Nitrospinota bacterium
ACCGGGCGCGGCGGTGTCAAACTGCGCCACGTCAAGCGTGACTTCTCCCGCGTCAATGGCCTCGTCAACCCACTTTACCCATTCGCCCCGGGGTTTTTCCTTGGGGCCGGTGAGCCACAGGCGGTCGCGGGCGCGGGTCATGGCCACGTACAAAAGGCGCTTTTGTTCCTCACGCCGCGCGGCCTCCTCGGCGTCGCGCACCGCAAGGTAGGACGGAGGATCCAGCCACTCGCCCCGTTCAAGATCGAAATGGCGCAACGCCAGCCCCGCCTGCGGATGAAACGCCGCGAGACCAAGGTTGAGCGGAATGAAAAAATTGAGATCGGCCAGAATCACGGCGGGAAACTCCAACCCCTTACTTTGATGCACCGACATGATCGAGACGGCGTTCTGGCCGCCGGTGACGCCCGCCTTGGCCTCGCCGGGGCCGCTTTCGATCAGCGCGCGCAGCCGGGCGGCGAACACCCCCGGCCCCTCGGCGGGCCGGGCGCGGGCCTGCTCGATCAGCTTGAACAGGTTCGCCAGGTACTGCTCGCCGTTGAACCGGCTCAACATCACGGCGCCGTAATCCGTTTCCGCGATGGCCCACTCCAACAGTTCGGCCACCGTCGCGCGGTCGCGCAGGGCGCGCCAGCGGTTGAGCCGGGCGCAAAATCCTTTCAGCCGTCCGGCGTCATCGGATTCGATCCCTTCAGGGAGCGCCGCGCCGGGTCGCAGAATGAAGATGGGGTCGCGCGGCTCGCCCTTGTCGCCAATCCGCAGCCGCAGCAGCGTATCGTCCCCCGCGCCGCACAACGGAGAGCGCAGCAGGCTCAAAAACGCCAGCGTATCGGAAGGCGCGTCCAGCCAGGTGAGCAGGTTGGCCAGATCGAGAATTTCCTGGCAATGGTAGAAACCGCGCCCCTTGACCGTCTGGAACGGTATGCCCGCGCGGCGCAGGGCGGACTCGTAAGTTTCCACCGCGGTGAGCGTCCGCAGCAGGATGGCGAAATCGCCGAACATGGCCGGGCGGCGCTCCCCGTTGTCGCGTCCGCCCACCATCAGCCCGCCAGCCAGCGCGCCGCTGATCTCGCGGGCGATGGCTTCCGCCTCCAGGCCGCGCACGCTGGATGACTTTCCGGCGGGATTGGGGATGACGATGCGGCGCACGGCGGGGCCGTCCGCGGCGGGGGGGCGCGTGGGGGCCAGCGCGTCGCGGGCCGGATCGAACAGTTGTGGCTCAACGCCCGCCGGCAGCGTTTCGCCGGAGGGGCGCATGAGCCGGGCGAAGAAACGGTTGTGGAACTCCACCAGCGCGGGAATTGACCGCCGGCTCTCGCGCAGGGCGTCCACCCTTCCCGTGGCGCCGATGCGCCGCGTCATCTCGTGAAACACCCCCACCTGCGCGCCGCGGAACCCGTAAATGGACTGTTTGGGGTCGCCGACGATGAACAGCCGCCCATTGCCCGGCTCGGCCAGCAGGTTGATGATGCTCGCCTGCAGCTCGTTGATGTCCTGGAACTCGTCCACCAATACGCGGCGGAACCGGCGGTTCAGTTCGGCGGGCATCCGGATGAACAGCCGTTTGGCCTTCTCCTCCAGATCATCGAAATCCAGCGCGGCCATCCGCCGTTTGACGGCGGCGTATCCGGCGAGCGCCTCCTCCAGAAGCCCGGTGAAAACCATGACCCGCTCCACCGCCACGCGCTCCAGCGTCGGCCCGGCGGCCAGCGTCACCGCCGCCGCCGCTTGCCCCAACAGGGCCGCGTCGCCGTTCTTCGCGCGCTCCTTCGCCCGCCGCCGCGCCTCCTCGATGACGCGGCCCGCCTCCTCCGCGGACAGCGAGCCGTCCAATAGGCCGGGGCCATCATCCAGCATCCGCGCCAGCGTGCGTTCGTGGGAGTTGGTCTTGCCCGTCCCGCGCAATTCCGCCAGCAGCGCCGCCAGTTCGCGCGCGCCCCCCTCGCGCGCCTCCTCAAGGACGGCGAGGCGGTCAACCGCTTTTTGCCGCTCGGCGGCGGGCGTGGTGTTGGCCGCGCGCAACAGCGGCGCAAGCCCGGCCAGGTAGTCAACCACGCCGCGCGCGCGCCCCCCGCCCGGCATGAAACCCAAGTCCCGCACCAGCGCGGCCGCATCCTCGTCCCCGGCGGCCAAGCGCTCCTGAACCACGCGGCGGGCCACCCCGCGCAGCATCGCCTCCGCCTCCTCCTCGCCAAGCACCGTAAAGGAGGGGTCCACCTCGCCCGCCAGCGGGTTTTCCCACAGCATCCGCGCGCAGAAGGAATGAATGGTGGAAATGTAGGCGCTTTTGAGGGCGCTGCGTTGGCGTATCAGATGGTCAAGCAGGCGCAGCCGCTCCGGAAATTCCGGCCCCGCCGCGTTCAAGGCGTCCAGCGACGCCCCGCCGCGCGCCATCAATTCCAGTTTCGCGCGCGTCTCCTTGTCCTTCTGGAGTTCCTTGATGAGGCTGGTCAACCCAGCGCCCACGCGCTCCAGCATTTCCGCCGCCGCTTTCTCGGTGAAGGTGATGGCCACCAGTTCTTCCACCGCGGTGTGGATCCCATCCCCGCGCGGGCGGACAAGCTCCGCCAGGTAGGTGTCCACCAGCGCGCGGGTTTTGCCCGATCCCGCGCCGGCGGTCAGCGCCACGTCTCCGTTGTTATCCGCGGCGTCCATCATTCCTCCTCCGCCGTCCGCGGCGCGGCGATGTAGCGGCACAGCGAGGGGAAATCGCAGTATTCGCACGACTGGGGGACGACGGGGAATATCCCCTCCTCCGCTTCCAGGATCACGCCGCGCGCGAGGCTTTCAAAGGTCCCCTCCCGCTCTTCCGCGCCTGGGCCAGAGGCCAGGAACACGCCGTCGTCCACCGGCAGGGCGCCGCGCCCTTCGCCCACGGCGGCGTAGGGCTTGCCATCCTCCGGCGCGGCCAGCAGCCGGTAGGCCGCCGTGACATGCGCCACGCGCGCCAGGCGCCCCGTCTGCGCGATCCAGTTCCGCGCCAGCAGCATGTACACCGGAGGCTGGAACGAGGTCACGCCCATGTTCTCGCGCTTGACCAGCTTGCCGTACTTCGCCGCATTGGCGCCCGACTTGTAATCCACCACACGCACGGCGGCGGTGGAATAGTTGATGTCAATCCGGTCCGCCGCGCCGGTCAGGTAGCGGTCCCCCTCGCACGGCATCGCAAGGCGGTACGGTTCCGCGACTCCTTTTTTCCACGGGAAATCGAACCGGGTTTCCACCGCCACGGGCACGTAGCCGGTGGCGCGCTGGTCGGCGGCCTCGTGGCGCAGCCACCGCGTCAGCATGGCCTCCACCCCCGCGCGCCGGGCCTCCCACACCAACGGGTCGCCCAGTTTGCCCCGGTCAAGAAATTCGGCGAACGTCCGCCGCGCCGCGGCCAGTAGCGCCGCGCGCTCCTCGTCCGTATCCTTAAGCGGCAACGCCCCGCGCGCGATGCGGTCCGCGTAGAACCGCTCTAGCGCCAGATGCAGCATCGTACCCGCGTCGCGCGCGCCCTGCTCCAGCTCCGGCTCTTCGGGAACGGCAAGGCCCAGCGCCGTTTCGGCGAAAAAGCGGAACGGGCAGGCGCCGTATTTTTCCAGCGCCGTGGGCGGGTAGCGCCCCTGCCGGTAGATCACCAGCGCGCGCGCGAGTTCGTCCTTGGCGCCGGTGGCCATGCCGTCGAACCGGGTGGCCATGGCGCGCCGCGCCGCGGGCGACGGCTCGGCGAAAAACCGGTCGCGCGCCCGTTCCACGGCGGCCACGCGGACCAGCCGGGCGAACTGGTTCCAGCCGCGCGGCCCGCGCGTGGCGGCGGCGAGGCGCGCCTCCATATCCGCGGGGACGCAGGCCGGATCGAACAAATCCCGCAGCAGCCGGGCGTGGCGTTCGCCTTCGTCTATGAGCCGCGCGGGGTCTTGCTGCATCGCCAGGCTGGGCGCGAGTCTTAAGTATCCCAACGCCTCCGCGCGTTCCGCGGCGCCGGGCAGCAGCGCCTCCAAGGCGTCGCCCGCGAATATCGAGCGGGTCAATGGATTGCCATTAAGCTCCCGCGCACTGTAGAACAGCGACAGCCCTTCGCGGGCGGCGTGGGCGGCCTGGTAGAACAGCAGCGACTCCTCGCCCCATTTGTCCGGCGCCCGGTCGAACACCCGCCAGCCAGCGCGCAACGCCGGGTCGAGCATGGGCAGGCGGTCCAGCCGCCGCCGGTTGAACTCCTGCCGCTCCTCCTCGGTCAATAGCGAACGGCTGGGGTCTCGGCGTGGGAATTCCCCCTCGTGCAGTCCCAGAAGGTACACCCGCGCGGCGGACAGGCCCACGCAATCGTGGGCGTTGAGGATCAACACGCGGTTCATGTCGCGCGCGCCCGGCGTGGGCAGCGCATGGGCGCGCGCCTTGGCGATAAACAGGCGCGACAGCGCGCGACAGCCGCCGCCCGCATCGCCGCCATGGCCCTGCGCGGCGGCCAGCGCCCCGGCCATGATCTCCACCAGCGCGGCGTGGGCGTGGTAATCGCGGAACCGGATCAACTCCGCGCGCGGCCCTTCCAGCGCCGAATACGGCTCAAGCGAAAGCCAGGTGTACAGAGAGGCCAGCGACCGGAAGAACGCCGCCGCGCCCGTCTGGCGCGTAAGCCGCTCCAGCCGCTCCAAAAGCTCCACGGTGAGCCGTTCTATTTCCCCCGCGCGCCGCGCCTCCTCGCCGGCCAATCCCATAACGCGCGCCCGCAGGCGGCGCCCCCATTCCGCGGGCGCGCCCTCGATAATCCCCGCCTCCCGGTACAGCCGCGCCGCCTCGTGCCGGTCTATTCCCGCGAACCGCCCGAAGTACGACGAGCCGGTGATGGCCTCCACCTCCTCGCGCGCGTAGCCCGACTCAATCACCGCGAACACCGACAGCGCCGCGCGCCCCAGCGGCGCCCGGTCCAGCGACTCGCCCTGCTTGAGAAAGTAGGGGACCCCATAGCGCGTGAACACGTCCTCCACGATGACGCTGTACTGCCGGACGTCGCGGAACACCAGCGCGAAGTCGCGCCACTGCCGGTTCCCGGCCTTGCGGCGGTGGTGAATATCGGCGCAGGCCTCCTCCACCTCCCGGTAGCGCGAGGGGCAGGCCACCACCTCCACCGGATGACGGACCGCCACAGGCTCCGGCTCCAGCGTCAAGGTGAACAGACGGTCCAGAAACGGCGCCATCGGCCCTTTTGGCGGATCGGCGAATTCAACGGCCAGTTGGCCCTCGCCCTCCGCCGACGCGCCCAGCGCCTCGAACTTGGCCAGGTTGTAATTGACAAAGCCGAACGCCCGGCGCCGGTTGTCCGGCGCGGGCATGACCAGGGTGACCGGCATCACCCGCGCCAGGCGGCGGAACAGCTCGAACCGGTATGGCGTGAACTGGTAGATGTCCACCGTCCGGATGGCGGAAAACCGCTCCAGCGTGGCGCAGCGTGACCGGACGTCCTTATCCACCGCTTCGATCAACGCGCGCCGGACCCAACCTTCCGCCCGCAGGCCGCGCCGCTCCAACTCCCGCTTCCACGACTTGTACAGCGCCGCCAGCGCGCGCTCCTTCTCCGGCGCGTAGCCGGTCACCGCCTCGAACTGCGGCGGGCTGACCAATCCCGCGCCCAACTCGCCAAACAGGTTTAGCGCCGCTTCGATAAAGCCCGGATACTCCCCAGCGCGCTCCAGCAGGCTCCCCGCGCCGCGCAGCCCGCCCAAGGCGCGACTCAGCGCCAAGGCTGACTCAAAATCGTTGGCGAGCCGCACAGGGCCTAACAGCTCGCGGCGCAGGCGGGTCTCGAACTGGCCGAACGTGACCATGCTGTCCAGCAGGCCGGCGGTGTCACCCGCGCCCTGGCGCATCTGGCGGCTTATCGCCTCCTCCCGCCGCTGGACGGTGGGGAAAACCAACAGTTCCTGGATCGGCATCCGCGCCCCTGTCGCAAGGATGGTTGACTTGCTTCATTATACATAGCGGCGGATGACTAATCCCCAGCGGCGCCACGAAGGCCGATTTGATATAATGCCCCCTTATTACTATCGCCAACCTACGGATACCATATAGCCTTATGGCCAAGCGCGGAACCGGAACGCTGACCAATCTGGACTTTGAGGAACCCATCGCCGAAATTGAATCGAAAATCGGCGAATTGCGCGAACTTTCCCGCCGCGACGGGATAGACACCACCAAGGAAATCCGCCAGCTTCACAAAAAGGTCAACAAGCTGCGGCGTGAAACCTTCAGCAAGCTTACCCCATGGCAGCGCGCGCGCCTGGCCCGCCACCCCCTGCGCCCCTATACCCTCGACTATGTCTGTTACATGACCGAGGATTTCATCGAACAGCACGGCGACCGCTGTTTCGCCGACGGCGTCTCCATCGTGGGGGGATTTTGCCGGCTCGACGGCCGCACCGTGATGCTCATCGGCCAGCAGAAAGGGCGCACCACCAAGGAAAAAATCGAACGAAACTTCGGCATGACCCATCCGGAAGGCTATCGCAAAGCGTTGCGCCTGATGAAACTGGCCGAAAAATTCGGCAGGCCCGTCATTACCATGATGGACACCCCCGGCGCCTACCCCGGCGTGGGCGCCGAGGAGCGCGGCCAAAGCGAGGCCATCGCCCGCAACCTGATGGAAATGAGCCGGCTCGAAGTGCCCGTGATCAGCGTGGTCATCGGCGAAGGCGGCTCCGGCGGCGCCTTGGCCCTGGGCGTGGGCAACCGCGTGATGATGATGGAAAACGCCATCTACTCCGTCATCAGCCCGGAAGGCTGCGCGGCGATCCTGTGGAAAAGCGTGGATAAAATCGAGGAAGCCGCCGAAGCCTTGCGCCTGACCGCAAAGGATCTGCTCACCCTTGGCGTCATTGATGAAATCGTCAAGGAACCCACCGGCGGCGCCCACAAAAACCCCAAAATCGCCGCTTCCATTCTCCGGCGCGTCCTCCGGCGCAACCTCGACGAACTTTGCAAACTAAAACCGGATGAACTGGTGGCCCAGCGCCGCGCGAAATTCCGTTCCATTGGTGAATTTTTCGGTTACTGATTCCATCGAATATCGGCCATATTTTAACCATCGCCAATTTTCTTCATCACGGGAATATTGGCCGCCAAACGCCGAAATTCCAATAAAAATATAAATTTATTATCGTTACTGTTCCCATTCTTAAGAACGGCGGCTCAAATTTGGGCCGCATCCCCCATATTAACAATAATTTCATGAATCCCTTTAGCGCCGATAGTGTCTAATAGTGAGGACAAAAAAGCTGTATCCCTTTTTTCTTAATAACCGCGGAGGAGAAGCGATGAAGAGGAATGTTCATCAAGTGGAACGGGTCATCCGGATTGTGCTGGGTTTGAGTCTTTTATCCCTGGTGTTTGTCGGCCCGCAAACGCTGTGGGGCCTGATCGGCATTATCCCGCTGGTGACCGGAACCATCGGGTCCTGCCCGGCCTATACGTTGCTGGGGATTTCCACCTGTTCCGTGGAGCCCAACGCCAAGGCGTAAGCGCTCCGCGCAAATTCGCGTTGTTTCCTGGCGCGGGGCGGGGCCGCTCGGTTCATAACCGGGGGAAGACCCGCTCCGCGCGAGGATGCGTTTGTCCCAGCCTCCCTTGGCGCCTTTGTGCCCTGCTCCAACCCTATATAGCTTATTCACTGCTTCATTGTGGCCTTCTTAACGCGGTCTTTGTTCGCTCCCGCGCGCACTCCGGTTTTGACAAACCGGCGATATTTACTATATACTTACGCAATGTGTGACCAAGGCGTTTTAAGTTTCTCGCAGCTTCTTCTCTCCGCGCTCCTTGCGCCCCCCGGCGCAAGATAACCACTTTTCACTCAAACCATATAACAACCAAACGCCGGGCGAGCCATGCGTAAAAGCCGCCTGTAACTCATAAGTGAAGAGAAAAGCAATGGCGCAAAAGACGGAGCACATCACCATATTCGACACCACCCTGCGCGACGGAGAGCAGTCGCCGGGATTCTCCATGAACATAGAAGAAAAGCTGGCCATGGCCCTGCAACTGGCCAAGCTCAATGTAGATGTGATCGAGGCTGGGTTCCCCCAGGCCTCCGTAGGCGACTTCGAGGCGGTGCACGCCATCGCCCGCAAGGTCAAAGGCCCCGTGATCGCCGGGTTGGCGCGGGCCATCGCCGGCGACATTGACCGCTGCGCCGAGGCGGTGAAGCCCGCCAAGCGCAGGCGCATCCACACGTTCATCGGCACCTCCCCTTCGCACCTGCGGATGATGCGTAAAACCCCCGCCGAGGCCCTGAAAATGGCCGTGGAAGCCGTCAAGCGCGCCGCCGCGCGGGTGGAGGACGTGGAGTTTTCCACCATGGACGCCTCCCGCACCGACCGCGCTTTCCTGTACGACATTCTGGAAGCCGCCATCGCCGCCGGGGCGCGCACGGTGAACATCCCGGACACGGTGGGATACGCCATTCCGCAGGAATTCGGCCAGTTGATCGCCCATATCCGCGCCAACGTGCCCAACATCAACAAGGCGGTCATCTCCGTCCATTGTCACGACGATCTGGGCATGGCGGTGGCCAACTCGCTGTCCGCCATCCAGAACGGCGCGCGGCAGATCGAATGCGCCGTCAACGGCATCGGCGAGCGGGCGGGCAACGCCTCGCTGGAGGAGGTCGTCATGGCGATCCAGACCCGCCGCGACTTTTTGAAGGCCAAGACCCAGGTCCGCAGCCGCGAGATACACAAAACCTCGCGCCTGCTGATCTCCATCACCGGCGTCACCGTGCAGCCCAACAAGGCCATCGTCGGCGAAAACGCCTTCGCCCACGAATCCGGCATCCACCAGGACGGCGTGCTCAAGGAACGTACCACCTTCGAGATCATGACCCCCGCCTCCATCGGCCTGACCAAAAGCCGCATCGTGCTCGGCAAGCATTCGGGCCGCCACGCCTTTTCCAAGCGCCTCGAGGAGTTGGGCTACCAGATCAGGGGCGATGCGCTCAACGCCGCCTTCGAGAAGTTCAAGGCGTTGGCGGACAAGAAAAAGGAGATTTTCGACGAGGATCTGGAGGCTATCGTCGGCGAGGAGATGTCCGCCTTCGACGCCAAGCGGGTGTTCGAAATGGTCCACTGGCAGTCCACTTCCGGCGCCAACTCCATCCCCACCGCCACGGTAAGCCTGAAAAAGGAGGCGCAGGTCATCACCGACAGCGCCATCGGCGACGGCCCCGTGGACGCCACCTATAAGGCCATCGAACGGATTACAGGGGTAAAAGGGCGGCTGATGTCGTACAATATACGCTCGGTGACGCTTGGCAAGGAGGCTGTGGGCGAAGTGACCATCCGCGTGCGGATTGGCGGCCAGGAATACACCGGCAAGGGATCCAGCACGGATGTGATCGAGGCCTCCGCCAAGGCGTTGCTGGCGGCTATCAACAAAAATCTGGGCGGCGGACGCGCCGCGGCGCGGTAATCCGGCTGGAGAGGGGAATGAGCTGGTTCACCAAGGTCAAAAAACCGCTGGCGGCCATCAGCCTTCGCAAGAAACGCATCCCGGAAGGGGTGTGGGTCAAGTGCGACGGCTGCAAGGAGATCATTTATACCCCAGAGCTTGAGCGCAATTTCCGCGTATGCCTCAAGTGCGGCTTCCACCACCGCCTCCCCGCGCGCGGGCGCGTGGCCCTGCTCACCGATTCGGGCACCTTCGAGGAGCGCGACCGGCACCTGCACCCCGGCGATCCTTTGCGGTTCAAGGACTCCAAACGCTACCGCGACCGCATCGCCGACGCGCAGAAAAAAACCGGCAACGAGGACGCCATCGTCGCGGGCACCGCCCTGCTCGACGGGCGCCCCGTGGAAGTGGCCGCGCTCGATTTCGACTACATGGGCGGATCCATGGGGTCGGTGGTGGGCGAAAAAATCACCCGCGCCGCCGACCGCGCCCGGCTTTCCCGCCGCCCGCTGATCGTGGCAAGCTGCTCCGGCGGCGCGCGGATGCAGGAGGGGATTCTCTCCCTGATGCAAATGGCGAAAACCTCCGCCGCCCTCGGCGAACTGGCCGAGGCGCGCGTCCCCTACATCTCCGTGCTCGCCGACCCCACCTCCGGCGGCGTAACCGCCAGTTTCGCCATGCTCGGCGACGTCATCATGGCCGAGCCGGACGCCCTGATCTGCTTCGCCGGCCCGCGCGTGATCGAACAGACCATCGGCGAAAAACTGCCCGCCGGGTTCCAGCGCTCGGAATTTTTGCTCAAGCACGGTTTTGTGGACATGGTCGTCCCCCGCCTGGAGATGAAAAAAACCATCAGCAAGCTGCTTGGCCACCTGTGCGGCGCCCAAGCCTGCGCCCAACCGGAAAACGACGCCCCCGCCCACCGCGCCTGACAGGCCGCCGCGCCCATATCCGTCATCGCGAGCGGAACGAAGCAATCCCGAATTACGGGTTTGCTTCGCCGCCTCCGGCTCCG
>JACQZB010000009.1 GCA_016207925.1 Nitrospinota bacterium
AAAGCATAGAAAGATGACCTATCCCGCCGCCGCGGGCGTGAAAAGTTCCCGCCAACTGGCGGCGGACCTTGTGGACGGCGCCGTCAAATCGCTGGAGATGTTCGGGGCGGAGGCCGATCACCTGCGCGACTTGGCCCGCTACATCATCGCCCGGACGTTCTAGCCAAGACCCGGCCTTGCCTGCGCCCGTCGCGTCTTGTTACAATCCCCGCGGGGAAGACGGGGTAAAACCATGCGACGGGGAAAAGTGTGTTTCATGGCGCTGTTGATGGCGCTGTCCGCGCCGGCTCACGGCGCTCACGCAGGCTCCGTTTCCGGGGAGACCGCGGAGGCCTTCAAACTTAAGCCCGATCCGGCCAACGGCGCGAAAATCTACGCCAACGCCTGCGCCCACGATTGCCACGGGCCAAATGGACACGGCGACGCCGAAGGCAATTTCCCCCAAATCGCCGGCCAGCTCTGGACCGTGTGCGTCAAGCAGATCGCCGACATCCGCTCGAAAAACCGCGACGCGCCCGACATGTACCCCTTCGCGCTCTACGAGCATGTGGGCGGCGCGCAGGGGATCGCCGACGTGTGCGCCCATGTAGCCAAACTGCCGATGAGAAAATCGCTGACCCACGGCCCCGGCGACAACCTCAACCAGGGCAAAAAAGTGTACGATCAGCGTTGCGCCCGCTGCCATGGCCCCAAGGGCGGCGGCGACAGCGCGAAAGCGTATCCGCGAATCCAGGGCCAAGCCTTTGAGTACCTCATCCGGCAAATGCTCGCCATCCGTTCCGGCCAGCGAAAAAACGCCGACGCTGAAATGACCGGCGTCATGCACGTGCTGTCGTTGAACGAAACCTCATCGGTGGCCGATTATGTTTCGCGGTTCCCCGCCGATCCTGCTGCGTCCAAACGCTGAATCCGCCCTCCCGCCCATGCAACAAGCGGGTTTCATTTTTGAAAAAAGTGAACAATATTGAGCGCGAATGTATCGCATCTTTTCAGCCAACCCGCCCTAATTCTAGGTAACAAATTGTATTGATTGTTATTATAGCGTCAGCAGATTTGGCGCCCCGTATGCTCCGTACAAAACGTGACGAGACGGAGCTAATCCGGTGAAACCGAATCGAGAGATGCTGGCGGTGATTATCTGCTGGGATGTACCGGTATTCCAGTACATTTCCAGCGCGTTAAAACGGATTGGCATTTACTCGATCAGTGTCGAGGAGGCCGGTTTTACCAAGGGCGCGCTGGAAGCGTTGGCGGATACGCCGGTGACCATGGTCTTCGTGGACGCGGCGTTTCTGGGCAAGGCTCCGTTTCAAATGGTGGAGGAACTGTTTCCCGGCGCGACCATCATCAAGGTAACTACGGAACGGGCGGAACGGACGTGCGCCGTGGAAGAGCGCGAGTTGGCCATGCGGATGCGGTTTCCCGGCGCCGCCGTGAGCTAAACGGCGTGCGCCGGCGGACGGGACAAAGAACGTTAAGGAGGGCATCATGGGCGAGACTCAAACCGTGACGGCGCGGACGGGCCAAGGCGCTGTCCGGGATTTGCAAGGGAAGTACCTTACGTTCATTCTCGGCGGCGAGGAGTACGGGGTGGACATCATGAAAGTGCGGGAGATTATCGGCGTCATGGACATCACCAGCCTGCCGCAGACGCCCCGGTTCATCAAGGGGGTCATCAACCTTCGGGGACGGGTGATTCCCGTGCTGGATTTGCGGCTCAAGTTCGGTCTGGAGGAGGCGGCGCGCACCCAGGAGACCTGCATCATCGTCGTTGACCTGGAGCGGATCACCATGGGGGTGATCGTGGATACCGTCTCCGAGGTGCTGGACATCCACGAGAACGAGGTGGAACCTGCCCCGTCGTTTGGCTCCGGGGTGGATACGCGATTCATTCCTGGGATGGCGAAAATCAAGGGGAAGGTGAAAATCCTTCTGGACATCGAAAGCGTGCTTACCGCGGCGGATCTCACGGTCATCGAGGACACCGCGCTGGCCGCCTGATTGAGTTATGCAACGGTCTCATTGTTTGGGCCGCTGGCAAGGCCGCGTAACGCGCCCTTGCCAGCGAACATGATACAGAGCGGTAATGGCCGCGCGGGGAATATCCCACCTTCCCCACTCCGCACGGTCAATAAGCCCCTCCCCCCTGTGGAGGAGGGGCTTCCCCTTTGCGTTGCGCCGTTTATTGCGTGGCACAGCGCCGCCATGTATTTTTGCTCCCCCTTGATAAGGGCAGTGCGTCAGCTTGAATTATTTTTGGAAAAGCGTGCTGCAAGGTCCTTCGGCTTTGCCTCAGGACTTCAATAAAAAGCGTGAGACGCCTTTACCGGCGCCCTGAGCGGAGCGAAGGCTCCGCGGTTCAACTTTCAACTTGAGAGACTCCGCTGATAAGCGGAGCTTTGCATAACTCAACCGAACAGCGCCTGTAAATTCTTTACCCTCTCCCCGGGGGGAGAGGGGGCGCTTTGGCGCAGGTGAGGGGGGATTGAAAAATATTCGTCATCGTGAGGATCGCGTTAGCGATCCGTGGCGATCTCAAATCGCGGCGGGGTGTTCAACCCCGCCGCGGCTTTGTCATGCGCCCGCGGGCCGGGCCACAAGCTGGCTGCAAAGCTGGTTGATGTCCACCACGTCCACATCCTGGTCGGCGTAGCCGGCATTGGCTTCGTTGACCTTCTGGAAACAGGCTGGACAGGAGAGCACCATCTTTTTGGCGCCCATCTGGCGCGCCTCGTCAATGGAGATGCGCGCCATCTTGATGGCGTTGTCGCTGAATACCTTTTTCACCGCGCCGCCCGCGCCGCAACAGCGCGCCATTTCGCGGTTCTCCTTGAACTCCAGAAGCTGCGCGCCGGGGATGGCCCGCAACAGCTCGCGCGGCTCCTCGGTGATGCCCACGCCGCGGGCCAGGTAGCACGGATCGTCGTAAACGATCTTCTCCTTGAACTCCTTGGTGAACTTCAATTTGCCCGCCTTGAGCTGGTCCACCAGGAACTGGCTCATGTGCCGTATCTTGAAGGGCAGCTTGCCGCCCCACCACTGGGGCCAGTCGCGCGTCATGATGTTGCAGCAGCAGGGGCAGGAGGATAGCAGCGTTTTCACCCCCCGGTCGGCGTAGTCCTTTATCACGGGGCGCACCAGATCGGGCAGTATCTTGTGCTGGCCGCTGGTGAACAGGGGAAAACCGCAGCAGATTTCCTTTTCCGGCGGCAGCATCATGTAGGGGACGCCCGTGGCGTGGAGCATCCGCACGTCGCCGATGGCCATCGGCTGGCTTTCATACGCGGTGGTGCAGCCGGTGTAGTAGGCGATTTCGCCTTCCTCCTGGTACTTGGGCGTGTCCGCGGGCCACCAGTCGTAGCGCTTGGCCGCCGGCTGGTTATAGACGTTGCCGGTCTCCAGGGTGACCTTCTCCATCATGTGCTGCGGCTCCCACGGCCCGTAGCCCAGCTCCACCATCTTGGCGCGCAGGAACGGCCACAGCCGCTGGCTGAAAATGCCCGCCTCGCACATCTCGCCGCAGCGCCCGCAGGTGGTGCACTCCCACAGCGCGCGCGAGAGGTGCTTAAGCTCGTCCTCGCTGACGTTGGCCGGCCCCATAAACTTGGCCTGGAACCCCTGGGTGCGCTGGATCATCGTGCGGAACAGCGCGATCTTGTCCGGCGGGGAGATGGAGGTGTCGCCAGTTACGTCCTGTACCGGGCACTGCGTAAGGCAGGCGCCGCACCGGGTGCAGGCGTCCAACTCGATGAGTTGGCGTTTGGCGAGGCCGGACGTGAAATCGAAATTCTCCGTGACCTGCGGGTTATTGGATTTTATCGGCATCGGTATATACCTCTACGAACGAGTAATGCGGTTATTCCCTCACGGGCGGTTCCGGAAACCGGATGGAATGAAACGGCTCACTGACCGGATCGTGGCGAAAGCCAAGCGGCTTGGTTATTCCAACGGCGCCCTCTTTTGTGAATTTTAATCACTCCGCCGCGGTGAACACAAGGGAAAAGAGGGCGCCGCGGTACGCGGGGAACGGATAACATCTGAATTAACCAAGGGTTGTCAATTCCCGGTTTTTCGCGCTTCCTCCAGCAGTTCGGCGAGCCTTCTGAGCAGCAACACGCGCCGCGCCGAGGAGCGCTGCCGCAACGCCACGCGGGCGAATTCGCCAAGGATAGAAACCAGCGCGTTCTTGAAATCAACATCGTCCGGAATTTCACGTTCAATAACTTCCCTGGCCTCGAAAAGGGGATAGATATCCACATTCCCCGCCGGTTTGAGGGGGCGCGCGGCGGCCGGGATGGCGAACCGCGGCTCCAAGGGAGTTTCCATCAACTCCTCCAGCGTAACCCCGGCGACACGGGCGATGCGAAGCAGTATCCCGGCCCGCGGCGTCGCCTGGCCGCTTTCATACTTGGCGATGGTCCCCTGGCTGACCTTGAGCAGGGCGGCGAACTTCTGCTGCGTCATGCCGCCGCGGATACGCCGTATGGCCCGCGCCAGCGGGGGAAAAGCGCTCATCTGCCGTCATTCCCTTGCGAATAATTTACGTTGACAAATATTATTACCATAGTACAATAGAAAAGTACAAATGATATTACTAACGGAATAATGCGCGGCGGTGGGGCCGTCCGGATGAATGGTAATAAAACAATGCGCTATGCGGGAGGGAATGGGTGGAGCGCGGAAAAGAACACAGCCACCCCGCCCGCGCGTCCCCGCGCATGGATGCGGTGAATGGCAAAGTGATATAAAATATTATACTACATCGCGGGTCGCCCGCCGCTGGAACGTCTCTTCGCTTACCGTGATCCGCTTGATTGAGCAGGGGGACTTGAACGGGCTTAAAATCCGGGGCGTTTACCGGATTTCACAAGGCTCCATTCTCCGCTCCGAATCGCGGGTGTCGTTTTAGCGCGCCACCGGCGTCATCTGACCGTGGGGTACCCTTCGTTTATCCATTGGCCGATGCCGCCGTACAGGTCCAGCACGTCCGTGAAGCCCTTGTCGCGCAGAATCCGCGCGGCCTGGCTGGAGCGCACCCCCGCCTCGCAATAGACGAGGACGGTTTTGTTCTTGTAGGGGGCCAGTTGGGCCAGGTTGTAGTCCAGCGTCTGGATGGGCGACAGCACGGCGCCTTGCAGATGGCCGCCGGCGCTGTGGTACTCCTGCGGCGTGCGCACGTCGAGCACCAGGTCCACCTTGCCGGACTGCAGCAACTCGCGGGCCTGGGCGGGGGTGAGCAATCCCTCGGCGGCGTCCGGGGCGCTGACCTGCAGCGAGAGGCCTACCACGGCCAGGGCGAAAAGCCCCGTCAGGGCGAAAGCAAGATGCTTGAGTTTCATGAAATCAACGTCTCCTTTGTTACGTTTATTATAAAACGGAGCGGCGGGCCGTGGCGAGCCTTGCATAACCGGCGGCGAAGGCCGACATTATAGGCGACATTCGAGCGCAGAAGGGGATGAACGGTTTCGCGCTTTCCGGGGACGGCCAGCGGGCCTTGCTGACCATCGCGCGCGAGGCGATCCGCGCGGCGGCGCGCGGCGAGGTCTATCGCCCGCCCGAACCCGCGCCGGACGAGCTTGAGCGCCGCCATGGGGTGTTTGTTTCCCTGCACAAGGGCGGCGAGTTACGCGGCTGCATCGGCTACATCACCGCGCAGGACCCCTTGTACCTGCAAGTTGCGCGCGCGGCACGGTCGGCGGCGATGGACGATTCCCGGTTTCCGCCGGTGGCGCCGGAGGAGGTGGAGTCGCTGGACATCG
The DNA here is from genome assembly GCA_016207925.1 of Nitrospinota bacterium. Taxonomy (GTDB): domain Bacteria; phylum Nitrospinota_A; class UBA7883; order UBA7883; family UBA7883; genus JACQZB01. The sequence goes on from JACQZB010000009.1 coordinate 5,760, forward strand.
AAATATCGGTTTTATCGGTTCCCATCCCCGTGAGTTGCGCGGACGATATTGAGTTGGGGCGTCACGGGATCATCGTATCGCTGGAGGGCCGCCGGGCGTTGTTTTTGCCGCAGGTGGCCCCGGCGCAGGGATGGGACAAGAAAACCACGTTGCAGTGCCTGTGCCTGAAGGCGGGGCTTAAACCCGACGACTGGAAGAGCGAGGCCGGGTTGTCGGTATTCGAGGCGTTCGTGTTCGGGGAGGTGTAGCGGAGCGGTCAGGATTTAGGAACCGGGGCGAGGATGACGCGGGTGTTGGTGGCGCCCAGGGGGAACGTTTCCGTCCCCATGCCCATCAAGTCTTCGGGATGCCTGGTGTCTATGCTGCCGTCCTTGTCCAGGCGCGCCTCCAGCCGGTAGCGGGCGGTTTGGTCCGGGGCGGTCATCATGATGTCCGCTCCCGTGATGGTGAAAGAGTAGGGCAGCGTCATGCCGGTACGCTTGATCGCCGCAAGCGGCATACGCTCACCCTCCTTGCGGGCGATGATGTACAGGGCGTAGCCGCCAAAATCGCCTTGCGCGCCGGAGCCAAGTTCCGCCACGCCGGCGAACAGCAAGGTGTCCGGCGGAATGGAGGGCGCCTGGCCATGGGGCGGCGCCGCCGCGGGCGCCATGGGCGAAGCGGGCGTGGCGGCGGAATAGGGGGCCGGAGCGGGGGCCGGGGCGGTTTCGGGAAGCGCGGTGATGCCCGGCGGCGGAAGGGGCCCCATTTTCTCCACCGGAACCCAATGATGATCCTGACAGGCGCAGAGCGCCGTCAGCAGCGCCGCGGCGAAGAGGTTACGAGCCTTTTTTGACACGCGCGTACTCATCGGAGAGGGTTTTTAACAGCGCGTCCTTTCGGTCGTACAGCCGTTTGGGTTTGCGCGGCCCCACGCGGTTGAGCAGGTACGCCGTCATCAGGGGCAGGGCGATGGTGGAGTCGGTATAGCAGACCACCGCGTCGGGGATCATTTCCGGATCCACTTTGCCCCAGCTTACCGCCTCGTGGGGCGTGGCGCCGGAAAGCCCGCCGGTGTCCGCCCGCGCGTCGGTGACCTGGATGAAGTAGTCGTGGCCCTTGACGTGGATTTCCATGATCTCGTCGAGCTGCGGGATGGTTTGCAGCAAAAAGTTTTTCGGCACACCGCCGCCCAGGATCAGCACCGCGCTGCGCGATTCCATTTTCGCGGCGTAGGCGATGGCGCTGGAGTAGGTCACATCCAGCGTGGGATCCACGCGCGGATAGGGGGAGTCGAACGAGAGCGCGGCGATGTTCAGCCCGATGGTGGAATCCCCCGGCGCGGGGCAGAAGCAGGGCAAGGAATTGCGGTAGGCGGCGCCGAGCACGGTTTTGCCCTGGCAGCCCATTTCGCGCTCCGTGGCGTCCACGTAGCGGCCCAGGCGGAAGTGCAGCTCCGCGGTGCCCATGGATTTGTCGTGGAACTCCGGTTGCCTCATCACCCGGTACACGTACTTGTCGGAGCGGGCCAGCACCTCGAAATCGAAAATGATGTCGTAAATGCGGATCAGCCCTTCCTTGCGGAGCTTCACGTCGTCCAGGAACGGCGACGACTGGTGCAGCGGCAGATCCAGCGCGAAATGCGTGTCGTGGTACAGGTTGGCGCCGGTGGAGGAGATGTAGTCTATGCAGCCGTTCTCGATCCACGTCACCAGGCACGAGGCGCCCAAGCCCGTGGGCGTCAAGGCGCCGGACAGCGACACGCCCACGTAGCAGTCACTGGAGAGTATCTTGCGCTCCAGCATCCGGCAGGCTTCCTTGATCCGCGCGGCGTTGTAGGCGTTGAAATAGTGTTCCACCAGGTCATCCACGCCCATGCCCTTCCGGACGCGGGACGTTTCGATGCGCGCTCCCTTAAAATCGTGTTTCATTGGCCTATGATGTAGATTGTGGATATTGCCGTGAAACCCCACATATTACCTCACCGCGCGCGGGCGCGCAACCGGGGATCAGGCGATGGGGCCGGTTGGCGCGGCGCGCCGATGACGTGTATAATGCCTCCTTCATTATTATTTACGCAAGTAGAAGGAGCGGCAAGCCATGAGCCTTCGGGGCGTGTGCCACAAGTTCGGGGATCATATAGACACCGACGTGATCATCCCCGCCCGGTACCTGAACACTTCCGACCCGGCGGAGCTTGCCCGGCACTGCATGGAAGACGCCGACCCCGGTTTCGCCGCGCGGGTGAAGAAGGGGGACCTCATGGTGGCCGGGGCCAACTTCGGCTGCGGTTCCTCGCGCGAACACGCGCCCATCGCCATCAAGGCGGCGGGGGTGGCGGTGGTGGTGGCGGAGTATTTCGCCCGGATTTTCTACCGCAACGCCTTCAACATGGGCCTGCCTATCCTGGAATGCCCGGAGGCGGTGAAGGATGCGGCGTCCGGCGATACGCTGTCCGTTGACCTGTCCACGGGCGTGATCGTCAACGAGACGAAGGGCCGGACCTATCAGGCGGCGCCGGTGCCGCCGTTCATGCAGGAGCTTCTGGACGCGGGCGGCCTGATGGCGTACACGATGAAGACGGTTGGCGCGGGCCGCTGACGAATCGCGCATAATTGCGTAAACGCCGTATCAAACCCCTCCTGCCATCTTCACTCGCGCGGCAGGGTGATCCGGAATACGCTGCCTTTGCCCGGTTCGGACTCGAAGGACAGTTCCCCCCCGTGGGCCGTGACAATATCGCTCGAGTAGGGCAAGCCCAGCCCCGTGCCGCGTTCGCCCATGGTTCCGCGCGTGCTGGTCCGCACTTCGTGGCTGAACAAATTGCCGGAGAGGGAAGGCTCCACCCCCACGCCCGTGTCGCGTACGGCAAGGGTGACATGGGAGTTGGACTCCTCCGCGCCAACGGTCACCACGCCGCCCTTGGGGGTGAACTTGATGGCGTTGGAGATCAGGTTGCGCAGCGCCTCGCCAATAAGCGTCAGGTCGGCGTGGATGGATATGCCCTCCGGAACTTCGTTACGCAGCGTCAGCCCCTTGGTCTCGGCCAGATGGGACAGGATATTCAGCGACTCCATGGCCAGCCCCCGCGCATTGAAGGTCATGGGGCGGCAGGTGATCGAGCCGGTTTGCAGGCGGCTGATGTTCAACAGGTCGTCAATGAAGGTCAGCATGTTGTCGCCGCTTTGCGCCACCATGCCCAGAATCTCCGACAGGCGCACGCTGCCACGAACAGCCGGATCGTTCATGGCGGCCTTCAACAGGCCCGTAACCGACGACAGGGGCGAGCGCAAGTCATGCGCCACCAGCGAGACGAACTTGTCCTTCAGTTTCGTGGCGGCTTCCGCCTGCTGGCGGGCATGGCGCATGGCTTCCTGCGCCTCCACCCGTTCGGTGATGTCGCGGTTGGAGGCGCGCCGGCCAAGCCATTGGCCGGTTTCATCGAACACGCTTTGGCAGATGTGCTCGATCCAGCGCACCGCCCTGTCTTTTCTGACGATGCGGAACCGCAGATGCTCCGATGCGCCGTCCGGCCCGGCCAAGGCGGTCTGCGCGTTGTGACAGCCGTCAAGGTGGCCCTGGTACATCTCATGATCCAGCGGATGGATGATGGACATCATGAACGCCGGATCGGCGATGTACTTTTCGGGCGGATAGCCGGTGATCCGCTCGCACGAAGGGGAGACATAGCGCAGCCAGCCGTTGGGGGTGAGCCAGGTTTCCCAGTCGTTGGTGAAATTGGCGATGGTGCGGTAGTTGCGTTCGCTCTCCGCCAACGCCTCCTCCGCCCATTTGCGCGAAGTTATGTCCGTATGCACGGCCACCCATACCTCGCCGTACTGGCGGCTGTGGAACGTGGAAACACGCACGGCGCACCAGAACGGCTCGCCGCTCTTCTTTACGTTAAGCACCTCGCCTCTCCAGACGCCATCCCGGCGCAGCGCGTTATTGATCTCCGCGGCGGTCTCCTCCGGCGTCTTGCCGCCGGGCGCGTTGACCACGGATACATGCTTGCCGGACAATTCGCCGGGACCGTAGCCGAACATTTCGTTGAACCGGGGGTTGGCATAGACGATCACGGCGTCGCTGGCGCGGATGAGGAACACGCCCTCGGACATGTTCTCCATGATCTGCGCGTGGAGGCGAAGCTCCTCCTCCGCCTGTTTGCGTTCACTGATGTCGCGGACAAAAGCGCAATTGTATTCCTTGTCATCGAATTGAACGTAATTGATCATCACCTCGACGGGGAAAATCCGGCCGTCCTTTGTCCTGCCCCGCGTTTCGACGGAGAAGGAGCGGCGCTCCCGCACGCTGTCCCAGTGCCGTTTCCATATTTCAGGCGGGAAATCGGGGCTGATGTCGCTCACCGTCAGGGTAAGCAGTTCGTCCCGCGTATAACCCAGGCTTTTGCATACGGCGTCGTTGACGCTCAATATCCGCCCGTCCGGCCCCACCCAATAGACGCCGTCGGAAGTGCTGTCCACCACGAATTGCGTCCGGCGCAACGCCTCTTCCGCCCTTTTGCGCGCCGTGATGTCGCGCTGGATGCTCTGGATGAACGTCCGGCCCCCGATGGTGATGACGGCGGCGCTTACCAAAATGTCGCGCAACTCGCCGGTCCGGGTCCGGTGCTTGGTCTCGAAAGTGTCGGAGCCGGTTTTCATGATTTTTTGGACATGCCGGGCCACATCTTCCGCCGATTCCACCGCCTCCACGTCCGCAATGGTTATACGGGCGAATTGTGCGCGGGTGTAGCCCAGCGATGTGTGCGCGGCGGTGTTGAAATCCAAAAGGGCGCCGGTCGCCGGGTCAATGAGCCAGATGGCGTCCGCCGCCTGATCGAACAGCGCGCGGAATTTGGCCTCGCTTTCATGTACCGCTTCTTCCGCCTTCTTGCGCTCCGTAATGTCGCGCACAGTGGCGCAGGTCATGATGACCGCGCCGGAGGCGTCGGTTACCGGCGATATGGTCATGGAAACCGGCACAATCATTCCATCTTTTCTCAACCGCTCGGTTTCAAACGTAGGGACATGCTCCCCGCGCCGGGTTTTTTCAAGAACCGCCCGCGCCTCCCGCATACGGTGGGGCGGTATCAGTATGCCGACCGGTTCGCCAACAGCTTCCTGGCGCGAATAGCCAAAAAGCCGCTCGGCGCCATGGTTCCAGGTGTTGATCACGCCGTCCAGCGTCAGCGCCACCACGGCGTCGTCCATGGACTGGGTGACGGAGGCGAGCAACAAGTGTTCTTTCTCCCGCTGCTTGCGTTCCGTGATGTCCTCCGCGTTGCCGGCGAAGAAACGGATAGCGCCCTTCACATCACGGATGGCGGATACGGAAAGCTGAATGGGAAACACCGAACCGTCCTTGCGGATATGCTCGGTCTCGAACACATGATGCCCCAACTCGCGGACTTTCGCCGCGTGGCCGGCAAGCTCTTCACGGCGCGAGGGAGGATACAATCCGCCCAGCGGCAGGCGCAGAATCTCCTCCTTTGTGTAGCCGTGCATCCGCGCGTAGGCGGAATTGACCATCAACAGGTTTTGGCCGTCCGGACCGGCGATCGCCACGCCCCACTGCGCGTTCTCGATAATATCGGCGAGTTTTTGCAACTCGGCGGTGAAACGTTCGGTTTCCCGCTTCCGGCGCCAGACTAGCATCGCCGCGGCCGCCACGAACGACACAATCAGCGCGGTGAGCGCCAGGATCAAGGAAGCGTGCTTCCGCCACTCCGCGAACACCTCCTCCGCGTCCACCTTGGCGGCCATGAACCATGGAGTCTCCGGCACTGGTTCGAGCGCCGCCAGCACCTCCACCCCCCGGTAGTCACGGCCCCGCACGATCCCTTGTATGCCCATCACCGCCATGACGGCGGGCAGGTCCACTCGGGACAGGGGTATCCGCAGGTTGAGCGCCGTATCTTTTTGCCAGCGCAGATCATTGAGGTACAGCACACTGTCCCCCTCCCGCCGCACCAGGAGGGTTTCGGCGCTCTGGCTGGGCGTGGGCCAGTATTGGATCAGGGGGTACAGGAAATCCCGCGCATTTGACTGAAGGACAATGGCCCCCGCGGGTTCACCCCCCGGCGCGAAAAACGGCGCGATGGCGTCAATATGGGGCGACAGGTTGCCCTTGGTGGCGTCGCCATGGATGTCCGAAAGAACAGGACGGCGCGCGCGGAATGCCTCTTCCACTTCCCGCGCTTCACTGTGGTGAATGGGATTGACCCCGCCGAGAAAACTTAACCGGACGGTTCCGGCGGCATCCACCAGAAGAACATCGAAATACTGGTAATGCGCGTGGAGCGACTTGAACCGGGACAGTATCTGGCCCGCGATCGCCTCGTCTGGCGAGGCCAGATAGCGCGGGACGCTTTCGCGGTAAAAGGGGGTCTCCGCGATTACCCCGGCGTCCCCCAGCCGCTCGAACCGCCAGTTGGCGATCTGGTTAACCTTGAGTTGGGCGACGGCGGAAAGCTCGTCACGCGCGCGCCGCTCTACCCGCTCATGTTCGGCCCGGTAGAACCACGCCCCGGCCAGAATGGCGGCGATTCCCGCCACGAGAGCGGACAAAAAAACGGCTCGTGTGGAAAACGAACCAATTCGCCGATTTGGTTCCGGCTCCGCGTGGCGCATCAGGAATACCTCCCAGCGCGGGCTTGTTATCCTTTACACCCATCGTCATACCTAATATGAATCTATTTTTTAAGCAACGCAATAAAATTAATTTATACAATGTCTAACGTATATAATGGGGGTGGTAAAACGCAATGATATGTGACAATTTAAGTATCGAATAGTCGGTATGGTGTCGCATGAATGATAGAGTAGTGTCTCAATTTGAAATTTGAACCGCAAGGCCCTTCGCTCCGCTCAGGGCGCCGGTAAGGGCATCTCACGCTTATTGTTGAAGTCCTGAGGCAAAGCCGAAGGACCTTGCGCACGCTTTTCC
>JACQZB010000010.1 GCA_016207925.1 Nitrospinota bacterium
CGCCAGGTCCCCCGCGCCCACGATCAGGATATAGCGCAGGTTGTGCCCCCGGCGGCGCAGTTCCCGCAGGATCGTGCGCACCACGATGTGCGAGGCCGTCACCCCCACCGTCCCACACACCCAGAACAGGCCCATGAACAGACGGGAATATTCATGTTCGCGGTAGGTGAACGCCGCCGCCATGACCATCACCGTGCCGATGACCCCGGCGCGCAGGATGCGCCAGTACTCGTGGAACCGGCTGTCCGCGCGCATCGGCTGGTACACGCCCCCCACCCACAGCGCGATTATCCACACCACCGCCACGACAGGCAAGAACCGCAGGTACGGCCCGATGCCCGGATCGCCCTTGAGCACCGGCGCCACCTCCACGGTGAACCGCAGATGGTACGCGCCTATCCATGCCAAGACGACGACGGCGAAATCCGCCGCCATCATCAGCGACAGGAACAGTTGGTTATGTTTTTTGAGCATGTACTCGCTTGCTTTTCGCGCGGCGCGCCGCCGTTTCTTGACAATGTATTACAGGAATATCATAATTGAACTGGAGGTTCGGCCAAGGGGTTGCGCAAGTGACGCCGAAAGCATTGCCTCCTTTCCTTTATTACCTTCTCGCTTCATACGGATCGGGGACATACACGATTCCATAAATGTAAGTTTTTCTTCCCTCACCTTCACGGTCTCCCTTGTACTGCAAACCAGCAAGGTGCTTTTCCGCCAAATCCTTGATTTCTTGCCGCGCTTCCGCATCCATTCCCCTTGCCTGCCGAAAACCCCAATTCACACAATATATGCAAACATCAGCGGCTTGCGCAGGGTACGATAAATCAGAGGGGACAAACAACGGATAAGGGACGACCCATTCTGCTCTCGAACGTCCCGTATGAGTATTACGATAATAGGCCTCCAGTTTGCCCATCAGCTTTGCGTCACCAGCTTTCTCCGTTTCATCAAAAACAATAAGTCCTGTATCCTGGTTTAGCTCCAGAAAATAATAGAACCGTTCAAACAAAAACACGAAATCCTTTCTCAAATAATCCGGGGGGACATCCGCACCAGGCATTACCCCGCACGGTATCGCAGAGGCGAAGATCGTGGCTTGATGCTTGCGAAGGAGCATAAAAATGTTTTCCGCCATCATCAAACATGCTTGGCCATAAGCGGTGAATTCGATTCTTGATTGCCCCCCTCCCTTCTTCAGAAAGGAAATGCGATGCTTCTGTCTCTCATGAGTTAAAAGTTGCTCCCCCTGCTTTGCCCATTTGAAACGATCCTTATCCAAAAGTTTGGAACCCTTTATCTCGTGTCCAAAATTTTGAAGATTCGCGCCAAAGCAGACTAACTCCATCTGGCGCATATCCTGCACAAATGGCCATACTTTGGAGACGTGAATAGCCACACCACCGCGCACTTCATAGGGAAGTTGGCGATGGTCGTGTCCGCTCTCGTCTAGAAAAAGAAGATAGCTCATAACTTTGTTTGATCTTTGAGGCAGTCACCTACACCGCCGCCTTGAGCGGCAGGCGCATGGTCACGGTGGTCCCCTGCCCCTCGACGCTTTCGAGCTTGAGCGTCCCCCCGTGGCTTTCCAGCGCCAGGCGCGCCAGCGTCAACCCCATGCCGATGCCGCCCCCCTTGAACTTGTACTGGCTGCTCACGTGCTGGTGGAAATCCTCCAGCGAGAAAAAGGGATCGAACACCTTTTCCAGCTTGTCGGCGGGCACGCCGATCCCCTCGTCGCGCGTCTCCACCGCCAGCCACGACTCCTCCAGCCACACCCGGACGTGGGCCGCGCGCCCGTCGGGCGTGTACTTGACGGCGTTGGACAGCACTTCGTCCAGCGCCCGGCGGAAGATGCGCGGCTCCAGCGGAACGCGCCGGCCCTTGACGTTCTCCTCCATCGAAAGCTCCACGCGCACGCCGCGCTTTTCGCCGCGCGCCCGTTCGCGGGCGAATTCCGCCGCGTACATGACCAGCAGCCCCACATCCTCCTGCCGGAACTGGGAGCGCGCGCGCATCTGCGCCATTTCCGCGAACAACTCCGTGGCGGAGATCACGCGCTCGAAGCTTTCCCACGTCTCGTCTATCACCTCGTTGAGCTTGCCCACGGACTCGTCGCCCGGCGCCGTTCCGTCACGTCCTGCAGGCTGAACACCAGCCCCACCACCTGTCCCGCGGCGTCCTTCACGCCAGCCCCAGCTTGGTCAACGGCGTGCGCATTTCATGGGAAGTGACCGCGGTGAAGTAGTCCTTGGCGCGGCCCAGCGCCGCCTCGCCGGTGACGTCGCGCATCACCGCCACGTACCCGTCGCACTGGCCGCCCGAATCGAGCACGGGGCTGACCGTGGCGTCCACTTCCATGCGCCGCCCGTCGTCCAGGCGGTGGGTGATGCGGCCATGCCACACCCGCCGCCGCGCCAGCGACCACCACATCTCCCGGTACGACTGGTCCGCGGGTCCGCCCGCGATAAGCGCGGCGATGTTCTGCCCCACCACGTCCGAACGGTCCCGCCCGGAGAAACGCTCAAACGCAGGGTTGGCGTACACGATTTCACCCTCGGCGCCGGTGATCAGCACCATTTCGGCGGACTGCTCGATGGCGCGGAACAGCCGGTTCACCTCCCGCTCCGCCTGGCGCCGCCGCGTGATGTCGCGCACGATGCCCTCGCACGCCACCGGCTCGCCCGCGCCGCCGCGGATGAGCAGCGCGTTGATCTCCACCGTCAAGGGCGGGCCGCCGGGCCGCAGCAGCCGGGTTTCCAGCATTCCCCCATCCTCCCGCGCGGAGGTGACCAACTCCCGCCACGCCTCCTCGCCGCCCAACATCTCGCGCAGGTTCCGGTCGCGCAGGTCGTCCGGACCAAGGCACCCCATCATGGAGCAGAACGACGGATTGACATCGAACAACGCGCCGTCCATGCCTGCCAGGAATATGCCGTCCAGCGAGTTTTCATACAACTCGCGGTACTTCCGCTCGCTCCCTTCAAGGTCGCGGCGCAATTGCAGGCCGGTGATGGCCCCCGCCAGCTTGAGGGCGATATCGTCCAGCAACTGCTTTTCGTCATCGGTCCACTGGCGGTCATGGCCGCACTGGTGCAGACCCACCGACCATAGGCCGCCCACCTTGGGCCGTACCGCGGTTTGCAGTACTGTCCGGGGCATAAAGCGCCGCGCCTCCGGATTGATGCGCGCCAACGTCCCCTCATCGAACCGGGTGACCACGCATCCGCGCGCCGCCGCCACCGCGCCCAGCACCGCCGCCTGCGCTTCATCCAATGTAATTTCCGCGCCGCTGGCGTGCGCTCCGGGATATTCGGGAACCGTCGCTTCGTAGGGAATCCGGTAACTGGCGGCCGCCGGATCGCACGGGTACAAAAGGTACGCGCGGTCGGCCTTGAATATTTCAAGCAGTTCGCGCACAAGGCGCTCCAGCAACCGGTCAATATCCCGCTCACCTTCGATCAGGCCGGACACGCGGTTGATGTCGTGCAGGTACCGCAGTTTCGCTTCCTTGATCTCCTCCGCCCGGCGCCGTTCCGTCACGTCCTGCAGGCTGAACACCAGCCCCACCACCTGTCCCGCGGCGTCCTTCACCGGTTCCAGCGTCCAGTCCCAGTACGTCATTCCCCGTTCGGGCTGATCCGGGTGGGCGAAGGCCTTTTCATGCGCGGTGTAGGGCTGCCCCGTATCCACCACCTGCTGGAAGATTTTTTCATTCTCCGGATGGGGATACAGCGCGAAGTGATTCTTCCCGATGAAATATTCCTCGGTTTTATGCGTCGCGTCGGCGTAGGCCCGGTTGACCCGTATGAAGTTGAAATCGCGGTCAAGGTACGCCAGCATCACATGGGTGGTGGCGAACAGCCGCTCGAACAGCTCGTTGCGGTCGCGCAACTCCCTTTCAATCTGCTTGCGGTCGGTGACGTCCTGCACGGTGCCGACGCCGAACAGCAACTCGCCATCGTCGCTGAATTGCAGTTCCGCCCGTTCGCGCACCCACTTGATCCGCGCGTCGGCCACGATGCGATGCTCAATGTCGTACTCCGCCCCCTTGAGCGCCGCCTGCCAGGCCGTGTCCACCGTCCCCCGGTCTTCCGGCAGCACACAAGCGAGGAACGCCTCGTAGGTGAGCGGCGTGCCCGGCGGCACGGCGAATATGCGGTACACCTCCGGCGACCACCACAGCTCATTCTGGCGGATGTCCAGCCGCCAACTGCCCAACCGCGCCACGGCCTGCGCGCGTTCCAGTCCGGCCTGGCTGTCGCGCAGGTCGCGCTCGATCCGCTTGCGGTCGCGAATGTCGCGGGCGAAACCGCAGATGATCTCGCGCCCGCCGAACGTAATGATAGTGGTCGAAAGCTCCACGGGAATAACGCGCCCATCCTTGGCCCGATGGGAGGATTCAAACTTCATGGAACCGGCGTCCCGCATGGCGCGCCAATGCTCGTTCCACCGCTCCACGGGGTATTCCGGATCAAGTTCGTAAACCTTCATCCGGGAAAACTCCTCGCGGCTGTAACCCAAACGCGCCGTGGCCGCTTCGTTGGCGTAGATGATAAGGCCATCCTCCTGCGCCCAGAAGATCGCGTCACCCGCTTGATCCACCGAAAGCTGCGTGAAACGCAGATTTTCCTCGCTGCGCCGTAGCGCGTCGGTTATACGCGACCGTTCCTCGATCCGCCGCCCCAGCCCGCGCGAGGTGAACAACACCCCCGCCAATCCCAACAGCCAGATCACCCCGTACCCCATCAGGTGATGGAGCTTGTCTATCCGCATCTGTGCGGTTTCCTTTTTCAGAGGTACGGACACGCTCACGCCGCCGCGGACCTCCCCCACTTTGTACCCCTGGTAGCCATGGCACTTAAGGCAACCCTCCACCGTCATCATCGGCTGCATCAGCCGGATGTACGGCTCCTCCCCTATGTCCGTGAACTCCAGAATCTCCTTCTCGCCCCGCTCGAACGCTTCAAGCGGCTTGCGCGCCCACGTATCCGGTTCGTTGGCGGGGTTGTGCAGTTTAAGGCTGGTGATGTGGCCCCGGACGCCGTACATGTCGGAAAAATACTCATTGAACTGACGCACGATGTAGGCCGGGTTCATCAGTGTCAGCCGCGTGCCCGACGGCGTGGTGATGTCCCGTTCGGGCACATGGCTCAAGTAGGGGTTGGGCGGCGTGCGCTCGTCAATGGGGACGTACACCCCGCCATGCGACGCCGCCCAGTAGCGCATCGCCTGGTCCTTGTTGAAGTTGGTGCGCGCGGTGTTGATGGACACCTCGCGGAAGTGGTGTTCGATGCGGTTGATCTGCCACACCAGCAGCGCCGCCACCAACAGCGTCCAGCCCGCGGCCACAAGGCCCGCGTACCAGCGCAATGGGCGCAAAGGGTCAAGAGACGGTCCGTTGGAATTCATGCCGCGCGTCTTAACTCCTGCCGCTTGCGTTAGGCTCCCCCTCACGCCCCATTATACGGCGCGCAAAAGCCGCCGGGGCGGTTTTCGTTACCACCGCCCTTGTGATTCTGGCTCCGCTCCGTATAATACCTACGATACCCGTATATTCCAGGATATTCATAGATGAACGGATCCCTTGCCACCGCGCCCGCCGCCGCGCTTGAACTTATCGCGCGCCTCGAAGCCAAGGCCCTCGACAACGAACCGCTGGCGTGGGACGAGGCCGTGGACCTTATGCGGCTCGACACCGTGCAGATCTACGCGCTTATCGCCGCCGCCGACCGCGTCCGCCGCCACTACAAGGGCGATGTGGTGTCCCTATGCTCCATCATCAACGCCAAGTCCGGCCAATGCCCGGAGGATTGCGCTTTCTGCGCCCAATCCGTCCACGCCACCACCAACGCGCCCGTGTTCGATCTCGTTCCGGCGGAAACAATCGTCGAAGGGGCGCGCCGGGCGCTGGAAAACGGCGCCCACAAATACGGCATCGTCACTTCCGGGTACGGTTTCTCCGGCAAGGGGCCGAAAAAACGCCTCGAGGCGGTCATCGAACGCATCAAGACACTGGGCGAGCAGGTGGCCATCCACCGCTGCGCCAGCCTGGGGATAATTGACGGGGACGCCGCCCGCGCCCTCAAGGACGCCGGCATCGAGGAATACCACCACAACCTGGAAACCGCCCGCTCCTTCTTCCCCAATGTCTGCACCACCCACGATTATGAAGAAGACGTGGCCACCGTGCGCGCCGTCAAGGCCGCGGGCCTGCGCGCCTGCTGCGGCGGCATCTTCGGCATGGGCGAGTCCCCGGAGCAGCGCGTGGAAATGGCCTTCAGCCTGCGCGAGTTGGACGTGGACTCCGTGCCGCTCAACTTCCTTAATCCCATAAAGGGCACGAAGCTGGAAAACACCGAGCCGCTGGCCCCGCTGGAAATCCTTAAAATCATCGCCGCCTACCGCCTGATCCTGCCCACGAAAGATATTAAAGTGGCCGGGGGACGCGAAAAAAACCTGCGCGACTTGCAGTGCCTTATGTTCGCCGCGGGCGCAAACTCCACCATGGTGGGCAACTACCTGACCACCTGCGGACGCCCGGCGGAAGAAGACCTTCGCATGATCCGCGACCTGGAACTTACCGTCAAAAAGGCGTGAGCGAACTTTTCGAGAGCGAACTGGCCGGCCTTGCCTCCCGGCGCGCCCTGCGTATCCTGCGATCCACCCAAGGCCGCGCCGCCGTCATTGACGGGCGCGAACTCATATTGTTCTCCACCAACGACTACCTGGGCCTCTCCCATCACCCCGCCGTCATCGAATCCGCTTGCCGCGCCGCGCGGGAGTACGGATGGGGTTCCGGAGCCTCGCGGCTGATTTCCGGCACAACCATTCCCCATGCGGAATTTGAGCAGGCCGCCGCCGCGTTTCTGGACAAACCCGCCGCCCTGATGTTCTCCTCCGGCTACGCCGCCAACACCGGCCTGCTCACCGCGCTTATGGGACGCGGCGACACGGTGTTCGCCGACCGCCTGTGCCACGCCAGCATCCTCGACGGCGCGCGATTCTCCGGCGCCAAGCTCATCCGGTACACGCATAACGATCCCGATGACCTCGCCCGCCGCCTGGCCGCCGCCCCCGCGCGCGGCAAGCGGCTGATTGTCACCGATGGCGTGTTCTCCATGGACGGCGACATCGCCCCGCTGGCGGAGCTTGCCCAGCTTGCGGAGCGCTGCCGCGCCATATTCATGGTGGACGACGCGCACGGCTTCGGCGTGTCCGGCCCTCAAGGGCGCGGAACGCCCCACATGGCCGGCGTCCACGAACGGGTGGACATCCACGTCGCCACCTTGGGCAAAGCCCTCGGCGGCGAAGGCGGTTTTATCGCCGGTTCGCGTTCGCTTATTGACGGACTCATCAACTTTTCACGTTCCTTTATCTATTCCACCAGCCCGCCCGCCGCCCAGGCCGCCTCTGGACTAACCGCGCTGGAATTGGTCAAAAGTGATACAGGGGCGAAACTGCGCGAAAAACTGTTTGAAAATATGAGAAAAATGGTTCAAATTCTTGAAAAGATAGGATACAATACACAACCAGTTGAATCACATATCGTTCCAATCGTCATGGAAAGCGGCGAGCGGTTAACGGGCTGTTATCGCTATTTACTGGAACGGGGACTGTACGTTCCGGCGATCCGGCCGCCTACCGTTCCATCCGGCGGGGAGCGTTTTCGTGTTTCACTTTCGGCGGCTCACACCGGGGACGACATGGCCCGTTTGGGAAGCGTTTTCGATGAGCTAAAGGCGGGAGGATTGTTGTAGGCGCCAAACGGGCGGCGGGACGGCGAGGTGAAGGTTTAGGGGAGAAGCAGTAGAGATGTCCAACGGCAGACCAAAGGAAGACACGCGGATTCTTATCGTGGACGCGCACGAAACCAGCCGTCACGTCATCGCCATCATGCTCCACAAGCTCGGCTACCCCAACGTGCATGAAGCCGAGACCGCCATCGCCGCGGAAACCATCGTCAAAAAATTCACCAAAACCAATCCGGGCATGGGCGCGCTGTTGGGCGGTTCCGCGCCTAAGGACAAATGCGACCTGGACCTGATCATCCTCGATTACGACGCCGAATCTTCCGGCGGCGGCGGCCTTGGCTACCTGGCCGCCCTGCGCTCTCGGGTCGACGCAGGCGCCCTGCCCGTGCTGTTCACCGCGATGAAGGACAAGGCGGACCGGCTACCCTCCGCCCAGCAGGCGGGCGCCAACGACAGCATCGTTAAGCCTTTCCCGCAGGATAAACTTAAGCTAAAAATCGAGCCGCTGCTCGTGAAAGGCAAGGCGCCGGTGATCACCTCGTTTGATTTCGCCGCCCAGCCCAAAAAAGCGGCGCCGGCCCCGGTGAAAGCGGCCCAAGGCGTATCGCCTCCGCCCAAACCCGCCGCTCCCATGGGCGGGCCGCCAAAGTCCACCGCCCCCGCCGGGTACCGGAGCAAGGAAAAACCCAAAAAGGGCGCGGACTCCTCCACCAGCGGCATCTCCTTCCAGCGGCGCAACAGCGCGAAAAAATGGTCCGCCGACGATCCCGTCACCGCCAGCCTCGTCAACGGCGCGCTTGACGGCCATTACCATGAGGATGTGGACGTTATCGGCGGCGGCGAGAATTGCTACTGGGCCACCCAGTTCGGCAAGGAGGAAAAAGTCCATCTCTATTATTTGAACGCCAAGGGCAAGTCCACCGGCATGGAGGCTAAAACCGTCCCCTTGGACGAGTTCATGCACACCTTCTACCTGTGCGAGGAATACGGCTGCGCCATCCTCGACCGGCTGTATTCGGAAAAACAGGGGAAATAAATCCCTTCATCGTAGGGGCATGCCCCTGTGCCTGCCATTCACGGGCGGCCACGCGGGGGGCCGCCTCTACAATGCCCGTGAGCGTTGGCGATTCTGGCCCCCCCCGGGAAGGATAAGGATGGCGTCCTTCGCATCCGTTCAGGATACACTCCCCGCCGTCACACGAATCACTCAATCCCGTACTTCTTTATCCGGTACAGCAGTTGCGACAGCGTAAGCCCCAATTCCTTGGCGGCCTTCGACCGGTTCCACCGGTTGCGCTCCAGGGCCGAGCGTATCCCCTCCTGCTCGATCCCGCTGATAAGCTCCGGCATGGAGCCTTGCCCGTCCAGCGTGGGCAGGGGGGGCGCCGGGATGCTGGTCGCCACCGGCTCCTTGTGCGTCATCTCCCCCACAAAAGCCTCCGCAGGCAGATGTTCCGGCGTGATCATGGCCCCATCGCAGTGAATCACCGCGTACTCCACGCAATGCTCCAGTTGGCGGACGTTGCCCGGCCATTGATACGCCATCAGCGCCGCCATCGCCTCGCCGGTAAAACCCAGCGCTTCCTTGTTATGGATAAGGCCGAACCGCTCCAGGAAGTGCCCCGCGAACAACTCGATGTCCTCCTTGCGTTCGCGCAAGGGGGGTATCCGCATCGCCAGCGTGTTCAGCCGGTAGTATAGATCCTCCCGGAACCGGCCCTGGCGTATCTCCTTGTTGATGTCCTTGTTGGTGGCGGAAATGATCCGCGCCCGCAGCTTTAGCGACTGGTTGCCGCCCACGCGCTCGAACTCCCGCTCCTGCAGCACACGCAGCAGCTTTACCTGCGTGGCCGGAGCGATGTCGCACAACTCGTCGAGCAGTATGGTTCCCCCGCCCGCGTATTCCAGCCGGCCCGCCCGCTGCCGGTCGGCGCCGGTGTAGGAGCCTTTTTCGTGTCCGAACAGTTCGCTTTCCAGCAGTTGCTCCGAAAAGGCGCTGCAGTTGACCGCCACGAACCGTTCCGCCGCCCGCGGGCTGGTGGCGTGGATATGCCTTGCCAAAACCTCCTTGCCTACCCCGGTTTCACCCAACAGCAGCACCGGCGCGTCGTACCGGGCGAACAGTTCCGCCTTCTCCCGTATCCCCGCGATCTGTTTCGATGCGCCTATGAGCTGCGCCCGGCCCGCGCTCTCCCGCAGGTACTGGCGCAATAACTGGTTCTGACGCTTTATCGCCTGGTGGTTCAGCGCCCGCTCGATGGCCACCCGGAAATCGCCCATCGAAAGCGGCTTCTTGAGAAAATCGAACACTCCGGCCCGCAACGCCTCCACCACCGTATCCACCTCGGCGAACGCCGTAACAATAAGAAATGAGGCGCCCGGATGGCGGGCCTTGAGCCGGGCCGCAAGCTCCACGCCGGTCATCACCGGCAGCCGGTAATCAAACAGCGCTATGTCAAACGTGTTCTCTCCCGCCCAAGCCAGCGCCTTCTCCGGATTGCCGAAACCGGAAAATTCCATTCCCCCCATCCGCTCGGCCAGTTTTCCCAACTGTTCAAGTGAATCAGGGTCATCGTCCACCGCCAGAACGCGGCAACTCATTTTCGCTTGGCGCTGATCGCTTCCCATTTCTACTCCCATCTGGTAAACGCTGAAAATCCCACAGGAAGTCATTGCGAGCGAAGCGAAGCAATCTCACGGCCCCCAAACTATGCGAATTTGAGATTGCTTCGCCACTTACGCTCTTCGCAATGACATGAATAGACCCTTTTTATGAAATCCCACCCACTCATTTTACATGGATCGAATAATTTTATGAAACATTGTTAAAAATATCAAACCCGTATGGCGCGCTCCACGGGGAACGGTTGATTATCAAAGGGTGAATCCGGCGAAAGCCCATTGGCGCCTCTTATGCTCCTCAGGTTGATCAATTGATCGGGGCGCTCATGGAAACGGCGGTGATGAGAAAGCTCGTAAGACAATGTCTCGCCACGATGGGGATTGAACACATTGATGAAGCAGTGGGTATCTTTTCCGCGCTAAAGCTGCTGCGCGGCTCCCGGTATGACGCGCTCATTGTGGAATGGGGGGAAACGGGATGCGAAGTGGTGCGGGCGGTAAGGGCAAGCCCGTCAATGCGGGAAACCCCGGTTATCGTGATAACCAAAGATATCGGCGATGAAACACTTATCAGGATCGCCGAATCCGGAGCGAAAGAGGTTTTGCACAAACCGCATCTGCCGTCGTTGCTGCCGCGAAAAATTTCAGAGATGTTCCCCGCGGCGACAATAGGGGAACGCGGCATGAAAATAGCGATGCTCTTAACAGAGGAGGACGAGCGATGAAACTGTCCCGGAAGCTTTATTGGGGATTTGGCGCGGTCACGTTGTTGGCGCTTTTCACGGGTGGATTGGCCTACTGGGGACTGGCTTCCTGCGGGGCGCCTTTGGGCGGCGCGGGACACGGCGCGCCCGCCATGGAGGCGTGGATCGTGGCGCCCATCGCGGCGGCCATGGCGCTGGCGGGGGCGCTTTGCTTTTGGCTCACCCGCAACATCGTGGGTTCGCTGTCGGGCGTGGTGAACACCCTTACCAGCGAGGGCGGCGCGCTCTCCAACGCCGCCAGCGACATCTCCACGGCCAGCATGTCGCTGGTGGAGGGGTCAACAAAGTCGGCTTCGGCGCTGGAGGAAACCTCCGCCTCGCTCGAACAGATCACCGAAACCGCGCATCGCAACGCCGAAAACGCCCAACGGGCGAATGCCCTCGCCTCCGCGATGCGCGGTGAAGCCGATTCGGGCGGCAAGGCCATTGGCGAGATGATCGAAGCGATGAAATCCACCGCGGCCTCATCGGTCGAAATCGCCAAGATTATCAAGGTCATCGAGGAGATCGCGTTCCAGACCAACCTGTTGGCCCTCAACGCGGCGGTGGAGGCCGCGCGGGCGGGTGAACACGGTAAGGGATTCGCGGTGGTCGCCGAGGAAGTCCGCAACCTCGCGCAGCGTTCCGCCGCCGCCGCCAAGGACAGCACGGCGCTGATCGAGGCGGCCAGGGCCAAATCCGGCAGGGGAAGCGAACTGGCCAACCACGCCGGCTCGGCCCTGGCGGGCATGGTGGACAGGATGAAACAGGTGTCCGTCATCGTCGAGGAAATAGCCGCAGCCTCCGCCGAGCAGGCCGAGGGCGTACGCCAGATAAATACGGCGATCATGGAACTGAATACCGTCACCCAGGTCAACGCCACCTCCGCCGAACAGATCGCCGGAGCCGCGGAGGAAATGTCCGCCGTGGCCACGGAGAACCAGGATGTGGTCAAGAACCTGTTCGGGATCGTGTATGGCAATGACATCCGCTCGGTGGCCGGCGCGCTGTTGGGCAATGGCAATGGAAAAGGCGCGCTTATCGAATGGGACGAGGACACCTTCAGCGTCGGCATCCCCGACATGGACAACCAGCACAAAAAACTGTTCAATATCATCAACCGGCTCAACGCGGACATACACGCGGGCGACACCGGCGAGAGCGCGCGGCGCACACTGGACAACCTGGTCGAGTACGCCAAACTGCACCTGGATCACGAAGAAGCCCTCCTGCGCAAACACCACTATCCGAATTTCGACAGTCACAAGCAGATCCACGACAACATCCGGGCAAAGGTCGGCGCGCTGTACGACAGGTACAAGAACGGCGAAGAGGGCGTGCTCGTCGAAATCATGATCTTCCTCAAGGATTGGCTCTACAGCCACATCCAGAAGGTGGATAAAAAGTACGGGGCGTATATCGCCAGCGGCGATGGTTCGCCAATGCGTATCCCTGTCAATGGCAATGGCCACTCATCCCGTGCCGTCCGCAAGGCGCTGGTGGGCGAAGTGGCCGCGGCGTAACCCGCGCCCCTAAATGGAGAACGGACAATGATCAACCGAGACTACCTTACGGATGAGGCGCTTTCCAACGGGCGCCACCCTATACGCGCGGGAAAATATCTAACCTTCGCCCTGGGCGGCGAAGGATACGGCATCGCCATCGGCAACGTCCGGGAGATTATCGGCGTCATGGAAATCACCCGCCTGCCCCAGACGCCCCATTACCTCAACGGCGTCATCAACCTGCGGGGTAAGGTGATTCCCGTGGTGGACCTGCGCCTGAAACTGGGAATGGAACAGGTCAACCATACCCGCGAAACCTGCGTCATCGTGGTGGACATCGGCGAGGCGGGTACCGGACTGATCGTGGACACCGTGGCCGAAGTGGTGGACATCACCAGCGATCAAATTGATCCGCCCCCGGCGTTCGGACAGGGGGCCGATACGGACTGCATCCTTGGCATGGGGAAAATCAAGGGCCGGGTCCATATCCTGCTGGATATCGGCAAAACACTTAACTTTTCCATGTCGGCTTTGACCCCGGCCATGGTGGAATAACATGAAATTGGCTGGCCCAGATCGCCCCGTAAATAACGCAATTCGATTTCAACTTTTTAATTACATTTGTTAAGTTTATTAAACTTTGATAATTTTCCTCGACAGATCAAGTTTTTATAATTGTAACACATTGTTATTATTAGCCTCCATTAGTAATGGATATGGCGCCATGTATGCAAGATAAATAAACAGAAAATCGAGATCGCTGAAGATAGCCGTGTGGCGCGGTTTGATTTTGCGTTCTCGAAAAGGTCCCCAGCATGGTGATAGAGCTCCCCTTACTATCACGTGCTTTTAAAATGGCGTGGCGGCGGTCCCTCTTTGCCGCCGCCACGTCGCCCCTTTAATATCAGTTCAGGGGTACCGTAACCGAAAACGCGCCGCGCACTTGGTTCTCTCCATAACCGGTGGCTTTATCCCCCGGATATAGCTTGCCAATCGCCGCCGCCGCTTCCGCGTTGAGCTTGTCGGGCGTTCCGTGGCAATTCAGGCACAGCGCGGCGGTAAGTATCGGTTTCATGAAGCGCAAACTTTTCGAACCATCGCTTTGCGATACCACTTCCACATATGCTTCATTAAGCTGTCCCTTGGCTTGGTCTTCATCCATGGCGGTCAGCGCCGCAGTCTCGTGGGCGTCGGGAGCGCCATTGGGGTTGCGCGGCTTCAGGCTAACCCTGTGAATCCTGGCGTTGTGGTGTGCGCTGATTTCTTCAGCCGCGCTGGGCGCCACGGCGTTGCACACGTGGATGGCGCTGGCGAACCCTTCCTCTTTCACCGCCCGTTGCAGTTGAGTTTTAAGCGTTTCGGCAAGTTCGGCGGTCATGGTTTTAGCCTTGGCGAGGGCCTCTTCCTTGCCCATTCCGGACGAATCGCCGCCCGCAGCCGCCAAAAGAAGCACGATAGAAAATAAGGACAATGATTTCATTTGATTATCCCTGCCGATGGAAGTTACTGATTAGCGGTTTAGATTCATCGCTGGCAGGAACGATTCATCGCGGCGTTTTCTCGATTATAATGGCGCCGCCCTCCTTGATATTCTTGCTTTTCACGTCCTGCCAGGCGCGCACCTGATCCATCACCTTGGCCGCCCCTTCCTTGGACGTGGTATTGACCCGGTAGGCCGAGCCGGTTCCCGCGGGCGCGGACTCCAGCACCTGGTACACCTCCTTGACCGCGCTGCCTTCGGGGCATGGCCGGGGCAGGATTTTTGCGATCAGGTCGGCGTCCGCGGCGGCGAAGCCAATCGAGCCGTCACAATCGAGCGTTTCAAAAGTGATCCGCTGGGTTGAAAGGCCGCCTGCCAGCGCCATTGCGGGGATAAGGATCAGTGTGAGCGCAACGAGGTATCGCATGGCCGCTCCTAATAATGAGTTACCTACGGTGAGTGTACCATGATATATAATTCCGGACGCGCTTTTGGGCCGCGGCCCGGCGCGGAGTTGAAAACCGTAGTATTACAAAAGGAACGCCATGGCGGGTGAGTACGTATTCACAATTGGCCGTCTGTCCAAAAGTTACGGGCAAAAGACGGTATTCGAAAACATCAATCTGGCCTTTTACCACGGCGCCAAGATCGGCGTGGTGGGCGAGAACGGCACGGGCAAATCCACTCTCCTTAAAATCATGGCGGGGGTGGAACACGAATTCATGGGCACGGCGGAGCCGAAAAAGGGAATCCGCATAGGCTACCTGTCGCAGGAACCGGCGCTCAATCCCCAAAAGGACGTGCGCGGCAACGTGGAGGAAGCCTTCGCGGAGATCAAGTCGCTCATCGCCGAATACGAAAAGTTGAGCGAGGCGATGGCCTCCCCCATGTCCGACTCGGATATGGAAAAAGCCCTGGAGCGCATGGGCCGCCTGCAGGATCAGATAGACTCCGTCAACGGCTGGGAGCTTGACCGGCAGGTGGAGGTGGCCATGGACGCGCTGTTGCTGCCCCCCGACGACATGGACGTGACCAAGCTCTCCGGCGGTGAGCGGCGGCGCGTTGCCTTGTGCAAACTGCTACTCACCCGGCCCGATATTCTGCTGCTCGACGAGCCGACGAACCATCTGGACGCCGAAACGGTGGACTGGCTGGAGGCGCAGTTGCGCGAGTATCCCGGCAACGTGATTGTGGTCACGCACGACCGCTACTTCCTGGACAACATCACCAAATGGATACTGGAGTTGTATAGCAGCCGGGGCATCCCCTTCGAGGGCAATTACAGCGCGTGGCTGGAGGCCAAGGCCGCCCGCGTGGCGCAGGAGGAAAAGCAGGCCAAGGGCGCCGCGCGGCACATGGAGCAGGAGTTGGCCTGGATCCGCTCCAACCCCGGCGCCCGCCGCGCGAAAAGCAAGGCCCGCGTCCGCGAGTATGAAAAGCTGGCCTCGCAAAAATCCAACATCGAAAAAAACACCCTCGACATACAGATCGCCCGCGGCCCCGCCCTGGGCGACCAGGTGATCGAAGCGGTGGGCCTCTCGAAGGCCTATGGCGACCGGATGCTGTTCAGCGATGTGAACTTCATCATCCCCAAGGGCGGCATCGTGGGGCTTATCGGCCCCAACGGCGTCGGCAAAACCACCCTGTTCCGCATGATCACCGGCGAGGAAAAGCCCACCGGCGGCTCCATCACCGTCGGCCAGACCGTGCGGCTCTCCCATGTGGATCAGCACCGCGACGACCTGGACGGCTCCAAAACCGTGTTCGAGGAAATCACCGGCGGCACGGATCAGGTGGAAGTCGGCGGGGTTCCCGTCAATTCCCGCTCCTACGTCGGCAGCTTCAACTTCAAGGGGCCGGATCAGCAGAAAAAAGTCGCCAACCTCTCCGGCGGCGAGCGTAACCGCGTTCATCTGGCAAAGCTGTTGCGCCGCGGCGGAAATGTCATACTGCTGGACGAGCCTACCAACGACCTGGATGTGACCACGCTGCGTAACCTCGAAGACGCCATTCTTGATTTCCCCGGATGTGTGTTGGTTATAAGCCATGACCGTTTCTTCCTTGACCGCATTTGCACACACCTTTTGGTATTTGAAGGTGAGGGCAAAGTCCGATGGTTTGAGGGCAACTTCGCCGAGTATGAAGAAGCGCGGAGAAAAGAATTGGGCGGCAAGACCGAAAACCGGCGCAGCAAGTATAAAAAACTGACCCTGCGCTGACGCGCGATTTTGTTCACATCGGGCGAGATTGGGCGGCCATGGACGGCCCCGCGCCTACTCTTTTTTTTGGAATCCCCGCTTTACCGCTCCGTCCCCTTTCGGCGCCCATATTGCTTCTACACATAGGCAAGGAATTACCTCAAGTACAGCATGGGCGATTGAGCGTGGGAGAAAAGCAAATGGAACTGTTCGAAACCGAGACATTTTCCGAAGCGGTCAGGCAAAAAAGCGCGCAAGGTTTGCGGAAAAATCCGCGGAAGCAGGTGGCAAATAAATCGCCACAAAACGGATGCCGCCGTGAATGCGAGGAACGGCTGCGCCGCAACGGCTGCGCGTATTTTGTGGCGCACTCCCACCGTGGGAAATTACCCTTGGCCGGCGAATGGCTGAAAACACGGCTTGAAAGATATACCGACAGGGCCGGGGTGAAGGAATTCGCCCATGGTTTTGATGAATTGCTGCGCAACGCGCACGAAAGCGGCAACTTTGGCCTTGATGGCCCAAGCCGCCGCGCCTTGGCGAGGGCGGGGCGGCTGGAGGAGGTCATCACGCGGCTGGAGAACGGCGACGTGAAACTCATCACGGTGCGGTTGTTGACGCTGCCTGGAGAGGCGCAGGTGATCGTTCAGGATCAGGGCGCGGGATTTGATTTTCACCGGTATCTTGCTGGCGGCGCGGAATCCCACGAAGGAGGGATTCGCCGGTGCGCGCGTTTTTTTGATCAGCTTAGGTATTGCGGCGGCGGCTCGGTGGCTTGCGCGGTGAAGAAGTTTGACTGACACGGGCGGGCGGGCGTTGCCGGCCCGTCAGATTCTGAACAGGTTCTTGACCAGCAGGTCCATTTCCTCGCCGGCCAACGGGCGGCGCATCGCGGAAAAGGCGCTGGTGGACGTGATGTGGCGCTGCAGCCATGCGCGCCCCTCGTCATGGGGCATCGCCTTGAAGCGCGCCTCGAACCGGCGGATGACGTGGGCCACTACCGCGCGCATGTTGCCGTCGGAGGCGAACGCGGGGTAATCCACATGGCCGGCGGTTTTCATCGTATGCTTGCTGACGTTGCGGGCGAACACCCCCGTGAATCCCGCGCGCCGCCCCCCCACCGCCTCGCGGATAGCTTCAGCCACGCCCGCGGCCACCTGGCGCGGCAGTTTGCCGTGAACCGGCTCGGTCAGGATGCGTTTCTCTTCCGGCGCGCCGTGTGGAAAATACTTTTCCAGGTGGAATAACAGCGCGCGGCCAAAATAGTCGCTGCGCGTGTACTTCTCGTCCCTGCATCCCAGCGCTTCGACGATGATCGTCTCGCAGGCGTTGCGGGAAAGCTGGTCAAGCTGGGGCGCCATCTGGTCCATGGCCCGCGCGATCAACTCCTTGCCGACGCCCAGCCCGTTAAGCTTGGCGGCGAAAATATCAAGGGCGCGCTGGAGATGATGCCGGTAGGCTGCGTTGATGGCGCCTTCTTCGTCCATCTGCTGATGGGCCGCGTGAGAGGACGGTTTTTTCGAGGGCGCGCGTGTCATAAGCTTCCCATATCGCTGCCTTATCTTACCACAGGGCTTTACTCCCGCGCCTGCGTGTCCATCACCAGCGTCACCGGCCCGTCGTTGGCCAGGCTTACTTTCATGTGGGCGCCAAACCTGCCCTCGCGCACGCCCACGCCCCGTCCGGCCAGGTTCGACGTGAAGCGTTCCACCAGCGGGCGCGCCTTGTCCGGCGGCATGGCGTTGTCGAATCCCGGCCGGCGCCCCTTGCGCCATTGCGCCGCCAGCGTGAACTGGCTTACCACCAGCGCCTCGCCGCCGGTGTCCAGCAGCGAGCGGTCGAATTTTCCCTCGCCGTTGGCGAACACGCGCAGGGTGGCGATTTTCCCGGCCAGGTAGTCCGCCTCGTCCGGCCCGTCCTGTTTCACCACGCCCAACAGAACCAGCAGCCCCCGCCCGATGGCGCTTATCTCCTCTCCAGCCACCTCAACCCGCGCCCATTCCACCCGTTGCGCCACGGCGATCATGCCCGCCCTCCAAACCGGCGGCGGACGCGCTCCTTCACCGCGGCGGCCTCCGGCAGCCCCATCGCCAGCGCCGCGCCCGCGTACAGGGCCACGCCCAGGGCGATGGCCGCCAGCAGGTGGAATACGCGCTCCGGGGCGGGGGCGCCGTACCGGTAGAACGCCGCGGCGTATCCCCACACCGCCAGGCCCATCACCGCCGACGCGGCGATCATCTTGCCGCCGGACGACACTATCCGCCGTCCGTCCACGAAACCGATCCGCCGCCGCAACAGGAAAAACAACGCCAGCACGTTGAGCCAGGAGGTCAGCGAAGCGGCCAGCGCCAAACCGCCGTGCGCCAGCGGCCCCATCAGCAGAAGGCCCAGCGCCACGTTAAGTATGATCAGCCAGGAGGCCACCCGCGCCGGCGTGGCCGTATCCTTGAGCGCGTAAAACGCGGCCACCAGCGCCTTGACCCCCGCGAACGCGATCACCCCCGCGCCGAACATCACCAGCGCCATCGCCGTCCCTTCCCGCGCCGCCGCGTCGAACGCGCCGCGCTCGAACAGCGCGTTGCAGATCGGCCCGGCCAGCGCGATAAGCCCCGCGGACGCGGGCGCGCACACGAATAGCGTTAGGCGGAACGCATGGGACATAAGTTCCCAGCGGGAACTCCGCCACCCGGTTGGCGTAGTACAGGTACGACACGCTGCCCTGCGGCAACAGCGTGGCCAAAAGCGTGCCGATGAGAATGTTGACCTCCGCCGCCGCCATGCCCAGCGCCGCCGGGATCATCAGCGCCCCCACCTTGAGCGTGTCGCCGTGGCGCAGCGAGAAGTCCGGACGGAACCGGTAGCCCATGGCGGCAAGGGTTCCCCATTGCGCGGCCAGTTGCAGCGCCCCGCCAATGAGCACCCCCACGGCCAGCGCCATGGCCGGCTGCGCGAATGCATCCTTGAGCGCAAAAGCGCAGGCGATAATCGCCACGTTGAGCAGCGCCGGGGCCGCGGCGGGGACGAAAAAGCGGCCCATGGAATTGAGCGTGGCCATGAACAGCGCCGCCAGCGAGATCAGTAGAATGTAGGGGAACATCACCGCCGTCAAGAGCGCCGTCAGCTCGAACACCGCCGGATCGGTGGTAAATCCCGGCGCGATCACCCGCACCACCCACGGCGCGAACACGATGCCCGCGGCGACCAGCGCCATCAGCAGAACCGCCATGAGCGTGACCAGGTTGTTGGCCATGGCGAACGCCCGCGCCAGCCCATGCCGTTCCCGCAATTCGGAGAACACGGGGACAAACGCCGCCGTCAGCGCGCCCTCCGCGGTGAAGCGCCGCAGCAGGTTCGGGATGCGGAACGCCACGAAAAAAGCGTCCGCGGCGGCCTGGGCGCCGAACAGGCTGGCGATAACCATGTCGCGGACGAAGCCGAGAATGCGGGAGATCAGCGTCGCCGCGCTCACCGACCCCGCCGCCAGGGTCATGCGCTCCTTGGCGGAGCGGCCGGCGCCGCGGGGCGGTTCAGGGTTCATTCTCGATCAACTCGGAGGAAAGGCCGTCCACCAGCAGGCGGCCCACCTGGCTTACGATGTGGCGGCGTATCTCGCCCGTGGTGCCAAGGTCCAGCGCGCTGTGCGCGACGCGGCGCGCTTCCTCCAGGGAAACCGAGCGGATGAATTTTTTGATGCGCGGGATGGAATGCACGTCCATGGAAAGCTCGCGCACCCCCCCCATGCCGATCATCAGCAGCGCGTACACCGGGTCGCCGGCCATCTTGCCGCATACCGACACCGGGATGCCAGCGCCGTCCGCCGCCGTGATGATCTGCTTGAGCATCCGCAGAATGGCGGGCGACAACGGCTGGTACAGGTGCGCCACGCGGTCGTTGACCCGGTCAATGGCCATGGTGTACTGGATCAGGTCGTTGGTGCCGATGGAGAAGAAGGCGCATTGGCGCGCCAGTTCCGGGGCGATCATCACGCACGACGGCGTTTCCATCATGATGCCCACGGGGATATGCTCGTCGAAGGGGACGCCGTCCCGGCGCAGTTCCTCCATGGCCTCGCGCAGCATCACGTTGGCGGCCAGCAGTTCCTCGAGCGTGGTGATCAGCGGATACATGATCTTAAGGCTGCCGTGCGCGCTGGCGCGCAGGATGGCGCGAAGCTGGGTCTTGAATATGACAGGATGCTCCAGGCAGAACCGAATGGCCCTAAGCCCCAGCGCCGGGTTCGGCTCCGGATCAATGAATCCGCCGTTGATCGGCAGCTTGTCGCCCCCCAGATCGAAGGTGCGGATGATGGCGTGGTACGGGGCCACGGCCTCCGCCACGCGGCGGTAATCCTCGTACTGCTCCTGCTCGTTGGGCAAGGTGGCGCGGTTGATGTACAGATACTCCGTGCGGTACAGCCCCACCCCTTCGGCGCCGTGTTCGGCCAGGCTGCCGATGTCCCCGGACGACTCGATATTGGCCCGCACGTTGATCCGCGCGCCGTCCTGGGTCACCGCTTGAAGGCTTTTTTCCGCCTGCAAGGCCTCGTCAAAGTACCGGACCTTTAGCTGCTTTTTCAGATAGGCGTAAAACTGCTCCTGGGACGGGTTGCGGATAACCACGCCCGCGCTGCCGTCCACAATCAGCTTTTCGCCGGTGCGCGCCTGGTAGGAAAAATCATGCAGCCCCACCACCGCCGGAATGTCCATCGGAGCGGCCAGAATGCCCGCGTGGCTGGTTTTGCCCCCCATGTCGGTGACCACGGCGACGACCTTGGAGGTGTTCAGCCGCAGGGTGTCCGCCGGATTGAGGTCATGCGCCACCAGCACCACCGGCTCGTCGAACTCCGCGCGGCTCCCCTCGCCGCCGTGCACCATGTGGCTCTGGATGCGGGTGAGCGCCTGCTCGATGTCGCGCAGCCGTTCGCGGAAATACTGGTCGTGGATGCGCGCGAACCGCGCCTGGTAATCCTCGATCAGCGTCTTGATGGCCCACTCCGCGTTGCACTTCTTATCGCGGATGATCGCCTCGATGTCGCGCAGCATGGAGGGGTCCGAAAGGATCCGCGTCTGGGTGTCGAAAATGAACAGCGAGGGGGCGTTCTCGAACGATGTGAGATCCCGCGCCGCCCCTCCGCCCATTTCAGACAGGGTGGCCTCGCGGATATCGCTCATTTCAGACAGGGAGGCCTCCACGGAGGCGTGGAAACGGGAGATTTCGTCCTCCACCTCCCCGCTTTCCAGCAACTGGCGCAGCACGCAGAAGTACTTGCTTTCTTGCTTTCGTCCTTCGTTTCCGCCGCGTTCATTCCTTCTCGCCGAATTTCGATCCTATAAGCTCCGCCAGCGCCGCCGCGGCGCGCTCTTCATCCGGCCCCACGGCCATAAGCTCCAGGCTTGTGCCCGGCTCCACGGCCAAGGCCAGCAACTCGTCCATTTTCTTGGCGTCGGCGCGCGCGCCGCCCCGCGCGACGGTGATCGCGGCGCCGAAGGAACGCGCCAGCGCCTCCAGGGCATAGGAGGAGCGCGCGTGCAGCCCCCATTTATTGGTCAGCGTGATCTGTAATTTTACCAAGTTCGCCGCTAAAAAGCAGTTCAGGTTCCTTGAGATTCACGATTAACCGTCATTGCGGGCGAAACGACGCAATCTCATACCACCAAAGATCGGCACAATTGAGATCGCTTCGCCGCTTTCGGCTCCTCGCAATGACGTACATAGCCACTTTTCAGAGATCACGGGAAATATTTTTCCCGCCTCGCGTTTGGCTGACGCAGGGACGCCGGCGCTCCCGCGCGCCGGTCACTTCTTGCCGGAAAAAAAGTCGCTGGCGCGGAAAATGTTGTTGCGCCCGTAGTCGCGCAGCGCCTCCGCCTTCGCGCGCAGGCTCAGGCTTTCATCCTGGCTGACGGCGTGGATCAGGATCGGCAGGTTCACCCCCGCCACGATTTCGATGTTTTTCTCGTCCAGCGTGGACAGGGCGATGTTGGAGGGCGCGCCGCCGAACAGGTCCGTGAGCACCAGCACCCCCTTGGGAGACATCAAGGCGTCAATGGCCTCCACCACCATCGCCCGCGCCCGGTCCACCTCCAGCGCGTGGTCAAGCGCTATGGCTCGCGCGCGCGGCTGCGGGCCGGTGATGAACTCCAGCGCGTTGAGCATCTCCTGCGCCAGCGCGCCATGGGCGATGATCAGAATTCCCGTGCGGGACCCGGTCTCGGTCATCGGCGGCTCCTTTCAGGGCAACGCGGCGTCTTCCTTTTGCAGCATCGCGTATAATTCCTCCGCGTTGGACGCGCCTTCCAGCGTCCGGCGGAACTCCTCGCTCTTGAACATCCTCGATATCCTCGCCAGCGCCCTTAGGTGCTGGCCCGTGGCCCCCTCCGGCGCGATCAGCAGGAACACCCACGTCACCGGCTTGTCGTCCACCGCGTGGTAATCCACCCCCGCCACGCTGCGCCCAAAGGCCGCCATCAGCGTTTCGGCCCCCGCGAGCTTCGCATGGGGGATCGCCACGCCGTCGCCGATGCCGGTGGAACCCAGGCTCTCGCGGTCCATCAGGGCTTTAAGCGCCCCCGGCCCGTCCTTGACCGCTCCCGACCGGGTCAGCGTTTCCACCAATTCGCGGAGGATGTCCTCCTTGCCCTGTCCCCGCAACGAGGCGACACAATGCTCGCGGGGGAGAAAATCAACCACGCGCATGACGGCGCGGACGGTTACTGCGCGCCGCCGAGGGCGTCGGCGACCGGCTTTTGGCCTTTGCGTTTGCCCTCGATCTTGCCCTTGAACTTCTTGGCCTGCCGGTCAATCTTGTCCATCACCGTGTCAATCGCCGCGTACAGGTTGTCCGTACGTTCCTCCCCGTGCAGATCCACGCCGTTGGCGTGGATCGTCACCTCGGCGATGTGGGTGAGCTTTTCCACCTTAAGCACCACGTGGGCGTTGATGGTGGTGTTAAGGTAACGGCGCACCTTGGCCACCTTCTCCTCGGTGTACTGCCGCAACGCGGGCGTAATCTCGATCTGATGTCCTGTGATGGTGATCTGCATGACGTGCTCCAATCAAAAAGGAGGCATTATAGGAAAATTCGCTTCCGTTTGGAAGTGGATGGTATCTGAAGCTCCTTCCGGTACTTCGTCACCGTCCTGCGGGCGATCTTCACGTTCTTGGCCTGGAGTATCTTCACGATCTGGTCGTCGGTGTACGGTTTTGAGGGGTCTTCCTCCTTGCATATCAGCCGGATCATCTCTTTCACCCGCACGGAGGACATGTCGCTTCCCAAATACGACCCCACCGAGGAGTGAAAGAAAAATTTAAGCTCGAACAACCCCTGGGGGGTGTGTATGTACTTATTCGTGGTCACGCGGCTTATGGTGGACTCGTGCATCCCGATGTCATCAGCCACATCCTTTAGAATCAATGGCTTGAGGTAATTTATCCCCTGCTCCAGAAACTCGCGCTGGAACTTGACGATGCTGCGCCCCACCTTGAGCATGGTCTGGCGGCGCTGTTCGATGCTTTTTATCATCCACAGCGCCGAACGGAATTTGTCTTCCAGGTATTCGCGCGTCTCGCTTTTGTCCTTGCTCTTGTCGCGCAGGATGGATTGGTAATAGGAATTCACGCGCAGGCGGGGAATATCCTCGTCATTGAGGTACACCTGATAGTCGTTGTCCACCTTCACCACATACAGGTCAGGCGTGATATAGACCGTTTCTTCCGGATTGTAAATCAATCCCGGTTTGGGATCGAACTCGCGGATGGTTTTAACGGAGTCAATAATATCTTCAACTTCTACGTCAAGAATTTTAGCCAACTTTTTGTAATTGCGTTCGTCAAGCTCTTCCAGGTGATTTTGAACCAGCGCCTCGACCATGGTTCCCTTGAACCGGTTGGCGTACACCTGCAACAGCAGGCATTCTTTAAGATCGCGGGCGGCCACGCCGGGGGGGTCAAAACTCTGGATCAGCGCCAAGGCGTCTTCGATGTCTTCAACGGTCACGCCCGCTTGCGCGGCCAAGGCGTCCATCGGTTCTACCAGGTACCCTTCGGCGTTTATGTTGCCGATGATCATTTCACCCAGGCGGCGCTCATCATCCGTCAGGGCGGCGAGGTTGAGTTGCCACATAAGGTGCTCCTCAAGCCCCTCTTTTTGCCGCAAGGTGTTTTCCAGGCTGGGGAACTCGGCATAGCCCTCGCCGGTGCGCCCTTCATACACGTCGTTCTGGAAATAGGCGTCCCAGTCCATCTCGTCTTTGACTTCGGTCTTTTTCTCCGGCAGGGCGGCCTGCTCCTCGAACATCTGCTCCTTGCCAGGCTCAACCTGGGGTTCCTGTGACTGTGTTTCAGGAGAGCTTTCGGCCGCGGCGCGTTCCGCCAACTCCTCCGCTTCCTGGTCAAGTTCCTCTAGCAACGGGTTTTCCTGCAACTCCATGCGGATGGCTTGTATTAATTCGAGCCGGGTCATGGGCAGCAGTTTTATGGCCTGCTGGAGCATGGGCGTCATGACCAGACGCTGGGTCTGGCGCATTTGCAATTTAAGTTCCATGCCCATAATGACGATGCCTTGCTCTTTGTTTTTTCAGCTTTATTTTAACGAAAAATCCTTGCCAAGATAGATATTTCTGGCCTGCTCGCTGGCCGCTATCGTCTGAGGCGTACCCTCCTCTATCACCCTGCCTTCACTTAGAATATACGCTCTATCCGTGATACCCAAGGTGTCGCGCACGTTATGGTCGGTGATCAGTATGCCTATCCCCAGTTCCCGCAAACGGCGGATGATCCCCTGGATGTCGGCCACGGCGATGGGGTCTATGCCGGCGAACGGTTCGTCGAGCAGGATGAATTCCGGTTCCGACGCCAGCGCCCGCGCAATCTCCAGCCGGCGCCGCTCGCCGCCGGACAAGGTCAACGCCAGGTTTTCGGCCAGATGGGCGATGCCAAGCTCTTCGAGCAACTGATCCGCCCGGTGTTCGCGCTCGTAACGGGTATAGGGGAGCATCTCAAGAATCGCGGCGACGTTCTCGCGCACGGTGAGTTTGCGGAAAACCGAAGCCTCCTGCGGCAAATAGCCGACCCCCAGGCGCGCCCGTTTATACATGGGCGTGTAGGTGATGTCCTTGCCGCCAAGGGTCACGCGGCCGGTGTCGCAGCGGGTGAGGCCCACGATCATGTAAAAGGTGGTGGTCTTGCCCGCGCCATTGGGGCCAAGCAACCCCACGATGTCGCGATTGGTCATTTCGATGGTCACGTTGTCCACCACGCGCTTTTTGCGGTAGGTTTTCACCAGATTTTCCGCGCGCAGGGTGGTGGCGTCCATGGCGTCACTTACGGTTGTTCTTGACGGCGGGGGCGTCGGACTTGGGAAAAATCACCAAGGTGGAACGCCGCTGCTGGCCGCCGGTGATAAGCATGTCTTCACTGTCGAAAAAATAGACAACCTGCTCGCCGGTGGCCTGGTTCGGCCCATCGGTCAGCGCGGGGTCGCCGGTAAGGGTCACCTTGCGCTCCTGGGCCAGGTATTCGGCCTGCTTGCCGGTGGCGATCTTGGCGCCCTTGGTGATTTTCACCGCGCCCGTGGCGTTGATGCGGGTGAAATCGTTCTGCTCCTTGGTGGTCCACACGGTCATCTCGTCCGCTTCCAGCCGGAAGCCCCCTTTGACCGCCACCACCTTGCCCTTGAAGGTGATAAGGTTGTTCTTGCTATCCGTCACCATGCTGTCGGAAGTGATTTCCAGCGGCGCCTTTTTATCGTTGTCATCGGCGGCCAGCATCGCGGCCTTCGGCCCTCCGCCCGGCGAGGCCAGGGCCAGCGCAAGCGACAGCGCCCCTATCAACGCGCTCATTGCGCCTCCACAAATACGGCCCGCACTCCGCCGTCCAGGGTCACCCGCCCCACCCGCGGCTGGGCCACCATCCGTCCGCCCTCCACAACGAACCGTGCGCCGAATATGTCCACCTGCCCGTTGGAGGTGATCCTGTCATCGTTGCGTGACCATTCCAGCGCTTCAGTAATCATCGTGCGGCCTTGCCTGTCCCGCGCGACGACCCCTCCTTGGGCGGTGATATGGGCTTGCTTGTTATCCACCGAGCCGCGGGCGGCGCTCACCACCACCTGCCCCGAATCCACGTTATTGGTAACAAGTTGAAAATTATCGAGTTCAGTAACTTCGCTTTGGGGATACACCGTGGCTTTATCGGCTTTGATCTCCATGGAGGAGTTGTCGCGGTTTTTTTCAATCAGCATGACGCCGCTGATAATCATTTTTGTTTCGTCACCCTGGATTTTGTTCAACAAATCATTTGATTTCAATGTTTCAGGAAGGGGAAAACCGCCAATGAACAAATACAGAATCGCGCCCAGAATCGAAAGCGTGATTCCCCCCTTCACCAAACGAATGGCGACCTTCATGGCAAGTAGTGTGCCATAATGTTGACGCTTTGTAAATACACAATCGAATAGCATGCTATGTTTTTGTTTAACAATGCTTTATACAAATTATTGGTTATGGAGGGAATTTAATGGAGCATTACAGCGTCTTATATCGAATGCATTTTCGATTTGGGACGTTGCCGGTGACCTATTAACATGCTTATAATTGATTTTTGGCAGGCGTCTGGAGTAAACCCGCCTCCCATTTCCCGATACTTCATTCAGGAGTCCTGATGTGCGGTTCCCTTTAATGGCGTTATTCGGGTTGGTTTTGACGATGGCCGGACCGGCGCAGGCGCAAGGCCATCAACATAGCCACGGGCCGAAAGTTTTGTCGGTAAGCGAAACCGGCCTCCAGTGGATCGAGAAGGCGGAATCAAAAATCGGGGTTAAACTTGACCCCGCGCTTACTTTTATCAATCAGGACGGCAAGACGGTCTCCTTTGGTTCGCTGTTCGACAAACCGTTGTTCGTCACGTTCGTATTCACCGACTGCCCGGAGGTATGCCCGGTGATCAACGCCTCGTTGAAAGCGGCGGTTGACGCGGCGCGCAAGAAGCATGGCGCCGCGTTCCGGGCATTGACCATCAGCTTCGATCCCAAGCGTGATACTCCGGCGCGGATGAAGGAATATGGCGCCAATTTCAGCGGCGACTTCGCGTTGTGGTCTTTCGGAACGCTGGCCCCGGACACGGTGAAGGCGGTGACGGAGGCGTTCGGATTCTCCTTTGAACCTGATCCGCGAGAGATATGGAAACACCTCGCGCTGGTCAGCGGTGTGGCCAAGGGAGGGATATTGATGAACCAGTTGTACGGCATGGAAGTGGACCGCGACAAATTCACCGCTCTGGCTGGGGCGCTTTCGAAATAGGGGGATGACGGGCATGAAATATTGGCTCGCAGTGGCGGCGATGGGTCTGCTGATCGGCGCGGGCGCCGCGCTGGCGCCAATGATCGGCGGATCGCGTGAGCCGCGCCCGGCCGCGCCGGATCAGGCGCAGGCGGCGGCGATGGAAAAAATGCAAGAGCTGCGCTACCTTGGCGCGCGGCATCTGGCCGAGGGCAGGCTGCCGGAGGCGGTGGGCGCGCTGCTGCAACTGTGCGACCTTAACCATTACGACCTGTACAGCTACCAGCGGCTGGGCGCGGCGCTTTCCGAAATGGGACGCGAAAAGTTCGACACCGCGCTGGCCGAGCGCATCCGGGGCAAATGGATCGCCCCGCGCGAAGCGATGACGCGCGCCGCCGCGTATCATCACGCCGGAATGACGGAAGACGCGCATACGGCGTTGGAAGGTTTTCTGGCCGCGC
>JACQZB010000011.1 GCA_016207925.1 Nitrospinota bacterium
CCCCGGCCTTGCGATCCTGATCACCGTGATGGGGTACAACCTTTTGGGCGAGGGCATCCGCGACGCGCTGGATCCGCGGCTTAAGTAGCCGCGGAACCCGATGGGCCACCCGAAGAGGGCGCGGCGCGCCCGCGGGGGAGTCCGGGGTGTGAACACCCCGGACAGCGGAGGGGAAGACCGTGGTCAGGCGACCACGGGGAAGCGGGACAATCCCCCTCATCCGGCGCTACGGGCCACACTTTCCCGCGGGGGGTGAGGGCGCGGCGCGCGGCGCCCCTGCGAAGAAAGCACCCCCTCCCCCTGCCCTCCCCCAAGGGGGAAAGGAGGCGGCGTCATCATCATCCGCCGCGCAGCGCCTCGGCGCGGGTTTCGTACACGCGCATGAAGCGTTCGATGCCCGCCGCGGCCATAAGCCGCCCGAAGCGCGCGGGCGGTTTGACCAGCGCCATGCGGGCTTCCGCCATGAGGGCGCGGCGGTAGAGCGCGAACAACAACCCTACCCCCGCCGTATCCAAATCCTTGACGCCCCGCAGGTCCGCCACCACCCTGCCGCCGCGCGCCGCGCCGGCCGCTTTTTCCACCTTGGCCGCGTTACGCGCCAGCGCGGGGCCGGTGAGCGGCCCCGTAAGGATGATCAGCGTATCCGGCCCGCGCCGCTCGATGGTGCAATCCATACCCTGCCCCGTTTGGGGCCGTTAATCCGTAACGGCGCCCGTTTTGGGTATAATACCGCCTCGTAACGATGAACGGTACAACTGCGCGCGGCGGAGCGCGAAACGGCGCCTTATGAAAAACGCGGCGATCAAGCGCTTCGTCAACTTCCATGTGGCGCCGCCCGCCGCATACGCGCTGATCCGGGGCATCGGCGCGACCCTTTCCGTAACGCTGACCGGGCACGACCCCCGGCACACGCCGCCGGGCGCGGCGGAGCCGTGCATCTACGTGTTCTGGCACGGCCAGTTGTTCCTGTACCCGGCCTTGTTCCGGGGCCGTTCCGATTTCGCCATACTGGCAAGCCCCAGCGCCGACGGCGAGATCATCGCGCGCACCCTGCGGAAGTTCGGATTCACCGTGGTGCGCGGCTCGTCCTATAAAAACGCGCGCACCGCCCTGCGCGAAATGGTCCGCCAGATGGAGGCGGGCCGGCACGTGGTGATCATCGGCGACGGCTCGCGCGGGCCGTACCAAAAACTGCAACCCGGCGCGGTGATGCTCGCCAAGCTCACCGGCCGGCCGGTGCGGGCCGCCGCCACGGCGTTCTCCCGCCAGTGGACGCTTGGCTCCTGGGACCGGCTGGCGATCCCCAAGCCGTTCGCGCGCGCGGTGGTGGTAAGCGCGGAGCCGGTGCGCGTGCCGGCGGACGCCGATGACGCGGCGCTGGAGCGCATCCGCGCGGACATTGAAGCGTCGTTGCATGATCTGACGCGCAGGGCGGAGGAGTTGGCGCGGTTATGATCCATTTGCTGTACAGCATCGCCGGGTATGTTGGGGCGGCGGCCATGTCGCCGGCCATCCTTGCGTGGCTGGCCGGCTCGCCCAAGCAGCGCGCGGGGTTTTTCCAGAAGCTCGGCCTGGGGTTGCCGCGCCCGGACGCGCGGACCATCTGGTTCCACGCGGTGAGCGTGGGTGAGGCGCTGGCGGCGGTTGAGCTGGTGAAAGCCGTGGCCGCGGCGGCGCCGGAGTTCCCGCTGGTGGTGACCACCACCACGCCCACGGGGCAAAAGGTGGCGCGTGAAAAACTTTCCGCGCTGGCCACGGTCTGCTATTTCCCCTACGACTTGTGGAATAGCGCGCATGGCGCCGTCCGCGCGCTCAATCCGGCGCTATTGGTTCTTGTGGACACGGAACTGTGGCCCAACGTGATCCATGAAGTTGTCCGGAAAGGCGGGCGGGTGGCGATGGTCAACGCGCGCGTCTCCGACCGTTCCTTCCCCCGCTACCGCGCGCTGTCGTGGTTCTGGCGCCCGGTTCTGGACGACGTCGCCGTGTTCATCCCCCAAAGCCGGGTGGATGGCGAGCGGCTTGTGGCGCTCGGCGCGGATCCGGCGCGGGTGGATCCGCCCGGCGCGCTCAAATTCGACCGCGCCGCGCCTGAACCTTCCGCTGAGCGGAAGCAATCGTTGCGCGCGTCCCTTGGAATCGGGCCGGATGCGCCGGTTATTTTCCTCGGCTCCATCCACGACGGCGAGCAGGAGGCCATCCGCGCGGCGCTTATGGCGCGGGACAAAATCCAGGGGGCGCGGATCGTGATCGCCCCGCGCCGGGTGGAGGACACCGGCTGGATCGAGCGGGCGCTGGAAGGAAGCGGTCTGCGCGCGCTGCGGAAGACGCGGATGACCGGCGCGGACACGGGGGCGGACATCGTTCCGGTGGTGGACACCTTCGGCGAGCTGTTCGATTTGTACGGCGCGGCGGATGCGGCGTTCGTGGGCGGGAGCCTGATCGCCCACGGGGGGCAGAATCCGCTGGAACCCGCGGCCAACGGCGTCCCCTGCCTGTGCGGCCCGCACATGAACAATTTCCGCGACGCGGTGGAACTGCTCACCCGCGCGGGCGGCGCCCAAACCGTACATTCCGCGGAGGAGCTTGCCGCCGGATTCATCCGCATCCTCGCCGATGGCCGGGCGCGCGCCGCCATGGGCGCCGCGGCGCGCCAAGCGGTGCTTGACAATCGCGGCGCCACCGCCCGCGCGGCGGAGCGCATCGTCAGGTTGGCCCGTGGCCGGTGACGCGCCTGAGGGCGAGATAGCCGGATTCCTCGCCCGCGCCATGCCTGACCGCGTATTCGCGGAGTTCCAGCCGCTGGCGGGCGACGCCTCCACCCGGCGCTATGTCCGGGCGCGCGGGCCGGGCGGGCCGGTGGTGGTGATGGCCGCCCCCGCGCCGGAGGATGTGACGCGGTTCGCGGCGATGACGGGCCTGATGCGCTCGTTGGGGGTGGATGTCCCCGCCATTCTGGCCGCCGAAGGGGCGATGGCGGCGCTGGAGGACTTGGGCGACACGTTGCTTGAAACCATATTGCCGGCGCTGGATTCCGCCGCGCTTGAGAAGGAATACCGTGCCGCGATTGACCGGCTGGTGTCGTTCCAACTCGCCGCCGACGCCTGGCGGGAGCGTTCCGCCGGATGTTTCCACCTGGCTTTCGACCGGGAGAAACTTACCTTTGAAGCGGAATTCGCCCACGAACATTTCATGCGCGGCTACCTTGGCCTGGCGCTTCCGGACACGGAGCTTTCGCGCCTGCGAAGGGCGTGGGAGCCGGTGATCGCCTACCTTGCGGCGCGGACGGAAACGCGGGCCCACCGCGACCTGCACGCGCGCAACATCATGATCCACCTTACGCGGCGCTGGAGCCGGAGCTTATCGGGCGCCTCGCGGACTATTACTACGCCAGGCTGGGCGAGCGGATGGAGCCGGAATGGGAGCGGGAGGGATTTTTAGAGCAATTAAGCCGCAGCGCCGCGCAACGGCTGTACAAGGCGCTGGGAACGTATGGCTACCAGACCGCCACGCGCGGCGCGGGGTGGTATGTAAAATCAATACCGCCCGCCGTGCGTCATCTGGCGCGGCTCGCCGCCGGAGACCCGGCGCTAAAGCCTATCGGGGCGGCGCTGGCGCCGGTGTTCGCGCGTTACGGTTGAGGCGGGTTAGCCAGATCGCGCGGGCGCCGCGTCCCTTGTAGGGGCGGTTCGCGAACCGCCCTTAGGAAAAAAGAACCCCCTCACCCTACCCTCTCCCCCACAGGGGAGAGGAGGATTTTTCTCAGCGATGTTTTGTAGTGGCGCAGCGCATCGGGTATAGGGGCAGCCCGCCGGTTTCAGGGCGCGCAGTTGACGCCGGACTCCACCGGGAACGGATCCACCACCGAGCTTCCGAAATAGTTGGTGACCGCCGTCAAGTCGGCGCACGGTATCGCCGGGTTGCCGGACAGCGAGATGGTGCGCGGCGAGGAGAGGTTAAGCAACTCAAGCACACCCGCGCTCACCTGGCTGGAGGCGACGTACACTTCCTTTAACCCCGTCAGGTCCCCCAGCGGCGCAATGTCGCTGATGGCGTTGTTTTGCAGGTACAGCGTGGTCAGCGCCGTGAGCTGCTCGATGCCGTCGAGCTTGGTGACGTTGCGGCTGGAGCAGTCCAGCGTGGTCACTTCGTGCAGGTAAACGCCCGCCGCCCGCGCGCATGTTCGAAGGGCGGCATCGGCGA
Source organism: Nitrospinota bacterium (assembly GCA_016207925.1). GTDB lineage: Bacteria > Nitrospinota_A > UBA7883 > UBA7883 > UBA7883 > JACQZB01. The sequence goes on from JACQZB010000011.1 coordinate 4,204, forward strand.
AATCAATATCGGCGACCAGGCCGATGGCGGCGCTCACTTCATCGGAGAGCGCCGTTTCGCCCTGGCCGGTCACGGCGCTGACGGCGTAATAGTAGGCTTTGCCGCTTTCCAGCACGCCATGGATGAAAGGCGGAAGCACGGCGCTGATCTTGTTTGCGGTTTCCTTGGTGACGCCTTTGGTGTTCTGCCAGTAAAGGTTATAGGTGGCGGTACCTGAAACGGCGTTCCAGGTAAGCGTGTTGATGAAATTTGCGGTCGTAACCGCCAGGCCCGACGGGGCGGGGTTTGGAGTGGGTTCATCCGCGGGCGGGGTGGGTGATCCGCCCGCGCCGCCATTGCCGCACGCGGCCAAAGCCAGCAGGAGAACCAATCCGGACGACAAAGCTAACAGACTGAACTTGTTCATGGTAGCGCAGGATCCCTTATGCATATTTATCTAGGAATACTACCATAATTTAATCTAATTTTGTATAAATTAATGCAAATTATTCGACTTTCAATGGTAATTAAATGATTTTTTGGGGGATTTAAGGAACAGGTAAATGTAATAGGGCAGAGCGCGTTTTTGTCACACGCGGGCGGGTGTGGGGTCTTTAACCACTTTATTGTCGGTAAGCCTTTTTCCGCCGATAATCACGGCGGCGTAAATCAGCGTATGCGAGCCGGACACATCCTCGCGCAGGGTTTGCGCGTCCACCACGCTGGCGAAATCAACGGTGATAAGCGGTTCGGCCTTCAAGGTTTCGCGCAGCATTTCAGCCAATTCGCTCCGGTTGGCGGCGCCGCGGCGCAGTTGGCGTGCAACCGCCGCGATGGCGCCCGGCAATGCGGCTAACGCCCGCCGTTCCTCCGGCGACAGCAAGGTGTTGCGGGAGGAGAGCGCCA
>JACQZB010000020.1 GCA_016207925.1 Nitrospinota bacterium
GGACCTGCCCACGGAAATGCAGCGCGCCATGGCCAAGCAGGCCGAGGCGGAACGCGAACGCCGCGCCAAGATCATCAACTCCGAGGGCGAGTTCCAGGCCGCCCAGCGCCTGGCCGACGCCGCGGAGATCATCGCCACCCACCCCGCCGCGCTCACCTTGCGTTACCTGCAACCCCTGCGGGAGATGAGCCATGAAAAAACCACCAACACCATCGTGCCCCTGCCGATGGAGCTTATCGCGCCGTTCCTGCGCGGGGTGGCCATTCCTCCGGCCAGCGGCGCGGCGTAATTCGCCCCCCCCTTAAGGCAGACGGCAAAAACCGCGAGGCGTATGAGGGAGGGGTGGCTCTTCGATCCTCCCCCGCATACTTCGGGTCATGGATTAGGATTCATCTTCTTCGATCCCTGTCTGCTTCATGAAATGCCGTTGAAGCCCCGCCTTTAACATGCTGCTCCCATGGACAGGCACGGAAATCCGTACCGGACTTCCTTCCTTGCCAAACACATGATGACTCCCCTTGACACGAAGCAATTTCCAGCCATGCTGTTCAAGAATCTTGATGAACTCCTTGCCGGAGACCGGCTTCATATGGCGATTTCCATCACGCGGTCATTTTCCGCGATGGACACTTCCTTCACATCCACCGCAAGGCACGCTTCCACCGCCTCGTAGATATTCGCCAGCAATTCCTCGAAGGTCTCCCCTTGAGTGGCGCACCCTGGAATGGCGGGGACTTCCGCCCAATATCCCCCCTCCGGCGCTTCGTGTATGACCACCTTGATTTTCATGCGTTCTTCCTTTTTCCAGCCATTATTATTATACTGCCCGGCCCGTCCGGTAAAAATGAAACACCGTGTCGCCGTAGCGGCGGCTTTGCGACAGCGTCAACGGCGTCCCATGAGCGTCGAGAATCCCTTCGGGTGATGGCGCCGCGGTTTTATGCCGCGCTTCAAGTATCAAAACGCCTTCTTCTTCCAGCAACGGCGCGGCGGCGCGCAACGTCTCCCCTTCCAGCCCGGCGTCCCAGGGCGGATCGGCGAAAATGATGTCGTAGCGTTCACCGCGTTGGCGCAGCGTCCGCGCGGCCTGCTCCACCCCGCCCCGGATAACGTGCGTCAATTGCGCCCCCGCGGAGTGGGGCAGACGGGCCAGATTCTTGCGGATAAGTTCAACGCTGGCGGACTCCACCATCGTCACCGCGGCGGCGCCGCGGGAGAGCGCCTCGATCCCCACCGCGCCGGTTCCCGCGTACATATCCAAAAAGCGCGCACCGGTGACTTTGGCGCCCAGGATATTGAACAGCGCCTCGCGCGCCCGGTCGGAAGTGGGGCGCGTTTCAAGCCCCTTGGGGCCGTAAAGGGTAAGTCCGCCGAACCGCCCGCCGATGACGCGCACGGCCCGTCAGGCGGCGCCCCCCTTTTCCGTTTCGCGCCGCCGGTACACCACGATGGTGTCCACCAGCGCCCACAGCCAGATGGCGAACGCCGCGCCGATGATGATCAGCAGCGTCTTGAGCGGATCGGTGATATGCTCGTCAATCACCGGCGGCTTGTCCTGCATCCACGCGCCCGCCAGCGGCAGCGCCAGGATGAAGGTATGCACCAGTATGTCCACGAACAGCAGCGCGGAAACGATGATGGTGACCACCCCCTTGGCGCGCTGGCCGTTGGCCAACTGCCCGGAGCCGGGGAACATGACTGAAAGCGTCACCAGCGCGCCCAAAGGCGTAGCGGCTTTTTTCGGCTGGTCCGTTTCGCTCATGCCATTTCCCCTCATGCCTCGGCCGTAAGGTCCTCGAAGTGGGTCAGCCGTTTGAAGTGGCGGAACCGCTCGGCGATCTCCCGCCGCTCCAGATCCTTCAGCCGGTCTATGGAAAACTTCTCCACGGTGAACGAGGCCATGGCCGAACCCACCACGATGGCCTGGCGCAACAGCGCCGGGGTAAGCTCCTTTTCGCCCATGCGGGCCACATGGCCCATGAATCCGCCGGCGAACGTGTCACCCGCGCCGGTGGGGTCGAACACCTCCTCCAGCGTGAAGGCGGGCGCGGAGACAATCTCCCCTTCGTGGAACAACAGCGCGCCGTACTCCCCCTGCTTGATCACCAGCGTGCGCGGCCCCATGGACCGGATCTCGCGCGCCGCCTTGACCATGTTGGGCGTGTTGGCCAGCATCCGCGCCTCGCCCTCGTTGATGAACAGGATGTCCACCATCTCCAGCGTTTTCTTGAGTTCCGGCAGCGCGCTGTGGATCCAGAAGTTCATCGTGTCGCACGCCACCAGGCGCGGCCTTTTCACCTGATCCAGCACCTTGCGCTGCAGCCGGGGATCAATGTTGGCCAGGAACACGTACTCCGCGCCACGATAGCTTTCCGGCAGGTTGGGGTCGAATTTTTCCAGCACGTTCAGGTGCGTGGCCAGCGTCTTGGCCTCGTTCAGGTCGTAGCCGTACTCCCCCTGCCAGTGGAACGTGCAGCCGGGCAGGCGGCTGACCCCGTTCATGTCTATTCCACGCGCCCCAAGCAGTTCCAGGTGGTCTTTGGCGAAATCGTCGCCGATGACCGCCACCAGCATCACCTTGGTGAAAAAGCTGGCGCTCATCGAAAAATAGGTCGCCGAGCCGCCCAGCGCCAAATGCCGCTCGCCGAAGGGTGTTTTCACCGAATCGTAGGCCATCGTGCCCACCACCAACAGGCTCATCGCCGCGCCTCCCCTTGTTCCGCCGTTTCCGCCGCGGGCCAATGGTCGAAATATTGCATACTGGTTTTCTTGAACTCGCGGGTGGAGAACAGCACGTCGTATTCGCGGATGCCCGTGTCGCGCGCCATCTTGGCGGCCACCGCGCGCACCTCCTCCTCCGTCTGCCCGTGGATCATGGTGAACAGGTGGAACGGCCAGCCCTCGAACGACGGACGCTCGTAGGCGTGGCTCACTTCCGGGTACGCCGCCAGCGCCTCGCCCAACCGCTGCCGGTCGGCCTCGTCGGGCACGCTCCACACCCCCATGCCGTTGGCCTTAAAGCCGGCCTTCTGGTGGCGCAGGGTGGCGCCGAACCGGCGATAATACTTTTTCTCCCCGTACTCGCGGGTCTTCTGGATGACGTAGTCCTCCGTCAGACCCAGCTTGTCCGCGATATCCTTGTAGGGCCGCAGGCTCATCGGCAGGCTGCGCTGCAGCTCCGCCATGATCCGCGCGTCCTCCGGCGTGATCTCCTTTTTCACTCGTCCTCTTCCTTGAATTTGAAGTCCACCTTGATCTTGAACTTGCGCTTCATCGGCAGGTTGTGAGCCTTCCCGCTTTTGGCGCGCGCTTCTATTTCCGCCAGCGTGCGGTCCACCGCCTCCTGATCCGGCGCGATCAGCGTGAACCACAGGTTCATCGCGTGGTTCCGCTGGTAGTTGTGCGTCACGCCGGGGTATTCGCTGATGATGGCGGCCACCTCCCCGATCCGCTCCGGCGCGGTGTTCATCGCGCACAGCGTGGAGGTCCAGCCCAGCCCGCGCGAGTCGAAACTGGCGCCAATCCGCCGGATGACGCCGGAGTCGAACATCGCCTTGACGCGCCCAAAGGCTTCTTGCTCGCTTAACCCCGTCTTTTCGCCGATCTCGGCGTAGGGGCGCGCCGCCACGGGAAAGCCCGTCTGGATCAGGTTGAGAATCTTCTTGTCGGTTTCGTCCATACTGCCCTGCTGGTGTGACGATTGTATCAAAAAGCCGCGCAGCCGGATTGGCTCACAGCGCGGCGAGGATGTCCTTGAGGCTCTGCGCCACGTAGCGGACCTGCGCCGGCTTGAGGCTGGGATAGAACGGCAGGGTGATCACCTTGTCGCCAAGCGCCTCCGCGTTCGGGAACATCCCCCGCTTAAACCCGAAATTCTTGCGGTAGAAGGTCATCAAATGCAGCGGGCGGAAGTTCACCGCCACGCCGATCCCCTTCTCCTCCAGGCCCCACAGGATGCGGTCGCGACGCCGGGGCGGCACCCATGCCGTGAACAGGTGCAGCGCCGAACGCGACTTGGGGCGGATCACCGGAAAACCGATCCCCGGCGCGCCAGCCAGTTCCTTCTTGTAAAGGTCATAAAGCTTATGGCGCAGCGCCAGGTTGCTTTCGATCCGCGCGATCTGCGGCGTCAACAGCGCGGCCTGGATGTTGCTCATGTTGTACTTCCAGCCCAGAAACTTCATGTCGTAATGCGAAAAGCGGCGCTGGTACCGCTCGGCGGCGTCCCGGCTCATCCCGTGGGTGCGCGCCTGGCGCAGGGAGGTGTTAAGCCGCTCGGTATGGACGCTGATGGCGCCCCCCTCGCCGGAAGTCATGTTCTTCGTCGCGTAAAAGGAAAAGGCCGCCGCGTCGCCCAATTCACCCACACGCACGCCGTCGCGGACGGCCTCAACCGCGTGGGCGGCGTCCTCCACGATCTTGAGCTTGTGGGCGCGGGCGATGGAGTGGATCGCGCGCATGTCGCACAACTGGCCATACAGGTGAACCGGCAGGATGGCTTTGGTGCGTTTGGTGATGGCTTTTTCGATGCGGGCGGCGTCAATGTTGCCGGTATCCGGCTCCACGTCCACCAGCCTGGGCGTGGCCCCCGCGTGCAGGATGGCGTTGGCCGAGGCGATAAACGTCATCGGCGTGGTGATCACCTCGTCCCCCTTGCCGATGCCCAACGCCTCGATGGCAAGGTGCAGGCCCGCCGTGGCGCTGGTGACCCCCACGGTGTAAGGGACGTGAAGGTATTCGGCGAAGCGCTTCTCGAACTCCGCCACCTTGTCGCCGGTGGAAATGAACAGCCCCCGCAGAGTCTGGTCCAGCTCCTTGCGTTCCGCCGCGGTAATGTTGTGACGGAAAAAATCAACCTTCATGGCGCTGTTACACTCTCCTGTCCGGGCATGTAGCTGTTTAGATTACTCCCGCCGCCATGTGTTAGGCAAGCGGTTCGGGACGCGGGTAGTGCGTTAGTTTGAATTATTTTTGGAAAAGCGTGTTGCAAGGTCCTTCGGCTTTGCCTCAGGACTTCAACAATAAGCGTGAGATGCCTTTACCGGCGCC
>JACQZB010000021.1 GCA_016207925.1 Nitrospinota bacterium
AGCTTACCGACCACTTCAAAACCCACGCAAAAGACTTCCACTCCCGGCGCGGCCTTTTGACCATGGTCAACCGCCGCCGCCGCCTGCTGGACTACCTTAAGAAAAAAGAATTCCCGCGCTACAAGGAAATCATTGAAGCGCTGGGCATCCGCCGCTAGCGGCCACCACAGTGATTCGCGCCGCGGCCCGCGGCCTGGTGGCCGTCCATGCCTTTTGCGCAAGCCTTGTTACGCCCTTGCGCGGCGATAATAACCACATACAAATCCGTACCTAAGGAATCAGGAACATCATGAGCGCTGAACGTGTAGAACTGCAACTGGGGGAACGCACCTTATTCATCGAAAGCGGCGTGCTGGCCAAGCAGGCCGGCGGCTCGGTCATCGTCGGCCTGGAGGACACCATCGTGCTCGCCGCCGCCACCGCCGAGGAAAGCCCCCGCGAAGGCGCGGGCGACTTTCTGCCGCTGACCGTGGACTACCGCGACAAAACCTCCGCCGCCGGCCGCATCCCCGGCGGCTTTTTCAAGCGCGAGCAGCGCCCCTCCGACCGGGAGACGCTCACCTCGCGCCTGGTGGACCGCTCGGTGCGTCCCATGTTCGACGACGGCTGGAACTGCGAAACCCAGATCATCATCCACCCGCTTTCCTTCGACTTCGCGCACGAAACCGACACCTTGGCCCTCACCGCCGCTTCCGCGGCGCTGCTGATTTCCCAAATCCCCTACCGCACCCCCATTTCCGGCGTGCGCGTGGGCCGGGTCAACGGCGAGCTGGTGGTCAACCCCACCTTGCCCCAGCAGGCCCAGAGCGACTTGAGCCTGATCGTGGCGGGCACGCCCGATTCGCTTAGCATGGTGGAAGGCGGCGGCGAGGAGATTTCCGAGGAGGATCTGATCGAGGCGCTGCGCTTCGCCCATGAGTGGATCAAAAAAATCTGCGCGATGCAAAACGAGCTGGCCGCGCGCCTGGGCAAAATGAAACTCACCGTCACCGTCGCGCCGGAAGGGCCGGAGGTGGCGCAGATGCGCGAAAAGGTCATCGGCAAGCTGCGCGAAACATTGCTGACCCCCGGCAAACAGGCCAAGTCCAAGGCGCTCAAGGCGCTACGCGACGCGGCCATCGCCGAGTTCGTCGCCGCCGGGGCCGACCCGGAGAAGAAGGGCGCCTTCAAGGGAGCCTTCGAAACCGTGCAGAAAAAATTCGTGCGCGAGATGATCGTCAACGAAGGCGTGCGCGCCGACGGGCGGCGCCTGGACGAGATCCGCGCCATTGACATCGCCGTGGACGCGCTGCCGCGCACCCATGGTTCCACCCTCTTCACCCGCGGCGAAACCCAGGCGCTGGTCACCACCACGCTGGGCACCGGCCAGGACGAGCAGATCATCGACGCGCTCGTCGGCGAATCGCGCCAGCACTTCCTGCTGCACTACAACTTCCCGCCCTATTCGGTCGGCGAAACCGGCCGCATGAGCTCGCCGGGACGGCGCGAGATCGGCCACGGCAAGCTCCTGGAGTCCAACGGCTCCTCCTCCATGGCCTCGGTATGCGGCGCGTCGCTCTCCCTGATGGACGCGGGCGTGCCGATCAAGGCCGCCGTGGCCGGCGTGGCGATGGGCCTGGTGACCGAAGGCGGCAAGGTGGCCATCCTCTCGGACATCCTGGGCCTCGAAGACGCCCTGGGCGACATGGACTTCAAGGTGGCCGGCACGCGCAAGGGCATCACCGCCGTGCAGATGGACATCAAGATCGAAGGCATGGATGTGGATCTGATGCGCCGCGCGCTGGAACAGGCGCGCCAGGGCCGTCTGCACGTACTCGACAAGATGGACGCCGCCATTGACCGCCCCCGCGCCGAGCTTAACAAGAACGCCCCGCGCATCCACACCATCATGATCCACCCCGACAAGGTGCGCGAGTTGATCGGGCCAGGGGGCAAGGTGATCCGCGGCATCGTGGCCGAATCGGGCGCGCAGGTGGACATCGAGGACAACGGCGCGGTCAAGATTTTCTCCAACAGCCTCGAGAGCCTCAACAAAGCCATCGAGATGGTGGAGGCCGTCACCCAGGAGGCGCAGGTGGGAAAAATCTACCAGGGCGTCGTGAAACGGCTGGCCGACTTCGGCGCCTTTGTGGAAATTTTCCCCGGCACCGACGGACTTTTGCACATCAGCCAGGTGGCCAACTTCCGCATTGACCATATCGAGGATGTCTTCGCCCTCGGCGACCAGATTCCGGTGAAGGTCATCGAGGTGGACCCCTCCGGTAAAATCCGCCTCTCCTACCGCGAGGCGGTGGAAGGCACCGACCGGGAGATCACCGAACCGCCGGCTAGCAGCGGACGCCATCATGAAGATCGCGGCGACCGTGGCGACCGCGGTGATCGCGGTGGCCGTGGGGGCCGGGGCGGCCATGGCGGCGGCCATTCGCGCGGGCGGAGGTGATTGAGTCGGGCGAAGTCCGCGGCGTCCGCGCCGTTTGCGAGACGGTCCCGTTTTTCCGTTCCGTTTCCTTCGGCGTATGGGTTTTCGCCGGCTCGCGCGATGAACCGTCCGAACGGGCGGGCGCCCTGCATTTTATAGAGCATCTGGCTTTCAAGGGCGCCGCGGGGCGCGACGCCGCCCGCATCGCCGCCGAAATTGACGAACTCGGCGGGCATATTGACGCCTTCACCTCCCGCGAGGTGACCTGCTTTTCCGGCCATGTGGTCGGCGAGCGGTTGGAGGAGGCCTTCGCCCTGGTGGCGGACATCGCCCTGCGCTCCACCTTCCCCGAAGCGGAAGTGGAGTTGGAACGCCAGGTGATCCTGGAAGAAATGCGCCAGGTGGAGGATACCCCCGCCGAACGCATTCACGACCAGATATACCCCGCCCGCTGGGGGGCGCATCCCTTGGGAAGGCTCATCACCGGAACGGCGGAAACGGTGAACGGCCTTACGCGCGATGGCTTACTGGAACTGCGGGCTGGCCTGTACACGGCGCCGCGCATCCTGGTCACGGCCTGCGGCGCGGTGACGCTCGACCGCATGGTCAAGCTGATCAACGCCTGTTTCGGGACGCTGCCCTCCGGGGAACCCGGCCGCGCCGCCGCCGCGCCGGTGGAACAGCGCGGCCTGACCGTGGCCTCCAAACCCCTCGAACAAACCAGCCTGATGATCGGTATGAAAGGGCTGTCCGCCCTGGATGAGCGCCGCCATGAACTGCTGCTGCTGAACATGATCCTGGGCGGCGGCGTTTCCTCGCGCCTGTTCCAGTCGGTGCGCAAGCGGCATGGGCTGGCCTACACCATCTACAGTTTCTTCGACCAGTATTTCGACGCGGGGTTGACCGGCGTGTACGCCGCCTGCACGCCCGCGGCCCTGGGCAAACTGTGGGCGCTTACCCGCGCGGAGATCGAGCGGGTGGCCGGTGAACCGGTGAGCGCGGCGGAACTCGCCCGCGCCAAGCGGCAGAGCGTGGACAACATCATCATGGCCTACGAATCGCTGGGCGCGCGCATGTCGCAGATCGCCAGCCAGATGCTGTACCACGGCAGGGTGTTTGGCAAAGAAGAAATGATCGAGCGGGTGAACCGGGTGACCGCGGAAGATATTCGCGGCCTCGCGGGCCAATTGTTCGGCGACCCGCGGGACTATACCCTCATCGCGCTAGGCCCTCTGGACGGGGACGCCGCCGCGCGCGCCCTTCAGTAGCGTGCGGCCTTATTTGGCGTTGCGGAGGATGTCCTCGATCATCTTGCCGGCGATCTTCTCGCCGCTGACAAAATACTCGCCCCGGTCAATCCGGCCCTTGATCTCGTCCACCTTGTCGCGCCGCACATCGGGCGCCTCGCGGGCCGCGCTCTGGGCCTTGGCGACGTCGCGCGCGCGCCCGGACACCGACACGTTTTCAGCGGAAGCGGACGCCGCCCCTTCGCCCTTGCGCGCCTCGCCGGGCCGCGCGGGGGTGGAGCGCTCCTTGTTGCGCGCTTCGTCAATTCGCGACTGGTTGTAGCCGCCGTCTGGTCCAAATATTTTCACGGTCTCCTCCCTACAGAGGGACTACGGTCCCTCCGCCTACACTTACTTACATATCGGCGGCGCGCCGGAAAAACTTGACAGAAATCTTATCGCGCAACACATTGAATCACAAATTGTTAGGCAAGTCCAGCAAAATATTTCTGTCAGCGAGTCAAGCTTTCATCCGGTTCATCAGCTCTTCCTTGCGTATTTCATATTCCTTCCGGTCGCGCCGGAACAGTTCCTGGGTCTCGCGCAAAACTTCTTCCTGCATGGGGTTGAGGAACAGGTGATGCGGATACCCCAGTTCCATCAGCGCCAGGGCCTTGTCCAGAAACAGTTCGCAATGGGGGCATACGGAGCCGCAGCAGTTCTCCACCATTTCGCGCGTCCAGCCCAGATAGTGGGCCACTTCCATGGCCACGCGCAGCATTTCGGCGCGCAGGCGCTCCTCCTCGGTAAGGTGGGGCTGTTCGTGACGATGCTGTTCCGTGGCCAGAGCCTGTTCGCGCATCCGTTTCAGAAAATCGTTCATGCGATCAGCGTAGCATAACAAGCAAAATGAGTTGCCCATTAAATTTGGCAACCGTAGAATACATGTATTCGTTCAGGAGCGATCCATGCCGACCAGTGTCAGATTGCCAGACAAGCTCGACCGGGGACTGGAGGAACTCGCCCAGAAAACCGGACGGTCGAAGGCATACTACATCCGGGAAGCCATACAGGAATATCTTGAAGACCGCCGCGATTACCTGATGGCCGTCCGTCGGCTTGAAAATCCTCGCCGCCGCTGGACCATGCAAGAGGTGAAAAAGCTCCTCGATGACCTGGCGGATTGAGTGGGATGACCGGGCGGTAAAGGAATTGCGCAAGCTGCCGCCTGCCGCACGGCGGGATATTTTCCGCTACTTCGCCGCCCGCGTGGAAGGAAAGGCTAACCCGCGCGCCCAAGGTAAACCACTTAAGGGTGAATTGGCTGGCTTCTGGCGCTACCGTGTTGGGGATTACCGGGTTCTTTGCCGGCTAGAGGATGATGTTTTGGTGGTCTTTGTCGCGGCCATCGGGCATCGCAAGGATATTTACCGGAGCTAGAGAATAGCCCATGGCCCACACAGTTTCACAAGCGAAAAATTTCATGCGCAAAACGGTCGGAGAAATTATGGATCCCCCACCTTCCAGCAAAGACAAGAAAACGATAAGGGATCACTTCCGTAACACATGCGCCTATTGTGGCGCTGTGTTCGAGCCGGGAAAAGGCCACCTTGACCATGCCGTGCCCGGGGGTGGCAATCATATAGGCAACCTTGTTTTGGCGTGCAATACTTGCAATGGAGATGAAAAGCAGGAAAAGGATTGGCACATTTTTCTAGAAACAAAGGCACAGGGTGAAGAGTTGCAACAGCGAACGCAATTAATAAAAGACTGGATGAGCAAAAATCCTCGTCCAAAACGGCCTGCGTTGTCGAAACATGCCAAGAGGGTGAAGCAGAAGCTTGATAATCTGATCGAGACTTTTGGCCGCGAATGCGGCACACTACGAAAGTCACTAAAAAACGCGGCGGCGAACGCGGCGGATTAGATTAAGGAGGTAGTACAACATGGAATCATCGAAAACAAAGGTCGCCATTGTCACCGGGGCTTCCAGCGGCATCGGCCAGGCGGTGGCGCGCAAGTTCGCCGCCGGCGGCTGGGCGCTGGCGCTGGGCGCCCGGCGGGTGGAGGCGGTCACCGCGCTGGCGGACGAGCTTTCCCAACGCCACGGAGTCCGCGCCAGGGCGCGGATGATGGACCTGCGCGCGCCCAACACCATCAACGCGTTCGTGGAAATGACGCTGGCGGAGTTCGGCGGGGTGGACGCCGTGATCAACTGCGCGGGGCTTGCCTTGGGCCGGGAAGCGGCGGACAAGGGCGACGTGGAAGAGTGGATGACGATGATTGAGACCGACTACGTCGGCCCGATCCGGCTTATCCGCAAGGCGCTGCCCTCCATGCGCGAGAAAGGGAGCGGCCACATCATCAACATCGGCGCGTTGGCGGCGCTGTACCCGCATCCGGGCAGCGCGGTGTACGCCTCGTCGAAGCAGGCGCTGCGCGCGTTCTTGGCCTGCGTGCGCGAGGACACGCTGGGTTCCGGCGTGCGGGTGACCAACATTGACCCCGGCATTACCCGTACCGGTTTCGCCCACGTGCGGTTCCGCGGCGACACAGCGGCGGTGGAAGGGCTGATGAAAGGGTTCCGTCCGCTTGAGCCGGAGGATGTGGCCGAGTGCGTTTGGTTCGCCGCCACGCTTCCCTCAAGGGTGAACATAGACCAGATCACCGTGCTGCCCACCGACCAGACCAGCCCCACCCGGCTTCACAAATCGTCATGAACCGGCGGCAGGAACCGGCGGAGGGCGAACGGCGCGGCGTAAGCCACAGGGTCATATACGGCGCGTTCATCGCGGTGGCGGCGGTCGCCGCGCCGTTGATGTTCTGGCTGGGGCTGCGCGCGTGGGAGATGCCTATGGAACAGCGCGAACTCATCCGCCTTATGCACGAGCGGACCAAGGTGTGCGCCGAAGGCTGGGACACCTACGACGCCACCGGCTGCCAAAAGGCCACCGGCGCGATCCACGAGTTCGAGAAAAGACATATCCAACGCAAACGCTGAACGCCGGATCAGTTCTTGAACGCGTAGCGCTGGCCCTTGGGCATGTCGGTCAGCACCAGCCGGCCCCGGTCGTCGCGATATACATACACGGCGGAGGATATGCGTCCGCCGGGCGTGTTGGCGGCGGCCTCCACCCGTGAAGGCGCGCTATAGGGCCTGCCGGACAGGCTGGCGTACGCCGCTTGCACCTTTTGCAGGTAGCGGCGGGTTTCATTGAATGGGGGAACGCCCCGGTGCTGCTCCACCGCCGTGGGGCCGGCGTTATAGGCGGCCAGCGCCAGGCGCAGGTCGCCGCTGAACCGGTTGAGCATCTCTCCCTTGGACGATACCGCATAGGGGTTGAAATCGGATTCGACTTTCATCACGGCCTTGAGGATCAAGGGATCCAAACCCTGCCGCCGCGCCGCCTCCTGGATGACATGGTCATACTGGCCGGAAAAATTCCGGTAGCGCGGCGCGGTATAGGCCTCGCCGGGAGCGGAGGAACCTTGCTTTTCAGAAGTCGCGTAGCGGCGGATCACCCGCGCGCGGGAGCCGGGCGCGGGCGGCTGATCGGTGAAGTACACCACGCCCCGGGCGTCCTTGAGCATGAAAAATTCGCCCGCATGAGCGGTTTTCGCGGGCGCAACGGAAAGGAGCAACCCGCCCGCAAGGCCCGTCAGGATTATCTTCAACCGCATGTCACCACTTTCCATAGCAGGTGAAAAGCATTATAACACAACGGGTTCTAACGTCAAAGAATAAGCTTACCGGCCCATGACATCCACCAGCCGGTCAATATCTTCGGTGGTGTTGAAAAAGTGGGGCGATACCCGCACGCCGCCCATTCTTTTAATCACCAATACTCTCTCATCGGCCAGGCGGCGTAAAAGTTGATCCACATCACGCTCAGGCGGCGGCATGAACACCAGGATGCCCGACTTCTCCCCCTCATGGGCGCGGGGGGACAAAATCCGGCATCCGCGCGACAGGAGCGCCTCCGCCAGATAATCGGTCAATTCAAGTATTTGCGCCCCGTTGCGTTCGACTCCGCGGGAAGTGACCAAACGGATGGATTCCAATAAACCGGCGATGCCCGGTCCGTTGGGGCTGCCCTCCTCGAACCGCTCCGCGGTGCCGCGCAGGGTGAAATTTATGGTGGCGTAATCGCTGGCGTTTTTCACGGTGTTCCAGCCGACACTGGTCAAATCCAGGTCCTCGAGACGTTCCCGGGCGCAATAAAAAACGCCGGTCCACACCGGACCGCACATCCATTTAAAGCAACCGAACGAGGCGAAGCTGATGTTCAATCCGCGAACGTCAAGCGGGAAGGCGCCCGCCGTCTGGATTGCGTCCACGAACAAATGGAATCCGCGCTCATGCGCCATTTGCCCCAACGCCGCCAGATCGGCCCGGTAACCGGTAAGCCATTGCGCCGAGGAAATCGCCACCACGCGGGTGCGGGGGGTGACTTCGGCGGCGATCATATCCGGCGTTACGCGCCCCTCCACGCCGCGGACGGTCTTGACAACCACACCCTTGCGGCCCAGGTTAAGCCAGGGATAGACGTTGGAGGGGAATTCAAGATTATTGATGATCACCTCGTCGCCCGGCGCCCAGCGCAGCCCGGACGCCACATGCGATACCCCCTCGGAGGTATTACGCACGAAAGCGATTTCGTCCTCCCCCGCGCCCAGCAGGCCCGCCGCCGCGGCGCGGGCGTGGCGCATCGCCCCCGCCCACCGCTCCATGTGGACATACAGTTCATGGCGTCGCGGGCGGGCGCGGGCAGCGGGGTCATCCCCGCCGCGTTGAGAAACGTATAATTCTCCAGGGCGGGAAAATCGCCCCTGATGGCGGCGGATTCCATGGGTGTGTAGGCTTCAGGCATGGGTGGGGCGCCTTTCCGGAAAGGGTATGGCCATCATTTTGACAAGTAATAGGTCCCGGCGGGAAAGCGCCAATTCGGGCGTTTATCGTTACTCACCAGTCACATCCCGCTACGAAGTGAAAGGGGCGCAGGGAAACCTGTTTACATCATGTTCCAAAGTAGTTTACCATAATGGATTGAGTCAATGTAGTTAAGAGGTTAGGATGGAAAATCCGCGCTTTGCGGACCTTCACCTGCACACTCGCCACTCCGACGGCGCCCATGCGCCGGGAAAAGTGGTGGAGTTGGCCGCGGGACTTGGGTTCACCTGCGTGGCGATAACCGACCATGACACGGTGGCCGGGTACGAGCAAGCCGCGCAGGCCGGCGATGCGCTGGGGGTGCGGGTGATCACCGGGATGGAGGTTTCCACCTCCTTACATGGGGAAACCGTCCATATACTCGGTTACTTTTTTGACCCCGGTCACGAGTCCATTTTGCGGATTGTGGATGAAAACCAAAAAGTACGGCTTTCGCGCATGGAGCGGATGGTCGGCAAACTCAACACGCTGGGGATTCCGGCGCGGTTTGACGAGGTGATGGAGTTTACGGGGAAGCGCGGCGTGGGACGCATGGCGCTGGCGCGCTATCTTGTGGCCAAGGGCATGTCGGTTTCGGTGGAGCGGGCGTTCACCTCGCTTATCGGCGACCATGGGCCGGCGTTCGAGCCGATGGAGCGCTTCACGCCGGATCAGGCCATCGGGTTGATCGCCTCCGCCGGCGGGGCCTCCTCGCTGGCGCATCCGGGCGGCGGGCTGGACGAGGGCGAGTTGGCCGGGTATGTGGAAGCGGGGCTGGACGCCATCGAGGTGTACAACCCCTGCCACGACGACGCGGCGCGCGCGCGGCTGTACGCCCTGGCGCGGCGGTTTGGCCTGGCGGTGACCGGCGGGAGCGACTGCCACGGCGAGCCGGGCGGCGCGCAGGCCCTTGGCGCGGTGCGGCTCCCCTATGGCCGGGTGGAAGAGTTGCAACAAAGGGCGGCTGCCGCCGGGGCATGGCGGCGCGGCAGGGAGGATCAAGACGATGAAGCTGCGTAAAGAGATGATTGACTACCTTGCCCACAAGATCGTGCTGGCCCTTGACGACAAGGGGCTGATTGATTGCGGGGACGAGACGGAAGATGTGTGCCAGACGGTGTCCGGCATCATCACGCGCGACCTTCAGATCGAGGACGAGCTTAACGACGAAGTCAAAACGATGCTGGAGACCATGGGCGAGGAGATTGACCGGCAGAACGTCAATTACCGCAAAATGTTCCAGATGGTCAAACAGAAACTGGCCCGCGAACGCGGGTTGATCCTGTAGGGGAGGCGCGCGATGCGGTTAAGCAGGGAAAAAATCAACCACCTCTCCAAGCTGATCCTGCGCGGATTCATTGACGACGACCGGCTGGAGTTCTACTGCGACGAGAACGACCTGCGCCTGGAAATCGTCAACGTGCTCAAGGCCGAGCTTGAGGTGGAAGAAGAAATAGACAGCGCGGTGCGCAAGGTCATCGAGTCCTATTCGAAAGACATCCGCGAAGGCACCGACGAATGGGATATCCTCTACCACAAACACTACAACGAGGAAGCCAAAAAACGGCGCGGCGTAATGGCGTAAAAAAAGCCGGACGGGGCCTGCCCCGGCCGGCGCATTCCCCGCGACGGCCCTAGCAGGACCGGCAGGATTTACGCATGGTTTTCTTCGCGGCGGATTTCTTCGCCACTTTTTTCACGGCTTTCTTCGCGGCTTTCTTTTTTGCGGCCATTTCCCTCTCCTTAAAAGTTAAAACGCCGGCCGGGACGCGCCCGGCCGGCTTCGCTCGTCGCCGAGCC
>JACQZB010000022.1:0-20494 GCA_016207925.1 Nitrospinota bacterium
CAATTTCGCGATAATGCCCCAGTATGGCTTGACAAGGTTCGTGGGCGATGCGCGCCAGCTGCAAGAGCAGCCCCGTGTGAGGAAGATCGTTCTTCATGACGGAGCCGCCGCGCCTATACCTGGCCCTTGTCGAGCTTGACGTTGATGGTGATCAGGCCGCCGGCCTCCGCTTTCTTGCGCAACTGCGCGGAAAAGGCGCGCCACACTTCCGCGCGGCGCTGGCGCACCAGCGATTCGCGCAGTTCCTCGATCCGGGCGGGATCGGGCGTGGCGTCGTACCGTTGCTTGACGCGATACACATACACGCCGCCCTGCGCGGGCGAAGTCCCCACGCTGTCCACCGGCTGTAGCAGCGCCGCGGCGATCATCCCCTCGCCCTTTTCCCCTTTGGCCATGCTGGCGCGCGAAAAAGGCGCCGTCACCGACAGGGCAAGCCCCGCCTCCTTGACCACGCCGTAGAACGGCTTTCCTTCGCGCGTGGCCTTGACCGCACCTTCGGCGGCTTCGCGCGCCAGGCGCTTGGACTCTTCGGAGCGGTAGCGGGCCGCCACCTTCTCCTTCACCTGCTCAAAGGGCGGCGCGGCGGCGGGGGTGATGGCGTCGGCGATCACCGCCGCGTACTCGCCGGGCGTCTCCACCGCGCCCGACACCTGCCCCGCCGGAAGCGCGAACAGCGCGTCGGACACGGGGCGCCATTCGGCGAATTGGGGCAAGGGCGCGCCTTTTTCCGCTTCGCCGGACACCAGCCGCAATCCCTTGAACGCCGCGGGCGCCTCGCCAAAACCGGCGGCGCCGGTTTTGACGGCGGCGTCCAGCGTGTCCATGGCCAGGTCATCGGCCATTTTGGCCTTGACGCGCTCTTCCACCAGCGCACGGACCTCCTCCAGCGGACGCGCGCGCGCCTCGGTATGGCGGGTGACTTTGGCGATATGCCAGCCGAACTCCGTCAGGAACGGCTCGGAGACTTCCCCCGGCTTGAGCGCGAACACCGCCGCCTCGAACTGGGGAAACATCATGCCGCGCCCGAACGCGCCCAGGTCGCCCCCGTCGGCGGCGGCGGGATCCTCGGACACGGCGCGGGCCACGGCGGCGAAATCCTCTCCCGCGCGCACACGGGCCAGGGCTTTATCTATCTTGCCGCGGGCGGCCGCGTCCTTCTCCGCGGGCGCGTCCGGCGCCACGCGGGCCAGAATGTGGCTTGCTTCCACCAACTCATCCTCGGCGAACTCGTCCGGGTGGCCCCGGTAGTACTCTTCGGCCGCCCGCGCCGGAACGGTGACCAGCGGTTCGAAATCGCGCGCGCGGGCCACCAGCGCCCGGAAGGCGCGCCGTTCGGGGGTTTGGAACTCCACCTGGCGCTGGCCATACCAGGCGGCCATGGCCGCGTCCCCCATGTCCACCGCCGCTTCGCGGCTGGCATCGCCAATCAGCGCGTATTCCACTGTCACCGGCTGGTTCTCCGCCAGCCAGGCGTCCACCAACTCCGCCTGGCTCACCGTCACCGCCTCTTCCACCAGCGCGCGCAGCTTGTTCGCCAGCAGTTCGGCGCGCAACTGCTCCTCGAACATGCCCGGCGTTATCCCGTTGGCCTTGAGGATGTCCAGGTAGCGCGCCTTGTCGAACTGGCCGCCGGTCTGGAACTCCGCCATGCCGGTGATGGCGCCGGAAAGCTCCGCGTCGCTTATGTCCAGGCCCGCTTCCCTGGCGGCGCGCAGGGCCAGTTGCTCCTCGATGAGCGAATTGAGCGCCACGGCGGGCGGATTGAGCGCCTTAATCATCCGCGGATCGAACTGGGCGCCAAACTGCTGGCGGAGCGTGTCTTCCACGCGCCGGGCGCGCTCGGCCAGTTGGCCGTGGGTGATGTGCGCGCCGTCCACCACGGCGGCGTCGCCGGTACGCTGCGCGCCGCCCTGCCCCCACACCAAAAACGCCGCGCCCACGAAAGTGAGCGCCACGAACCAGATCAAAATGCGGCTGGCCCAGGTTTTGGCCCCTTGCCTGAATATGTCGAGCATACGTCTCGTCCCCTGAAAGTTATGCGCTCACCTGGCCGGCGATTCCAGCTTCTTGGCGGCGGCCAAGGCTTCGCCGGAGGTGGGATAGCGCTCAATGACCATTTTCAACCGTTCGCGCGCGCCCGCGGGATTGCCCAGGCGCTCCAGCGTTTCGGCGGCGCGCAACAGCGCCGCGGGCGCCTTGTTGCCGTCGGGATACTTCGCCGCCGCCTCGTCGAAGGCGGCCAGCGCGGCTTCCGGCTCCTGCTTGGCCAGGCGCGCTTCGGCGATCCAGTAGGCGGCGTTGTCGGAAAGCTCCGTTTCCGGCTGGGCCTTAAGGTACTCGGTAAAACCGGCCACGGCGTCGTCGTAGGCGCCGCGCAGGTACTGCTCATACGCGCGCTGGTACAACGCGCCGGGGTCGAAGGGGGCGGCGCCCTCCATCTGGGGCGCGGCGGCGGGCGCGGACGCGGCGGCCGGGGGAGGCGCGTCCACCCGTTCGGCGGCGCGCGCCACGGCCTGCTGGTGGCGGTCGGCGGCGATCCCGCTCTTTTTCTCCATCAGTTCGATGAACGCCAGCGTCTCCGCGGAAAGGGTCAACAGCCGCTGGTTAATCGCCTCCAGCCGTATGTTGGCCGCGCGCAGTTCCTCGCCCCCCTCCGCGCGCTGCGCCAGCCCCCGTTCCAGGCGGTCCAGGCGGTCGCTGAGCATCTGCTGGCGCGCGTTAAGCTCCTCCACCTTGCCTGCCAGGGTGGTGGATGCGCGGGTAAGCTCTTCGAGGTTGGCCGCCACGTCGGCCTGGGCGCGGGAATTGTTGTACACCAGGTCAAGCCGCTGCTCGATGCGGCCAAGCTGTTCCTTCTCCCCCGCCGAGGCGCACGCGGCGGCGGCCATGGCCAGCGCCAGCGCGGCCGCGCGAAACGCGGCGCGGCAATCAACGGAATGCGTCATATATCGTTCATCGCCGGAGAGGCGGGTAAAAAAACAGGGGAACCGCCACGCGCGGTTCCCCCGGCAGTATCGCTATCCGCCGCGGCGCGGCGTTGTTCACCTCGGCGTCTTGACCACCAGGAAGTGCGCGCGCCGGTTCTTGGCCCAGGCCGCATCGTCATGGCCGGGGTCAAGCGGCAATTCCTCGCCGTAGCTGATGGTCACCAGACGATTTGAGTCAACGCCCATCTGCGCCAGGTAGTTTTTCACGGAGTTGGCGCGCCGCTCGCCGAGCGCCAGGTTGTATTCCGCGGTGCCGCGTTCGTCGCAATGCCCTTCGATCTGCACACTGTATTCGGGATGGGCCGTGATCCAATCCGCGTTCTTGCCCAGAATGTCGCGCGCGTCGGAGCGGATGTCGGACTTGTCAAAATCGAAATTGACATCTTGCAGGTCCGCGACCTCCATGCTGGGGGCCTCCAGCTTCTCGCGCGCCATGGCTTCCTGCGACATGGCCCCTTCGCCGCCCGGTTGGCCCGAGGGCGCCGCGCCGGTTTCCGCCCCGGCGGTGGTTCCGGTTTTTGAGGGTGTTCCACACGCGCTCACCGTCACCATCAACGCGATGGCGGCGCATGAGGCGAGAAAGGACGATTTTACGGGCAGTAGATTCATTGCGCCTCTCCTTGTATCGTGTAACCCCTTGTCAACGCGGCCAAGATACCCCAATCAATATCCCGGCCAATGTAACAAACCCAAGTAGCCGTTTCAAGCGAAATCGGCCCGTTTTGCCAATTCTTCACAGTTCCCGCTATTCCGGAGACGGCCCCCACGAGGGATGATCGGCGCCGCCCGCCAGGTTGGTGACCTTGCGCGCCTCGCCGCCGCCGTCGGCGCGGATGATGAATAGCTGCTTTACGCCCCCCGCGCGCGTGGAGGCGAACGCGATGTGCCGGCCCTCCGGCGACCAGCTTGGGTACTCGTTGGAGCCGACCGAGTTGGTAAGGTTGCGCAGCGACGAAGGATCGGCGGGGTTGACCACCGCGATATCGAACACCGCGCCCAACAGCGAAGTGAACGCGATCTGGTTCCCCTTGGGCGACCAACTGGAACCGTCGTTCCACGACCCCTTGAATGACAGCCGCTTGGTTTCCGACCCGTCCGCGCGCATGGTATAGACCTGCGGCGAGCCGGACCGGTCGGAGGTGAAGGCGATGCTCTGCCCGTCGGGCGACCAGGCGGGGCTGGTTTCTATGGAGCGCTCGAAAGTCAACCGCTTTGGCTCCGTGCCGTCGGCGTTGACCGTGTAGATGTCGCTATCCCCCTCGCGGGAAAGCGAGAAGGCCACCTTCGTCCCGTCCGGCGACCATTCCCCCACGGCATTGGAGCCGACCCGCCGCGAGAGCGGGTAGCGGGTGTTGTCCGAAAGGCGCAGGGCGTACAGGTCCGGGTTGCGATAGCGGAAGGTGGTGAACAGAAGCAACCCGGGGTTTTTGGGATTGATGTGGGGGAACAGCACGATGGACCGGTCCTGCGTCACCTGCCGGGCGTCCGCGCCGTCATAATCGGAAATGAACAGCTCCTTGCGCCCCTCCACCCGCGAGACAAAGGCGATGCGGGTGCGCGCCATCCCCTGCTCGCCGGTGAACCGGTTCAGAAAGTCGTCGGAGAACTGGTGGGCGATCCGCCGGAACAGCGGCGACGGCCCCGTGTAGCGCTTGGCGAAGAACAGCTTTTTCGTCTGCAGGTCATATACGCGCGCCTCAAGCGTCAGGCGCCCCTGGGCCTCGCGCGTGATGACCCCCTTGACCAAAAAGTTGGAGGCCAGCGTCCGCCACTCCTCGAACATGATCTGGCCGGACGCCATATCCCTTTGCGTGGCCTGGCGCAGGAAGTCGTAGTTCTCCATCACCTTGAAGTAGCCGCTTACGCCAAGATCAAAGTTGATGATCCGCGCCGACTGCGCGCCCCACCCTTCCGGATCCTCGCCGGACACCAAGAACTCCGGCACGGCTACCTCGATCATGCGCGACTCGACGCGCTGCGTCCCCATGTACACCGCGGGCTGCGCGCCCGCCATGCCGCCGCACATCACGAGCGGCGCAAGCAACGCCACCGCGATACATTTAATCTTTCTGCTCATAACTGAACGCGAAATAAATGGTTAACGCGCTTGCGGGATAATCCTCCGGCAGCGGCGGAAACGGCCCGGCCATGGACACCGCGCCCAGCGCGGACTCGTCCAGCGGCTCGCTGCCGGACGGTCGCTCCAGCCGGGACTCCGTCACCCGCCCGTCGCGCCCGATGCTGAACCGCACCACGGGGTCGGCGCGCTTGGTGGAAATATCCACCCCATGGGTGATCCAGTTGTCGCGCACCTTGCGCTCCACGATTTGCAAATACCACAAATGGGGGAACGCCACCCCCTCGGTGACAATGGTCTTGCGCGGACCGCCGCCCGCGCCCGGACCGCCGCCCCCGCCCGGCGCGGCAATTTCCTTGCGTGGCGCCTCCGGCTCCTTTTTCTCCGGAAGTTTGGGGCCTTCCTTGCCCACCGGCATGATCTTTTTGGCTTCCGGTTCGGCCTTCTTCACCGGCTCGATGGTTTTTTTCATCACCGGCGGCGCGCCCGCCTCCTTGAGCGGCGGCGCGGGTTTTTCCGGGACGGCGCCCCCGCCGGGCGACTCCGGCTCCAGCAGGCTGCCCGGCCGCAACTCCTGCATCGTCACCAGGTTCACATGGTAGCCGGGGACCACCAGCCGGGGCTTGGGGCTCCACGCTTCCACCAGCAGAAAGCCGATGATAAACGCCAGATGCGCGATGGCGGATACGCCCAACGATCCCACAAGCTGGCGCGCGCTGTTCAGGTCCCTCTCGCGCGCCGCGCGGGGTTGGGGCGCCGCCGTGGATGCCGCAGCCATGATCCGGTTTCACGCGCCGCGCTTGGACGCTTCAGCGCCGGGGACTTCCGTCACCAGCCCCAGCCGCGTCACCCCCGCCTGACGGATGGCGCCCATCACCCGCATCACCGCCTCGTAGGAAAGTTTCTTGTCGGCCATCAGGAACACCTCGGCCTGGGGCGAGGCGGCGGCCAAGGTTTTCAATACACCGGTAAGCTCGCGCAACGTAAGGCGCTTGTCGTTGTAGAACAGCGCCCCGTCGCCGCGCACCGACACCACGTTCTCCTCCCGCACCTCCAGGGCGCCCGCGTCGTGCTTGGGCAAATCCACGCTCACCCCGCTGGTGAGCATCGGCGCGGTGACGATGAAAATGATCAGCAGCACCAGCATCACGTCCACAAACGGGGTGACGTTGATCTCCGTGAGCGCGGTGGCCGCCTTGCGCCGGAACCGCTTGCCGCCGGTGTCCTGGATCATCATGACGAGCGCCGGATGTACACCCGGTCAATGAAAGAAAGCATGTCCAGCGAAAAGTTGTCCAGGTCCGTGGCCTTGATCTTCACCTGATACACGAAGTAGTTGTACGCGATCACCGCGGGCACGGCGGTGAACAGCCCCGCGGCGGTGGCGATCAGCGCCTCGGCGATGCCCGGCGCCACCACGGCGATGCTCGCCTGCCCTTTCATCCCGATGCCGGAAAAGGCGGTCATCACCCCCCACACCGTCCCGAACAGCCCGATGAACGGCGTCACCGAGCCGGTGGTGCCCAGGAAAATCAGCCACCGCTCCATCTTGGTCACCTCCTGCGCCGTGGCCCGCTCCAGCGCGCGGCTGACCGAATCCAGCTTTTCGAGCAATAACCCTTCCGGCTCGCCAGTCTGCTGCTCGGAAGAGGAAATGCGGAACTGGGCCGCCAATTCTATGTAGCCGGCCAAAAACACCCGTGCCATGGGGCAATTGCGGAGTTTCTTGGCGTAGTTATACACATTCTCCAATTGCCCCCGCTTCCTGAATACATCCTGGAAACCGTCCGTCTCGCCTTGTATCCGCCCGAATAGGCGCAGCTTGTGAAACACAATCGCCCAGGACACCACGGAAAAAACCAGCAGCGTCACCAATACACCTTTTCCCACCAATCCCGTATGCGTCACCATGTCCACCACGGAAAGTTGGGGCGCCACCGGCGACTCTTGAGCCACGAACATACTGACGATAAGCTGATCGGCGGGCATCACGTCGTATCACCTTGTAAAGAAAAGCATTATCAACACATACTCATATAGCGAAGCTGGCGCTTCAAAACATCTTAATGTTGACTAGCATATATGTCAATAGATTTATGTATGGGTGTGGCGACATGGGCCAGCAGAAATTATGTCTCTGGTCTTACCATGCTATGGGCGCGCGCCTTTAAGGGCAGACAGCGGCGGCGAAATCCCCCTGTCGGCTACGCGGGAATCGCGGGATGCGCCGCGCCTTTATGTTCCACGCCGTCATGGGTCAGGGGCGCGCCCCATAACCGGCTGACCATGGAGTCCAGCAGCGAATACATCGTGGGTACCACCACCAGGGTCAGGATCGTGGCGAAGGCAAGGCCGAACACCACCGCGACGGCCATGGGGTTCCACCAGTCCGCGGTGTCCGAACTGGTGATAAGCGCCATTTCCTTGAAGTCCCAGCTAATCTTGGTGGCCATGGGCAACAGGCCCAGGACGGTGGTGATGGCGGTGAGCATCACGGGGCGCAGGCGCGTCATGCCCGCGGTAATGATGGCGCGGCTTTTGTCCATGCCGCGCTCGCGCAGCTTTTGGGTGTAATCCAGCAGCACGATGGCGTTGTTGACCACCACGCCGGCCAGGCTAATCACCCCCACGCCGGTCATGATGATCCCAAACGGGGTGACGGTGATCAGAAGCCCGATGAATACCCCCACCAGCGACAGGATCACCGAGGTCAGGATGATCAGCGGCATGGTGAAGGAGTTGAACTGAACCACAAGGATAAAGCCGATCAGCAGGATGGCGGAGATGAACGCCTTGGTAAGAAAGGTTTCGGCCTCGGCCTGTTCCTTGTTCTGGCCGGTGTAGTCAATATGGTAGCCCTCCGGGGTTTTGAGCTGGCCGGCCACGGCCTCGCGCGCCTGGGCGAGCAGGGCGTTTTCGTTAAGCCCGCTCTTGACCTTGGAGGATACGGTGATCACGCGGCGCTGGTCAATGTGGGCGATGTCGCCAAATCCGGGCGCGGTGGTGATCTGCGCGAAGGAGGTCAGCGAGGCGACCTTTTCCTCGTGCCGGACGAAGTAGCTTTGCAGGTCCTCTATCCGGGCGCGCCGGTCGCGGGCGAAGCGCACGCGGATGTCGTACTCGTCCTTGCCTTCGCGGAAGGTGGAGGCCTTCTGGCCGTTGATGGCGGCGCGCAGGGCGTTGGCCACGTTCACGGTGCGCAGGCCGTAGCGGGCGGCGTCCTCCCGGTCAATCTCCACCCGCAATTCCGGGCGCCCGATGGAGTAGTTGTTCTCCACGTCCACCAGGCCGGGGATTTTGCGCAGGGTATCCTCCACCTCGCGGGAGAGGCCGGCCAGAACGTCGTAATCCCGGCCGGAAATCTCTATATTCACCGGCGGGCCGGTGGGCGGCCCCATTTCCGCCGGCTCGATGCGCACGTTGACTCCCGCCATGCCCGCGGCGTAGTCGCGCAGACGGTTCATGGAATCGTAGGTGGACAGCGTCCTGTCCTTGCGGTCGAGGAAGTCCACCGCGATGCGCGCCTTGTCGCTCGGCCCCGCCTCGCCCGGCCCGCCGAAGTCAAAGGTTCCCAGCGACACGCCCACGTTGGTGACGAAAGTTTTTATCTCCGGCAGGGCGCGGACCTGTTTTTCGAGTTCCCGGGTGAAGCGGTCGGTTGCCTCCAGCCGCGTGCCGGCGGGCGACTCGATGTTGACGAATATCTTGCTCGGCTCCACCGCGGGGAAAAACTCCACCCCGTGCCCGAACGCCGCATACAGGCCGATGGCGAACACCAGCGACGCCACCGCCGCGCCAAAGGTGGCGCCCCGGCGGGCCACCGCGAACACCAGAAAGCGCCGGTACAGGCGCAGCGGACCGGGCAGGTCGGACTCCTCCATGTCCGCGAGTTTGCGCCCCGCGGCCTCCACCTTTAAGAGCGTGGCGCACAACGTGGGGTTGATCACCAGCGCCACGAACAGCGACGCCGACAGGGTGATGCTCACCGTGTACGGCAGGTACGTCATGAACTCGCCCATGATGCCCGGCCAGAACATCATCGGGAAAAAGGCCGCCACGGTGGTCAGGGTGGAGGAAGTCACCGCGCCGGCCACCTCCGCCGTGCCCGTCATGGCCGCCTGGACGGGGGGCAGCCCCTCGCGGGCGTGGCGGTAGATGTTCTCCACGATCACGATGGCGTTGTCCACCAGCATTCCCAGCGCCAGGGTCAGCGAGAACAGCACCACCATGTTCAGCGAAAACCCCAGCGCGTGCAGGATGGCGAAGGAGATCATCATCGAGAAGGGGATCGCCAGCGCCACCATCACCGCCACCTTGAGGCCCATGAAGAAAAACAGCACGCCAGCCACCAGTATCAGCCCCGTGATGATGTTGTTCTCCAGGTCGGAGATCAGCGTGCGGGTCATCTCGCTGGTATCGGCGGTGATGGAGATTTTCGTCGTTCCCGGCAGGCGGGGCAGTTCGCGGTCAAGCAGCGCCTTGACCGCGTCGGAGACCTCGATAATGTTCTCCCCGGCGCGCTTCTTGATGGAGATGCTGATGCACTCCACCCCGTTGAGCCGCGCCAGCGAGGCGGGGTCCTGGTAGCCGAAGCTGACCTGGGCCACGTCGCGCAGGTACACGGGGCGCAGGTTGTCCGACTTGATGACGATGTCGCGCAGCTTGAGCGGGTCCTTGAACTCGCCCGGCACGCGCACCAGGTACTTGTAGTCGCCCACATCCAACGCGCCGCCGGGGATGGTGACGTTCTCGTCGCGGATGATGTCTATGATGTCCCCCATGCTCACCTGGTAATAGACCAGGCGCTCCGGGTCCACGTCCACCCGCACCTCGCGTTCCAGTCCGCCGATAAGCTGCGCTTCGAGGATGCCGGGGATCTGCTCGATCTGGTCCTTGAGGTCCTCGGCCACCTTCTTGAGCCGGGTGAGGCCGTACTCGCCGGAGACGTTGACCAGCATGATGGGCAGTTCGGAGAAATTGATCTCCTTGACCTGCGGCTCGTCGGCGTCGGCGGGGATGTTGGCCTTGGCGATGTTGACCTTGTCGCGCACTTTCTGAAGCGCCTCGTCTATGTCCACCGAGGGGTCGAACTCCACCGTGATGGCCGAGATGCCCTCCTTGGAGGAGGAGCGCATCTCCTTTATGTTGGCGATGTTCTTGATCTCTTTTTCCAGCTCGCGGGTGACCAGCGTCTCCATGTCGGAGGGGGACACGCCCGTGTAGGTGGTGGTGACGATGACAAAGGGGATGGTGATGTCCGGGTCCGCCTCGCGCGGCAGCGCCACGTAGGAGTACACGCCCACCACGGTGATGACCACCACCAGCGCGTACACGCCCATGTAGTGGCGGATGGAAAGGTTGGTAAGCGGCGGCACGGCCTACTCCACCACCAGCACCGCGTCGCCGTCGGAAAGCTCGCGGTGTCCCGCCACCACCAGCCGGTCGCCCGCGGCCAGCCCCTCGCCCACCAGCGCCTGCGCGCCGGCCATGTCCTCGATACGCACCCGGCGCTGGCGCGCCACGTTACCCTCCACCACGAACGCCGCGTGGCCCTGCGGCAACTCCACCACCGCGTCCTGCGGAATCAGGATGGAGTCCGGCAGCGTTTTGCGGGTGAACGTCACCTTCGCCGAAAGCTCCGGCAAGGCGGCGCCGTCCTCGTTGGGTATCTCCACCTCGGCCTCGAACACCCGCGCGCGGCGGTCCACTTCCGGGGAGAGGAACACGATTTTCCCGTGATACGTCCGGTCCGGCAGGGCGTTGAACCGGATGGTGTACTTGTCCAGCCGCGCGGCGAGCGCCGCCACCGCCGCCTCCGCCCGCGCCAGGGTAAGGCGCGCCTTGTCCAACTCGAAGGGGGAGACGTTGGCGTTTTTCTCCGCGAGCGCCTGGCGCTTGCGGTACTCCAGCGCCGCCAGGTCGCGTTCCGCCTGGGCCTGGGCCAACTCCGCCGTGGCCATGGCGCTATCCAGCCACACCAGCGTCTGGCCCTCGCGCACGCGGTCGCCCTTGTCGAACCCCAGTTTTTCCACGCGGCCCGCCGCCTCGCTGGCGATGGTCACCTCGTAGGCGGCGCGCGCCACGCCGGCCAGCGTCATGCGCTGCGAGAAGTCGCGCGGCGTCAGCGCGGCCACTTTCACCTTGACCACCTTGCGCTCGGCCTTGGCGGCGTTGGCGC
The DNA here is from genome assembly GCA_016207925.1 of Nitrospinota bacterium. Classification (GTDB taxonomy): domain Bacteria; phylum Nitrospinota_A; class UBA7883; order UBA7883; family UBA7883; genus JACQZB01. The sequence goes on from JACQZB010000022.1 coordinate 11,243, forward strand.
CATCCCCGCCGGAACATCCGGCCAGCATAAGCGCCGCCGTCAGCGCCGCCAACGGTTTATTCAACGTTTTCATCCATCACACCCATCGCGCGGCGAAGTTTGAGTCCCGCCACCGCCCGCTCGTACAGCGAACGGTGGTAGTTGATCCGGGCGCGGGTAAGCGCCAGTTGCGCGTCGAGCAACTCCAATTGCGTGACCATGCCTTCCTCGCGCGCCGCGAGGGCGATGCGGTAGGTCTCCTGGGCGTACTCAACGCTTTTCTCCTGCGAACGGACGAACTGGGCCGCGCGCGCCAGCTCGTCATGCGCCTCGCGCGTCTCTATCACCACGCGGCGGCGGGCCGCCTCGCGCCGGTCGCGCTCCATCCGCGCCTCCACCCGGCGCCGCTCAAGGCGCGAGGAGCGCTCCCGCCCGTCGAACAGGTTCATCTCCAGCTTCAGGCCCACATTCCAGTCGTCCAGCCACTGGTTGACGTCGCCCAGGCCGGGGTTGTTGGACGCGCTGTACCGCGCGAACGCCTGAACGCTGGGAAGCTGTTCGCTGGCCGTGGCGTCGGCGATCCGGTCCGCCACTTCCACCCGCTCCCCCGCGGCCGCCAGTTCCGGCCGCCGGGCCAGGGCCGCGGCCACCGCCTCATCCAGCGGCGCGCCGCGCGAATCCAACGGCAAGGCGCCGTCGAATTCCACCTGCGCCAGCGGATCAAGCCCCGCAAGGTCCAATAACGCCAGGCTCACCCGCGCGTAATCGTTGCGGGCGGCCAACAGTTCGGGGCGCGCCTCCGCCAGGCGCGACTCGAACCGCAGCGTGTCGTAGGAAGTGTTCAAGCCCACCGCTTCGCGCTCGCGCGAGTCCTTCAGATGCTCCTCAAGCTGCGCCACGGCCTCCTCGTGCGCCCGGATCACCTCGCGGGCGTACAGCGCCAGGTAAAAGCGCTGGGCCACCTGCGCGATGGCATCCTGGCGCGCCGCCTCCAGCCCCAGTCCCGCGGCGGCGGTGGCCCGTTGCGCCGCCCGCCACCCCGCGGAGACGGCGCCGGAATACAGGTATTGGTTAAGCTCGGCGTTCACCGCGTAGCTTTCGTCGGGTTTGAGCCGGAACCGCTGGCCGAAAAACTCCAGTTCCGGGTTCTTGCCTTCGCGCTGGTAGCGCCCGGTCAGGGTAAGGTCGGGCAACGCCAGGCCCAGCGCCTCGCGTTCCTGCGCCGCCGCGCGGCCCTGTTCGCCCCTGGCCAGGGAAAGCTCCGTGTTGCGCTCCAGCGCAAGCGTTACCGCTCGCGCAAGCGTAAGCCGCTCCACCGGGCCTTCTTGCGCGTGGACCGGCCACGCGGCCAGCCACGCCCCCAGCGCCAGCGCGCCTAGCGCGCGGCGAAGGCGGTGAACACGGCCTCGTTCATCGCGTTGAGCACGTCCACGTAGTCCCACGTTTCAACCTCGCCGAGCAGCCCTTTTTGCAGCAGCAGGCCGGTGAACATCGAGATCATCACCCGCGCCATCGCCTCCGGCTTGATGTCCGGCCGGATCTCCCCGTCGCGCTGCCCCTGTTCCACGATGCGCGTGAACGCCGCGTGATGGCCGTTGAGGCTCTGGCGCACAATACGCATGATCCGGGGATTGGACAGCGCCTCCGCCCACAGTTCGATGTCCATCCGCACCGGACAGCCGTCCTTGTCCAGCATCCCGAAAAACGTCTCTACCAGCCGGCGCATTTTCTCCCGCGCGCTTTCGGCGCGATCAATCTCATCCACCAGCGTAAGGTTGCGCTGGCGGTTCTCCTGGGCGATCTGGGTGATCAGGTCTTCCTTGTTCTTGAAGTAGCGGTACACCGCGCCCGCCGACAGGCCCGCCTCGTCGCAGATGTCCTGGATGGAGGTCTGGTGGAAACCGCGGCGCGAGAATTGCCGCGTGGCCGCGCTGAAAATCTGCTGTTTCCTGGCGGCCAGATGTTTTTCGGAAACCTTTGGCATACGCTCTCCCCTGGCGGGCGGAAGGCCCGGCGCCCGTCAATTAAAATGAATAATCGTTTTTTATATTCCTCCCGCGCGCCGTTGTCAACAATAAAATGAACGTTCGTTTTATATGACGCGACTTCTGAAAAAGGCGCTTCTCCCGTCATTGCTTCGTCGCCTGCGGCTCCTCGCAATGATTGCATTCGGAGTTTGTCAACACCCTGCTATTGTCCCCACGCCAACTAACGCGACGCGGGAAAATTATTTCCCCTCTCCCTGGAGGGAGAGGACAGGGTGGGGGTGGGTGAATATATTATTCAACCCCCTCACCGGCGCTAAAGCGCCACCTCTCCCCCCGGGGAGAGGGCGGTGGGGACTTTGTGCTACAATCGCGCGGCGTTTGGGGGAATGACCCCCGCATACTTGGAGCGGCGCATGGAAGAGACGATTTCACTATCCGGCGGTCTGGTTCAATTGTTCAACGCCACCGGACTTTCCGCCTTGGGCGGCGGCCAGGTGATGATGATCCTCATCTCGCTGGGCCTGTTGTATCTGGCCATCGAAAAAGGGTTCGAGCCGCTGTTGCTGCTGCCCATCGGGTTCGGGTGCCTGATGGCGAACCTGCCGCTGGCGATGATGGGTTCCGGTGACGAAGGCGGCCTTCTCTACTACTTCTACCAAGGCGTTCGGCATGAGATATGGCCGCCGCTCATCTTCCTGGGCGTGGGCGCGCTGACCGATTTCGGCCCTTTGCTGGCCAACCCCATGACGCTGCTGTTGGGCGCGGCGGCGCAGATCGGGGTGTACATCACGCTGGTGTCCGCCGTGGCGCTGGGTTTTTCGCTCAAGCAGGCGGCGGCCATCGGCATCATTGGCGGGGCGGACGGCCCCACGGCCATCTTTCTTACCAACAAGCTGGCGCCGGAACTGCTCGGCCCCATAGCCGTGGCGGCCTACTCCTACATGTCGCTGGTACCCATCATCCAGCCGCCCATCATGCGCTGGCTGACCACGGAGAAGGAGCGCAAGGTGCGCATGGAGCAGCTCAAGCCGGTCAGCCGGGAGTTGCGGATCATTTTCCCCATCGCGGTCACCATCGTCTGCGTGCTGCTGCTGCCCGCGGCGGGGGCGCTCATCGGAATGCTGATGTTGGGCAACCTGTTCCGCGAATGCGGGGTCACCAAACGGCTGCACGATACCTCGGAGACGCACCTGATCAACACCGTCACCATTTTCCTGGCGCTCTCCGTCGGCTCCTCGATGTCGGCGGACAACTTTTTGCGGCTGGAAACACTCAAGATCATCTGTCTGGGCCTGTTCGCCTTCGGCGCGGCCACCGCGGGCGGCGTGCTGCTGGGTAAACTGCTCAACGTCGTCACCGGCGGCAAGGTCAATCCGCTCATCGGCTCGGCGGGCGTCTCCGCGGTGCCGATGGCGGCGCGGGTCAGCCAGAAGGTGGGCCAGGAGTACGATCCGCACAACTACCTTTTGATGCACGCCATGGGGCCGAACGTGGCCGGCGTCATCGGCACCGCCGTGGCGGCGGGCTGCATGTTGGCCCTCTTTGGCGAGTCGGCGGTGATGACCCCCGGCCACGCCGAGTTGATGATCGGCAAGGGAGCGGATTTCGTCCGCTCGATCTTCATCTGGGGTTAAACCATGTTTGATCTGATCTGGGCCTCGCTGATTGTCACCTTCATCAGCATGATTGTCATTTTCATTGTGCTGGGGGTTCTGTATTTCCTTATCGTCGTCCTCGACCGGCTGCTGCCCCACCGCGCCCCCGCGCCGGAGCAAAAACCCGCGGGCGGCCAAAACGGACGGGAGTTGACCGCGGTGATCGGTTCCGCCATTCAAACCTACACCGGGCGCAAGCCGGGCAAGCTGACCATCACGCCGCGCGGCTGATTTTTTTTTGCCTGGAATCCCTTTTTCCCCTCCCGCGTCCTATATTATACAAAGTAACCGCCAAGCCCCCTCCTTGGCCACATATAAGGAGTACCATCATGCGTCACACCGTCACCGCCGCAACCATCGCCTTGGCCGCATTTCTGGCCATGGGGCTTGCGCTAATGCCATCGTGCGGCTCGTCCACCACCACCGCCGCTTCGTCCACCACCGCGATTTACCCCATGTTCCTGGACGGCAACGGCGACGGGATCAACGACTACTATCAAAGCGCCACGCACGACCCCGGCTCGGCGGGGGCGCGCATGTCCGGCATCGGCGGCGCCGCGCACGCCTTCGTGGATAACGACGGCGACGGCATCTGCGACTACGCCCAGAACGGCTCGCCAACCTGGCACGGCCCCGGCTGGGTTGACGCCGACAATGACGGCGTGTGCGACTACTGGCAGGAAAACCACTCCCAATACGGCATGAACGGCGGTATGACCTACCGCGACATGAACATGAACGGGCTTAACGATTACATGGAGATGTTCGCCCACCTGGGCTACGGCCATGACTATGTGGACCTGGACGGCGACGGGATATGCGACTACGCCCAGAACGGCGAAACCGCCGTCTGGCACGGCCCCAACTACGTGGATGACGACGGGAACGGGATGCCCGACTACTGGCAGACCGGCGGACGGGGCCACGGGGGCATGATGGGTCGGGGCGGCCCCATGATGACGGGCAGATAAAAAAACGGCTCCACGGTTTCCCCGTGGAGCCGTACCGCGTCCGGGATATTTTACCCCAGCGCTTTTTTGCACTCCTCGACGCACTTCTTGCACGCGTCGGCGGTGACGCGGCAGATGTCGTGCTTGGCGGCGTGGGAGCGGCACTCCTTCTCGCAATCCTGGCCGGATTCCATGCACGCCTTGATCAGCGCCTTGGCGCGCGCGGAATCCAGGCTGGCGGCCTTGGCGGTGGCGTGGCAGATGGCCTGCATCTCGGCGATCAGCGCGGCGCACTTGGCCAGCGAGGTGTCGCCCGCGGCGAAGGTCTGGTAGATGTGATTCTCGCATTCCATGGCCACCTTTTGGCATTCCATGGAAGCGGCTATGACCGCCGCGTACTTGTTCCCCGCCGCCGCCATCTTGTGCCCCGCGTGGGGGTCGGCCTGGGGCGCGGCCCGCGCCGCCACGGTGGATGAAAGGGCCGCCAACGCCGCGGCGCCGGTTCCGATGAGCAATTCCCTGCGATTCATGTGTCCCTCCTGGTTATCCTCAATCCGGCTCACCCCACCGTCAACAGCGGGTCGCCGGGGTTGACCCTATCGCCTTCCTTGACGTGGATCGCCTGGATCACGCCCGAATGGGGGCACGCCACGTCGGTTTCCATCTTCATCGCCTCGAGGATGATGACCACGTCGCCCTCGTCCACATGCTCGCCCACGCCGCGCGTAAGTTTCCACACGGCCCCCGCCAGCGGCGCGGCCACCATCCGCCCCTCGCCCGGAGGCGCGGCGTCCGGCGAGGGCGCGCTGGAAGCCGCCGCCCGCGCGGCGCCGGAGGGGACGGCCGCGTCCCAGTCATCCACCCGCACGTCGTAGGTCTTGCCGTTGACGGTGACGTGGAAGGCATTGGCCGCCGCTTTGGCCGGGGCGGCGGGCGCGGCCGCTTCTTTCTTGAATTTTTCGTCCGGGGGCGTGCCCCGCTTTTTCAGGTACGTCTCGGCCACCTGCGGGAACAGCGCGAAGACGATCACGTCCTCGTCGCGCGTGGCCTTGTCCTTGACCTCTTCCCGGAGCCGGTCCCACTCCGGCGCCAACAGGTCCGCCGGACGCACGGTGACACACGCCTTGTCGCCGCACACGGTTTTCAGAAGCTCCGGATCCACCGTCCCCGGCAGGCGGCCGTAGTTGCCCTCCACCAGCGCGCGCGATTCCTTGGAGAGAACCTTGTAGCGCCCCATCAGCACGTTGAGCACGGCCTGCGTCCCCACGATCTGGCTGGTGGGCGTCACCAGCGGCGGGTAGCCCATGTCCTTGCGGCAGCGCGGCAACTCCTCGAGGACTTCCGGCAGGCGGTGCAGCGCGTTCTGCTGTTTTAGCGGCGAGTCGAGGTTGGAGATCATCCCGCCGGGCACCTGCGACTTGAGGATGTTCACATCCACCCCCAAGAACGCCGTGTCGAACGCGGAGTATTCACCGCGCACACCCTTGAAGTATTCGGAGATTTCCACCAACAGGTCCAGGTCCAGCCCCGTGTCGCGCGGCGTGCCTTTCATGGCGGCCACGATGGTCTCCGTGGGGGAGTGCGACGTGCCCATGGACAACGAGCTTATAGCCGTGTCCAGGATGTCCACCCCCGCGTCTATGGCCTTCATCACCGTCATCAGCGCCAGGCCGGAAGTGGTGTGGGTATGCAGATGCAGCGGAACCTTCACCTTCGCCTTGATCTTGGACACCAGTTCGCCCGCGGGTTCCGGCGCCAGCAGCCCCGCCATGTCCTTTATGCAGATGGTGTCCACCCCCATGTCCTCCAGCCGCGAGGCCAATTCCACGAAAAACTGGGTGCTGTGAACGGGGCTGGTGGTGTAGCTCATGGCGCCCTGGGCGTGCTTGCCGTTTTTCTTGACCCGCGCCACGGAGGTTTTAAGGTTGCGAAGGTCGTTGAGCGCGTCGAAAATGCGGAACACGTCAATCCCCGCCGCGCAGGCCAGATCAACGAATTTCTCCACCAGATCGTCGGCGTAATGCCGGTAGCCCACCAGGTTCTGCCCGCGCAGAAGCATCTGGAACGGCGTGTTGGGCATCTGCCGCTTGAGCAGCCGCACCCGCTCCCACGGGTCTTCGTTGAGGAACCGGATGCACGAGTCGAACGTGGCCCCGCCCCACATCTCCACGGACCAGTAGCCCACCTTGTCCATTTTGGCGGCGATGGGGAGCATGTGCTCCGTTTTCATGCGGGTGGCCAAAAGCGACTGGTGCCCGTCGCGAAGCGCCAACTCGGTGATTCTCAGTTTATTTCCAGCCATGCCTCAACATTCCGTACGATGCGCGCGCGGCGCGGTTATACCCCTATGTCAGCCCTAAAACCGGGAGATTATCCCATAGGGGCCGCCGCGAATACAATGACCCCGGCCGCGGTAGTGGGTCAGTTTGAATTATTTTTGGAAAAGCGTGCGGCAAGGTCCTTCGGCTTTGCCTCAGGACTTCAACAATAAGCGTGAGATGCCTTTACCGGCGCCCTGAGCGGAGCGAAGGGCCTTGCGGTTCAAATTTCAAACACTTCAAAGTAGGGGCGGGTCGCGAACCGCCCCTACAACCGGCGCGACGCGCCACTGCCGGCGCCTCCGGGAATACGCCGGTACGATTAGCGTTTGCTCCGGCGGTAAAGATTGTTAGACTTAAGGGACAGGCAAGCCAGGGAGCAAAGCGAAACATGGCCACGATAGTCAAAATCAACGGGGAAACCGCCCAGATCGGGCTGGAGGGGATCGAAAACCTTTCCGCGCTGGTGGAAAAGGTGGCCAGCGAGCGCTTTGGCCCCAAGGAGATCATCAACGAAATCTACGTCAACGACCGCGCCCTGGCCGACGACGAAATACAGGCCGCCGCCCTGGGCATCAAGGAGGAAACGCTGCTGATCATCATGCGCGTGTACCGCAACTACATGAGCCTGGACACTCCCTTGAGCGGCGAGGACACCACGCGAGCTTCACTCAAAGCGAGGAGCGGCTGCTGGACGTCACCCGCGCCATGCGCGAAAGCCAGGAGGCGCGCGACTGGGTGACCGTCGCCGACATCCTGGAGTACGAGCTGGCCCCGCTGATCCTGGACTGGCGCCGGATGACGCCGAAGATCAAGGACGAGGTACGCAAATCCCTGTGAAACGGACGGCCCCGCCCGGGGAATGATGACATGCCCAGATCACCGCGTGACGAGGACGTCAACCCGCTGCAGGCCTACCTAAAGGACATACGCGGCATCCACCCCCTCACCCGCGAAGAAGAGGTCACGCTGGCGCGGACCAAAACCGACGCGGCGCTGGGCAAACTGGTGGAGCGCAACCTCAAGTACGTGGTCAAGGTGGCCCACCGCTACAAGGGCATGGGCCTGTCGCTCACCGACCTTATCAACGAGGGGAACATCGGCCTTATGGAGGCCGCCCGCCGCTTTGACCCGGAGCGCGGCGTGAAGTTCATCACCTACGCCGTCTGGTGGATCCGCCAGTCCATCCTGCAGGCGCTTTCCGACCAGGCCCGGATCGTGCGCCTGCCGGCCAAGCAGGCGGGGCTGATCTTCAAGGTGGCGCGCGCCATAGAGGACCTCGCCCAAAAGCTTACCCGCGAACCCACCCGCGAGGAGTTGGCCGCCGCCCTGGGCATCAAGGAGGAAACGCTGCTGACCATCATGCGCGTGTACCGCAACTACATGAGCCTGGACACTCCCTTGAGCGGCGAGGACACCACCGAGTTCATTGATATGCTAGAATCGGAAACCGCGACGTCGGTGGAGGAGGATTTCATCCAGCTCTGCCTGCGGCACGACATCGAAAAACTCCTCGGCGGACTCGACGCGCGGGGGGAGAAAGTCTTGCGGCTGCGCTTCGGGTTTGACGGGCCGCCGATGACGCTCGAACAGATCGGCGGCGTGTTGGGCCTTACCCGCGAACGCATCCGCCAGCTTGAGAAGGAGGCCAAGCGCAAGCTTATGACACTCGCGGGCATCAAGGCGCTGGAGGAGTACTTGCGATGAAACGTCTCGCCCCCCCCCTGGCCATAACCCTTTTGGCCGCCGCGCTGGTTTCCTGCGCCGGCGAGTCACGCTTCCGCCTCTTCGGCTCCCCTCTGGAAAACGAAGTCGCCCAATGGACCCGGACCGCCAAGCTTTACGACCGGTTCGACACCATCCTTATCGCCGGCGCCATCTATAACGGCCAGCCGTTGCGCGCCGCGTGGGTGGAGGAAACCGCCAAGGCGCGCCGCCTCGACGAAGCCGCGCGCCAGCAAACCCTCGCGCGCCAGACGGAGGAAAACGCCGCGCTGTGCGTGATCTACCTCGCGGTGTACACCGCCGACTCCCAATGGAACGCCTTCGCCGGCGAGAAGGCCCGCTGGACGGTGGAACTGGCCTCCCCCGCGGGCGCCGCGCGCCCGGCCAGCATTAAAAAAATCGAACGCGAGGACGTGCCATGGTTCGGCGCGCTTCCTTTCGACCCCACGTTCCGCGTGTTTTACCGGGTGGAGTACCCCCGCGCCGCCGCGCCCCAAGGGCCGATTACGCTCACGCTGTCCAGCCTGCTCGGCTCCGTGGAGTTCGTCTGGCGCCAGATATAGCGGGCGCGCGGCCAAATGGATTGGCGCTTTTTTTATGTGGCGCCCGGCAAAACCGCCTGTTATACTTTTTTGAG
>JACQZB010000022.1:20519-24838 GCA_016207925.1 Nitrospinota bacterium
TTGTGGTAATTGTCTGACGCTTCTTTGTAGCGAATCCACATCGGAAGCGAAGCGAATTCACGTTAATCCGCGCGGGCGCGCCATACCTTCGGAAACCCATCCGTCGAGCCGCGCCGCGCCACTGGGGCAACCTTTCAGGAGAGCCATGAGCGCTACTATGCAAGTATCCGGCGTCCTCGACGTCACCACCAAGGGGTTTGGTTTCTTGCGTTCCGCGGGGCGCGGGTTCGCCGCCGACCCCACCGACCCCTATGTGGGCCAAAACCTTATCCGCAAGTATTCCATCAAAACCGGCATGTTCATCGAGGGGTCCGGCGGCCGCAAAAACGGCAATCAGCCCAACGTGGCGGTGGAGTCCATCCAGAAAGTGGATGGCCATCCGCCCGCCACCGTGGCGGCGCGCCAGCCTTTCACCAAGCTCACGGTCATTGACCCCTGCGAAAAGCTGACGCTGGAAACCGGACGCGAACCGCTGACCACCCGCGTCATTGACCTGTTCACCCCCATCGGCAAGGGGCAGCGCGCGCTGATCGTCTCCCCGCCCAAGGCGGGCAAAACCACGCTACTCGAGCACATCGCCCAGGGGATCAAGGCCAACCACCCCAACGTGCATCTGATGGTGTTCCTCATTGATGAGCGCCCCGAGGAGGTCACCCAGTTCCGCCGCGTGGTGGGCGGCGAAGTGGTCGCCACCAGTTTCGACGCGCCGCTCAACGAGCAGCTTCGCCTCTCCGAGCTTACCTTGCAGCGCGTCACCCGGCTGGTAGAGGCGGGCCACGACGTGGCGCTGATCGTGGACTCGCTGACCCGCATGGGCCGCGCGTTTAACAAGGCCACCGCAACCAAGGGCAAAACCCTTTCCGGCGGCGTGGCGGCGGAGGCCCTGCAGTTCCCCCGCAAGTTTTTCGGCGCCGCGCGCAAGATCGAGCATGGCGGCAGCCTGACGATCATCGCCACCTGCCTCATAGACACCGGCAGCCGCATGGACGAGGTGATCTTCAAGGAGTTCAAGGGCACCGGCAACACGGAGATCGTCCTGGACCGCACGCTGGCCGAGGAACGGGTCTATCCGGCGGTGAACCTGGGCCTGTCGGGCACGCGCAAGGAGGAAAAGCTGCAGACCCCCGCCGATCTTCGCAAAATCTGGACCCTGGCGCGCGCCCTGGCCAAGGACAAGGGATTCCAGAAGTACAAGGCCATGCTCGACCGCATGACGCAAACCAACTCCAACAAGGACTTCCTCGCCGCCGTGCCGGAAATGTAGCGGCCCGCCCTTCCCCATGCGCCCATGAGCGCCGCCGGAGCCATCCTCGAAACCATCGCGGCCTCGCTTGCGGCCAATCCGCTGGCCACCGCGCTGATCCGGGCCGCGCGCGAAAGCGGCGCGCGCGCATGGATCGTGGGCGGCGCCCCGCGCGACGCCTGGCAGGGCCGGCTCGCCGCCGATTTCGACTTCGCCGCCCAGCCCGCCGCCCTTGACGCCATGCTCGCCCGGGCGCGATCCTTACAGGCCGCCCTTATCCCTCTTGATCCTGTCCGCCAGATTACCCGCGCCGCCCTCGGCGGCCACGGCGCCGACCTGGAGCCGGTGGGCGAAAGCATCGAGGCCAACCTGCGCCGCCGCGATTTCACCGTAAACGCGCTGGCGCTGGAGGTGGAACCGGACCGGCTGGCCTTATACGATCCGCTGGGCGGCCTTGATGATCTTGAACGGCGCCGGTTGCGCTTATGCGCTCCGGGCGCCTTTACGGACGATCCCGCCCGCGTGATCCGCGCCTACCGTATCATGTTGACGATGGACCTCTTGCCCATTGACGCCGCGCGAAACGCCCTGCGCGCCGCGGCGCCGCGTGTGGCGGATGTGGCGGCGGAGCGCGTGACGCGGGAACTTTGGAAAATACTCGGCCATCACCGTTCCCATGCCGCCGTGGAACGCATGGCGGGCGACGGCGCCCTGGGCGCGTTGCTCCCGGAAGTGGACGCCTGCCGCGGCGTGACCCAGAACCAGCGGCATCATCTGGACGTGTTCGAGCATACGCTCGAAACGCTCAAGGTAATGGAGGCGCTGGCGGCGGATCCCCCCTTGGCCCTGCGCGGGCTGGACGCGCCGGTGGCGGCGGACATAACGCGCCTTTCGGTGGCCAAGCTCGCCGCGCTCATGCACGACACCGGCAAGCCCTCCACGCGCGCCCAAATCCAGGGCCGGATCACCTTTTACAGACACGAAACCGCCGGCGAGGCGATGGCCCGCGCCGCCGCCCGCCGCCTGCGGCTGCCGCGCGCCGTGGAGCGGGGGCTGCGCCTGTTGGTCCTCCATCACGTGCGAAAACCAAAAGTGTCGCCGGGCGCGGAACTGGACCGGCGCGCCATGTGGCGCTACCTGTGCGACCTTGGCGATTGGACGGACGCGGGACTGCTGCTGGGCATGGCCGACGTGGACGCCGCGCGCGGCCCCGCCATGACCCCGGAACGCCGCGAACGAAAGCTCCGCGCCGCCCAGGGCATTCTTACGCTGCGAAAAGAACTGGAGCGCAAACCGCCGCGGCCGCCGCTCGACGGCGATGAGCTGATCCGGGAATTCAACCTCGCCCCCGGTCCGCTGGTGGGCCGCTTGCTGGAGGAGTTGGCGGAGGTGTGCGCTATTGGTGATCTCACCGGAAGGGACGAAGCGCTTGCGTTTATCCGTGACCGGCTGGAGAAGCGGGCGCGGTAGCGCAACAGCGGCGCGGCCCGGGTCAGATGTGCGCCACGTCCTCGGCGGCGCGCTTTTTCACATGCACGGAGGCGGCCATCTTCACCTTGGCGGTGAGCACCCGGCGCACGGTGTCCAGCCCCTGGTACAGCTTGAGGTCTTCCTTGTCCACCACGTCCACCGCGCCCACCTCGCTGGCGCGCAGGCGCATCTTGCTCCCCTTTTGCGCCACCGAGCTTGCGATGATGATCGGCTTGGGCGCGCACCGTGGCCGAGTCGTCCACCACCAGCACACGGATTTTGCGCCCCGCCAGGTCCTGTTTTTTCGCCTCGATCTGCTTGGTCAGTTCGGATTTTTCGATGAGGCGCAACTGGATGTCGCCGGTGTTGTTGTCGAAGAATATCTTCACCCCGCTGTCCCCGCCGGTCTTGCGCTCCTTGATCGGGATGCCGTACTCGGCCAGGATCGAAAGCCCGATTTCAATGTTTCGCCGCCCGATGTCGAACCCGGTGTTAAGGTGCCCCACCACCGCGCCGCCGCCATACACGCTGGCCTCGATGTTCTGCGTGGCCGCGTCCACCTTGAGCATGGAATCCAGCAGGCGCCGGGTGGAATAGTCCCCGTACTTGCCCAGCATCTCCTTGTTATTGCCGGTGGGCAGCATGTAGTGGTTCATGCCGCCGAACTTGAGCCTGCGGTTGAACAGGCACACCGCCACGCAGGAGCCGAGCAGCGTGGAGATGATGGCCGGCTCCTTGGTGATGGCGATTTCGCCGGGCAGCACGAAAATGCGCTTCTTGTCCATCAGGAACTCCCTTTTGAGCGGGGCGCGGACCCTTCCTGGTACTGCTTTACCACGCCGTCCACGCTTAAGATCAGCGCCATGCGCGCCCCATCGAGAATGGATACGCCCTCAAAGGCGTTCGGCTCGCGCGTTTTGACGGTCAACTGCTTGTACACGATCTGCCGCTGACCCAGGATTTCGTCCACCATCAGGCAGATGGCCGCGTCCTTGGATTCTACCAGAACCAGCAGCGCATCCCAGACATTTTCACGCCGCGCCGTGACGCCGAACAGGCGGCCCAGCCGCGCCACGGGATAAATCTTCCCCCAGCGCATCACCACCTCGCCTTTGCCTTCCACGGTGCTGACCGCCTCGCGCTTGGGCTGGAAAGTCTCCCGCACGTGCTCGGCGGGGATCAGGAACACCGACCCGCCCACCGCCAGCGACAGCCCCAGCTTGATGCGCGTGGTGTAGGTCAGCGGCACGGTGATCTCTATCGCCAGCCCCTTGCCCGGATCGTTGCGCAGCGACAGCGATCCGCCCAGCCCGCGCACGCTGGCGGCCAGCACGTCCATCCCCACCCCGCGCCCGGAGGTCTCGGTCACTTTTTCGGCGGTGGAAAATCCGGGCAGCAACAGGATGTTCAACGCCTCGCGGTCGGTCAGCCGCGCGGCGGCGTCGCTGGAGTAGAACCCGCGCTCCACCGCCACCTCGCGCACCCGCGCGACGTTTACCCCGCGCCCGTCGTCGGCCACCCGCAGGAGCAACTCCACCCCGTTGGAGCTGACCGCGATCGTGATATTCCCCTCCGGCGGCTTGCCCGCCGCGGCGCGCTCCTCCGG
>JACQZB010000023.1 GCA_016207925.1 Nitrospinota bacterium
TGGGCTTAATGTGGCGGATGGCCAAGTGGCCCATCCTAAGGTGGCGGAATCTTTGGGGTTAGCGTACTTGTTCCCGAAACGATGGAATTAAAGAAACTGGGCAGGTTTGAAATCCTGCAGGAATTGGGCGCCGGCGGCATGGGCGTGGTCTATAAAGGCCGCGACCCTAAGATCAACCGGCTTGTGGCGCTCAAGGTGATCCGCAACCTGGCCGGGTCCCGTTCCGCCGACGCCGAGCAGGCGCTGCAACGTTTTTACGTGGAGGCGCAATCCGCCGGGCAGCTATCGCACCAGAACATCGTCACCATCTACGACGTGGGCGAGGAGGACACCAAGGACGGCAAGGTGGTCTATATCGCCATGGAGTTCCTTGACGGCAAGGGGCTGGACCACTATATCGAGAACGACCTGTTCCCCTCGCTGGCCGACAAGGTGAAGATCATCCGCCAGATCGCCGAGGGGCTGGATTACGCCCACAAGCGTGACATCGTGCACCGCGACGTAAAGCCGGCCAACATCATGGTCACGCAGGACGGTGTGCCCAAGCTGACCGACTTCGGCCTGGCGCGCTTCAGCGACTCGTCGTTGACCATGTCGGGAACCATCCTGGGCACGCCCAACTACATGGCGCCGGAGCAGGTGCAGGGGAAAAAGGTGGACGCGCGCTCCGACTTTTTCGCGCTGACCACGATTTTTTACGAAATGCTCACCAGCGAAAAACCATTCGCCGGCGACACCATCACCACGGTGATTTACCGGGTGGTGAACGAGGAGCCGATTCCGCCCTCCAAGCTCAACCCGGAGATTTCCACCTCGTTCGACGCCTTCATCGCCAAAGGGCTGACCAAGAACCGCGATAAGCGGTTCCAGAACGGCGGCGAGTATCTGCGCGCGCTTGAAGCTTTGTACGCGGAGGTGACGGGCCTTGCGCCCGCGGGCGCGGCCTCCGCCGTGTTCGCACCCGGCGACAACGGCGCCACCATGGCGCTGGACGCCAAAAAGGCGCGCGAGGCCAGTTCGCCGCGGCTTGCCGTGACGCCGCCCAAAAGCGGCGGCAATACCATGCTCATCGGCGGCGCCGCGGCGGGTGTTGTGGCGTTGGGATTGGTGGGCTACCTGGTGTTCGGCGGTTCCGGCAAGGAGGAACCTGCTGAAGTCGCGGCCGTGGAACAACCGGCGGAACCGGTGAAAACGGAAACGGCGGCTCCAGCCGCGCCTGTCGCGGTGGCCACGGCGCCTGCGGCTTCGGTTGCTCCGGCGGCTCCGCCTGCGCCCGCCCCGGCGCCCGTGGCGGCGAAACCCGCTCCCGCGCCGGCACAGCCCGCTGCCCCGGCCCCCGCGCAAATGGTCAAGGCGGTTGAACCGGCGCCGTCCGCCCCGGCGATGGGGTATCTCACCATCACCACGGAACCTAAATCCGCCGAGGTGTTTCTGGACGGCAAATTTTTGATCCTCACCCCGATCAACAAACTGAAGACCAGGGCCGGCGCGCAGGACTTGAGGATCACCAAAAACGGCTATGCGCCTTATGTGAAAAGCATCAAGGTCTCGGACAACACCGTCATCACCGCCGCGCTGGAAAAAAGCGGCGGCGAGGCGCCCGCCGCCGAACCGGAGGTCCCCGGCGCCACCGGCGGCTCCTTGGTCATCAAGGCCCCTGCCGAGAGCGTAATTTTCGTGGACGGGCGCGAGTACCGCGAGGAGACGCTAAAGCTTTCCGACCTTCTGCCCGGCTCGCACCTAGTGTATGTGCAGATGAAGGGCCGCAAGCCGTTCACCGACCGCGTTTCCATCGTCGCCGGCCGCACCCACACGGTGGATTTAAGGTAGGGGTTTCTTTGCCCTTTCAAGCCGGGGTAAACGGTGAAAGGAGGGCTGCAAGCCAGGACAAACCTCCAAGCCTTTATTGCGAGCGAAGCGAAGCAATCTCATCATCTGATGGACTACTCGCATAATAGGAAAAATAATAGCCGATTTTCAAATCACGCGGGAAAATCGCGCTGTGCCACATACTCCACGCCGAAGCGGGTGAGGCCATTATCCTGGGTGAACACCCAAATAACCTCCGCGTGGCGGTCATCGCTGAATGCGGGATTTGAGGCTAGGGGGCGGATATTCAAGGTGGCGCCCGCATGGAGGCTGTGATCCATGGGGCCGGGGACGGAGAATTGGGCGCCTTCGCTGGAGTAATTAACCAGGTCCGCCTCGAAGGCCATGCCGCCCATGCCTTCGGGCATCACATAGGCGCGAACGCCGGCGGCCGCGTCTATGCGCGGCGACCTGCGCCGTTCGTCGTGGGACTTATCGTTCATGGGGCTATTGTACTACCAAGGGTTGCGGTTGCGAACGGATTTCTCGCCATGCGGGCGGCACACGCGCGTTGTCCGCGATGCGGGCAAGCTCGCGGGTCAAGGCGGTGTAATGGTCGCGCAGCCTGGCCACATCGCGCGGGGTAAGGCCGCCGGGAGTCCGCGCGGCGGATAAGCCGGGCGGCGAGGCGGCGGCCATCGCCTCGAACAATTCCCGCGCCGCGCCGAACCGGTTGAAACGGGCCGTCCACCAGCGGCGGGGGTGGAGTCCGGCGTGGTCGCGCTCCTCATCGGGCGCGCGCAATTCCATCACGCGCCGGGCCGGGTCGAGGGTCACGATGAAGTCGGCAAGGAAACTTTGCCCCAGCAGACCGTCCACCCCATTGGGGGCCGCGTCCAGTAGGGCGCCCTCCACCATCTCGCTGACAGCGCCGCCCGCCTCTACCCGGGAAAAGGTCACCAAGCGCGCCATAACCAGGCCCGTGGCGGCGGCCACGGGGTAGCGCGGCGCGTCTTGCGCCTTGGCGCGGGCGCCGGATAGCGCCACGAACCGCGAGCCGGTGTCCACCAGCATCCGGGCGGGCGCGCCGTCAATGGATACGGTGACAACGGGCCGCACGCCACCTTCCACATAGGGGATGGTGTAGGTTTGCGCGGCGGCGGGGATGGGGAAGCAAAGGGCAATTATGACGGCGCCCATCAAAGCCGCGCGCCATGGTAGGGGCAAGGAGCGCCGTATCCCTATTGGGAAAAAGAACCCCCTCCCGCCTTCGGCGGACTCCCCCGAGCCTCGGGGGAGCAAAAGAAAGCGGTGGCCGCCGGGTGGTGTCACTTTCCCTTGAGTTTGTCGTGCCACGTGTCGAGCCCCTTTTCCAACGGGCCTTTCCACGCCCTTATGCCGCCGGAAAGCACGGAGACGTTGCGATACCCGCGCGAAGAGAGCATGAAGGCGGTTTCGTTGGCGTCCACGCCGCCGTCGTCCACCACGATGATGGTCCACTCGCGTTCCAGCCGCTCCAGGTTGCGGTGGACGATTTTGGCGGGCAGGCAGTTGGCGCCGGGGATGTGCCCCGCTCCAAAATCCTTGGGGATACGCACGTCCAGCACCAGCGCCGGTTTGCCTTCGGCCAGCCGCGCGGCCAATTCCTCCGGTTTGATGACGCTGTATGCGGCGTCGTGATGGATAATAAGGTTGGGATCGTTTTTCAGGGTTCCCTCAAGCGCCTCGATCCGGTCCGCGCCGTAAAACTTTTGGCCCCGGAACACGAAGAAGGGGACGCCGATCACGCCGTCGGCGTCCGCCATATCCTCGGCCTTGTCTTGTGCGAGTTGATACGCGGCGCCGGAGAAGGCGTCCGCCAGCGCCGCGCCGTCCAATTCGAGGAAAGCCAGCCCCGCCGCCGCGTCCGTAGCGCTGGATATGTCCTTTCCGTTGACCCACCGCATGGCGAAGACGAGGTTGATAAGTTTGACGCCCACCATTTTTTCATCCGCCAGCCACTTGGCGCGGCAGACACCGGAGGAGTCCTGCGGCGCGTCCATGAAATTTAACGTTCGGCCCGCCTTTTTAGCGAAACGGGCGATGTCCTCACGCCAGTAGGCGGCCTGGGCGGCGTCCGGTGAGAAAAGGCCCGCGCTGTCGTACTGTGTCAACGGCAAGTACTCAATATCCACCCGGTAATCTTTCGCCAACCCAAGGACGGCGGGAGTGATCAGAAAACTGTAGGGGTCGTTGAATGAAAAATAGAACCGGAAGGTTTCTTTCTTGAATGGGGCGTCCATACGTTTACTCCTTGCGCGCGGCAGGGGCGGTTTCCTCCGCCTCCCGCTCGATGATCAATAACGTCCCGCCCGCCGCCGCCGCGGGCATAAGCAGAAAATGAAGCAGGGGAACCATCATTGTCAAACCCACCGCCGCGCCGAACCCGAAGGTCAGGGCGGAACGGTTCAAAAGGTAGCCCTGTTTTTCGGCGAAGGCCAGCCCGCGCCGGTCCAGGGCGTAGCCGGTGAACTCGTAGGCCATCACATACGCGATGAACAGCGGATTAAGAACCAGGTACAGCGCGCTGCCCGCCACCGGTATAAGGTTCAACGCCAACAGCGCGCCCTGGATGGTCAGGAACACCGCCACCTTGCGCGACTCGTTTTTAAACGCGCGAAACAGCGTGGCGGCAAGCGTTTCCCCCGTATCGCGCACGGCGCCGGTCAGCTTGCGCTCCACGGCGGCGGCAAGCAGGTCATTGAACGGCCCGGCGACGATCAGCCCCACGGAAACAAACGCGAACAGCGCCGCGAACAGCGAGATGAGGAACATCAGCAGGGCGAATATACCTTTCGCCGCCACCCAGTACCATGCGGCGTCGCCCTGGGTGAATATCCAATCGGACAAGTACAACGTCAGCGTGTTAAACGACAGGAAAAATCCGGTGATCAGCAGGATGTTGACCACCAGCGGCATGGCGGCGTATTTGAACAGACCCAGCCGGGTGAAGATGAGTTTCAGCCCGCGGAAAAAATAAATGAACCCGCGGGTGAAGTCTTTTGTCCGCCGAATGGGCATATCGCGTCCGCCCTCCCTGCAATGTATCGTAGCAGAGAGGGAGGGGGATGATGGGGATGATTTACATTTTCAATAACATGACTCCGAAACAAACGCCTCAACATCTCCGCCACTTGACCCAACCACCGCGCCATTGTGGTGACAGCGCGATTCTCTTATAGTGAATGGCAGTCAGGAGGGCTGCGTTGAAACTGGACGAGCTTGGCCAACGGGTGCGCGCCCGGCGCGAGGAACGTGGCCTGACCCAGGCCGACGTGGCCCGCGCTTTACAAGTCAGCGCGCAGGCCGTCTCCAAATGGGAGCGGGGTGAGAACGCGCCCGACATCGCGCTGTTGGGCCAGCTTGCGCGGCTTTTGGATACGTCCGTGGACTGGCTGCTTGGTCTGCATGGCGAGGCGCGCGATGTGTTCGAGGCGACGGTGTTCGTCTCCAGCGTGGCCGGTTACGCGGCGCGCTCGCGCGATGTTCCGCCGCGCGAACTGGCCGCCTGGGCAAACGGGTTGTACTATACGCTTACCGAAACGGTGACGCGCCACGACGGTGTGCCGGTGAAACAGACGGGCGACGGCGTGCTATGCTTCTTTTCCGGCGCGCGGCACAGGGAACGCGCGGCGGAGGCGGCCCGCGCCGCGGCCCGCGCGGTGTCCGAAAAACAGGTGGTCGCGCTGGCCACCGGCGAAATCTATCTGGGGGCCATGGGGCACCCGGACTACCGCAGGCCGGACATACTGGGCGATCCGGTAAATATAGCCTTTAGGATGCTGGAGCTTGGCGCCCGCCATCCCGAAGGCGTGATCCTGGCGGATGCGGCCACGGTGGCCGGCGTGGAGGCGCGCCTTAAGGGGCCGCTTGAAGTGGATTTGACCTTCATACCAACGAAGGTGACGCTCTATGAAATCGAGCCATAACCAAGGAGTGAATGACGTGGCGACCATGACGGAAACGAAAACCGATTACATCGTGAAGGACATTACCCAGGCGGACTTTGGCCGCAAGGAGATCGAAATCGCCGAGAAGGAAATGCCGGGCCTTATGGCCACGCGCGAGAAATACGGCCCCCAAAAACCGCTGAAAGGCGCGCGCGTCTCCGGCAGCCTGCACATGACCATCCAGACCGCCGTGCTCATCGAAACCCTCACCGCGCTGGGCGCGGACGTGCGCTGGGCCTCGTGCAACATCTTCTCCACCCAGGATCACGCGGCGGCGGCCATCGCGGCCTCCGGCGTCCCCGTGTTCGCCTACAAGGGTGAGTCGCTGGAAGAATACTGGGACTACACGCTGATGGCGCTCACTTTTCCGGAGGGCAAGGGGCCGCAGTTGATCGTGGACGACGGCGGCGACGCGACGCTGCTGATGCACCGGGGTTGCGCCGCCGAGAAGAATCCCAAAATCCTCGATGAACCAACCGACAACAAGGAACTGGCCATCGTCAACAGCGTGCTCAAACGCCGCCTCAAGGAGGACGCCACGTTCTGGACGCGCGCGGTGAAGGAGTGGCGCGGCGTCTCCGAGGAAACCACCACCGGCGTCCACCGCCTCTATCAGATGATGGAAAAGGGCGAGCTGCTCGTGCCCGCCATCAACGTCAACGACAGCGTCACCAAGTCCAAGTTCGACAACCTGTACGGCTGCCGCGAGTCGCTGATAGACGGCATCAAGCGCGCCACCGACGTGATGATCGCCGGCAAGGTGGCCCTGGTGTGCGGCTATGGCGATGTGGGCAAAGGCTGCGCCCAGGCGTTGCGCGGCATGGGCGCCACGGTGTGGGTGACGGAGATTGACCCTATCTGCGCCCTGCAAGCCTCCATGGAGGGCTATCGCGTCACCACCGTGGAGGACGCGCTGCCCCATGCCGACATCTACGTCACCGCCACCGGCAACCGCGACATCATCACGCTGGCGCACATGAAGAAGATGAAAGACCAGGCCATCGTCTGCAACATCGGCCATTTCGACAACGAGATCGAGGTCAACGCGCTGCAAGCCTACAAGGGCGCGCGCTGCGTGAACATCAAGCCGCAGGTGGACCGGTACGAGTTCGACGATGGCCACGCGATATTTCTTCTGGCCGAAGGGCGCCTGGTGAACCTGGGCTGCGCCACGGGACATCCGTCGTTCGTGATGAGCAACAGCTTCACCAACCAGACGCTGGCGCAGATTGACCTGTGGACGAAAAAGTGGGAAGTGGGCGTCTATACGCTGCCCAAACGGCTTGACGAGGAAGTGGCGCGGCTGCATCTGGCCCGCATCGGCGCCAAGCTGACGGTGTTGAACAAGGAGCAGGCCGGTTATATTGGCGTGGCGCAGGACGGCCCGTATAAATCGGACCATTACCGGTATTAGAAATGATGTAGGCGCGCGGTTGTGGTAGGGGCGGTTCGCGAACCGCCCCTACAAAGCCCAGGGGCGCGGCCTATTAGTCTTTGATCAACGCGCCAACCACCAGTCCCGCGGTGATGAACTCGATCAGTAGGCCCAACGTCCAGACCATCGCCATGAATTCCGGAATCGGCATCATCGCCCATGTGCCGGCCCCCATCGAAACTCCCGACGCGGCGCCAAACAGTGTCCCCAGCGCAAGCCCCGCCGTCAGGCTCTTGGGATTCACCAGCCAGCCATAGATCGCGCAGAACGCCACCGCCGTCACCGCGGTGGCCAGGTAAATCGGCCACATGATCATTTCCTCCATGGGCCGCCACAGGCTTGCGGTTTGCAGATATGTGGGGTTGAGGATGATCCCGTGAATCACGTAATCCATCAATGACCACACGATGAACACCGCTATGGATGAGATCGCCACTTTTTTCGCCATACCCGCCTCCCGTTTATACCTATAGCATCGGGCGGGTAGGGTGCGCGCGTCAACTATTCCACCACCTTGGAGGGGCAGGTATGACCGTCATCCTTGACTTTTCCCCAGACTCACCGTTAGGCTGGCGATATGAGGGGAAACGTGTATCGAGCGATTATGTTCGCCATGGCGGCCGCGTTGTGGCTGGCGCCGGGCGCTTGGGCGCAGGAACATCAGCATGACCACATGGCCATGACTGGGGGCCATGAGCCGCATGGCCATTCCGCCCATGCCGCGCCGGAGGCCATTCCCGTGGACACTGAATTGGCGGTGGCGGTGGAGAACCACACCGGCGGCCAGCCCTGCGGACTGGGTTCACGCTATGGCCTTTGCCCGATGCGCGACCATTCCGCCATGCAGGGCTGCTGTCTGCGTTCCTGCGCGCACATGCCGTTCATGCCGGATGGCGGCACGGCGTTCCCCGCGCCGGAAGCGGCGCTGGGCGAGGAACTAGCCGTGGCCATGCCGCGGCTTGACCCCATCCCCTTCTCTACCACCGCCGCCGCGTTTGTTTCGCGCGGCGGCCAGCCGCATTTCCATCCTCCCCGGGCGTAATCCTCTTTTTTCCCACATCGCGCGGTAAGGCGGGGGATGGGTGTCCCTGCGCCCCGCCGCGCCAACGGCAACCGGACTTTGTCCAAAGAGGATTCGTATGCGTACATCGGCATATTTCTGCGCCGCGGCGTTGGCCTTGAACTTGGCCGCCTGCGGTTCGTCAACTTCGTCTTCCGTTACCATTCCGCAGGCCATGATGGTATTCACCGATTCGGCCACCTCCACTTCCTACAACATCACCTACTATTCATCCACCGCTCCGGTGACGGGGAAGAACCAGTTCATGCTGGAAATCACCCGCCTGACGAACGGCGCCCATGTCTCCGGCGCCACCGTGACCATCGAGCCGGAGATGCACATGAACGACGGCATGAACCACACCACCCCCGTGGGCGCGTTGACCGACAACGGCGACGGAACCTATTCCGGCGCGGTGTATTACCTTATGGCCGCGTCCATGAACGGGCAGAGCCTTGGCGAGTGGCATCTGCACATCATGGTCAACGGCGAGGCGGCGGTGTTCAACCCCGATGTGACCATGTCCATGGGCGACACGGCGCGGGCCACCCTCAAACTGGCCTCCGACAAGTACCTGCGGATGGGCGTGGCGACGGCGCGGTCATGGTACCTGTTCCACAACGGGCTGGAAGGTTCCGGCGGCTCGTACACCTTCAGCGTGTTCGCGGCTGTGCTGCAGGACCTGATGACCATGCCGGGGGTGACCGGGGGCATGACTCTGCCCGATGACACGGGCGCCAACTGGACGGTCAACAGCGTGGCGGTGGAAGTCTCCACCGACGCGGTGACATGGAGCGCCATGACCGCCAAGGGCGGCGGCGTGTACGAAGCGGCGGTGACGGGGTTACGCGACGGCATGGCGGGGACGGTGTACGTCCGCCTGACGGTCAACGGGACCCAGTACACCACCGACGGAGCGGCGGCTTCCGGTGCCAACGGCTACGGGACGTTTACCGTGACGCCCGGCGGCATGAGCGCCATGTAGCGGGGAAACGTCATGAACTTCGCGCGTTGGTTCGCGGCGGTGTTGATCGCCGCCGCGCTGATCCTGTGTACGCGCGGAGACGCCCGCGCCGCCTCCTGTTGCGGGGGCGGCGCGGCGTCGCCGCTGGTGATTCCAAAATTCGCCGCCGCCGTGGCGGCGGCCTCCATTGACCTTGAAACCTACGACGGCTACTGGAACGGCGCGGGGGCGCACGTGGCCGATCCGCCCGGATCGGCGTTGTCGCAGGCGCGGCTTTCGGTTGGCTACGCGCGGCGGCTGGGGGATAACTGGCAGGCCGGCCTTCTGGCGCCGGTGGTGATGAACGACAACCGTTACGCCAACGAGTCCTCATCGTCGCAGGGTATCGGCGACGTGACGGCCAACGTCTGGTACGAGGCGTTCGACAACATTACCTGCGTGTACCAGGTGGAGTCGTGGCGCGACCTGGTTCCGGCGGTGTATCTGGGCGGAGGGCTGGTGATACCCACCGGCGTCTCCCCCTTTGACGGCGCGGCCAGCAGCTACGACATCACCGGGCGCGGTTTCTACCGGCTCGACGCGGCGCTGCTGGTGGAAAAGACGGTGTTCCCGTGGTCGGTGGGCTTTTCGTACTCCTACGGGATCCATCGCGAACGGCCCGTGAACCGCGAGTACGGCGACTACGTGGCCCCATACACCAAGCGCCTGGGCGACCGGCGTTCGTGGAGCCTGTCGGGCGGCTATACCCACTACGCGCCCGGCATGGGCGACTTGACCGCCACCGTGGCGTACAGCGACCTTGCGGAAGGCGCGGCCACCATTGACGGCGCCGCGGTTCCCTCGTCCAGCGTGGCGCGCAGGGCGGTGGGGGTGACGCTGGCGTGGACTTCGCTGGACGGCGCCTGGGTGGCGCGTTTCGGGTTCAACCGCGCGCCCCGGCTGGACGGCTGGGGCGAAAACTTTCCTTCAACCGACATTTACTCGCTGGGGGTGAGCCATGTGCTCTGGTAACAAGTTTGCGGCGGCCCTGGTGTTGGCGCTGGCGCTGGCCGGATGCGGGCCGATGGCCGACGACCTTAATCCTTCGGGAAGCGACGTGCGCGGCGCCCCCGCGCCCACCGCCGCCGCGGCGCCGTTGACTTTTATGACGGCGGATGGCGCGGCGATGACGCTTGATGAGCTGTTGGCCGGCCGCAAGGCGGCGGTTTTGTACTTCACCATGTGGTGCCCCGTGTGCGACGGGCACCAGTCGAACATGCAGGCGCGGTTCCTGGCCGCATGGCCGCAGGTGGCGTTTGTGTTGCTGGACTATGTTTCCGCCACACCCGCGCAGGCGCGGCAGGCCGCCCAGGAGTCTGGATGGCTCAACGCGGGCTTTACCGTGGCGGTGGACGCGGGAATAGGGATGCGGGAGCGGTTCGGGGCCACCATGGGCACAACGGTGGTGTTGGACGCCGCCGGGAATACGCTGATGGCGGAGGATTTCAAGGACGGCGAGCGGCTGCGGCAAACGCTGGAGACTTTGCCATAAGGGCGCCTGGGGTATAATGGGCCATAAGCGACCTTGACCTGAAGAAAGGCGGGAGACATGGCCGAATTTGTCCGACCTTCGCGTCCTGGACTGGACCTTTCCTTCTATCGCGACTGGCTGGCCCGGCGCGAGGAGGAACTGCGCAAGAACGCCGCGCGGCCTGTGCATTTCGTCACCATCTCCCGCGAGTATGGGTGCGAGGGCTACCAACTGGCCGTGGCGCTCGCCGAAAAGCTCAACGCGCGGCGCGGCGCGGCTCCGTGGAGCATGTTCACCCACGAGATGATTGACCAGATGCTGACGAACGAACAGATCACCAGGGAAATGCTTGACAACATCACCCAGGGGCGTTGGAAGTTCCGGGACTGGTTCATAGACGCTTTGGTGCCCAAGTACCTTCAATCGCAGTCGTCGCAGGTGTTCGAACGGATGCGCGACCTGGTTCTTAGCCTTGTCAGCCGGGGCAACTGCGTGATCGTGGGAACGGCGGGGCAGATACTGTCCGGATCGTTGGACCCGCGCAAGTTCCGGGCGGCGCACGTGCGAGTGATCGCGCCGCAACGGTGGCGCGTGGCGCGGCTGCGGCGGTTGTACAACCTCACCGAAGCCGAGGCGGAGCACACCATCCTTTCCAAACAGGGGCTGCGCGACGGGTTCATCGCGGACTTCACCGGGATGAACGCGAACAACCCGGACCTGTACCACATGATCTTCAACAACGCGCGGATGCCGGTGGACACCATGGCCGGGCTGGTGAATGAGGCGCTGCGGCTCAACGGCGCGTTCGAGGACTAGCCGCGCTTAGGCCAGGGGAAAAACATCGGCGTGCGGCGCCGGTAAGCCTCATACACCGCGCCGAAGCGGATGACCAGCTTTCGTTCCTCCAGCCACGCCCCGATGACAAGGTAGGCCGTCAAAAGAACGCTGGTGACTATCGAGGTGTCCGCCAGCGGGCGCGTCCAGAGCAGGACAAAACCAAGGGCGTACAGGGGATGGCGGGAGTAGGCTAACGGCCCATCGGTTTTAAGGCGCGCGGTGTCCGCGGCGCCGTCGGGGTCGTCCCCTGAAAGGCCGCTGAAGGTTCCCCATTCGTAGGCGCGCATTACCCAGATAAACGCCGCCGCGGCGCCCCAGAACAGCGCCATGCGCAACGGCTCCCATAGGCCCCAGCCGGCGGGCGGGGCGGCGGCCCACCATTTTTCCAGCGCCACCACCGGCGCCATGGTGAGCGCGGCGAAAAGGTTGTAGCCAAGGCGGTACCAGCGCTCCAGTCCGCCCAGCCGCGCCTTGATGGCGCGGCGCGCGGAGATCGCCGCCAGCAGGCTGTGCCCCGCGCACCAGACGGTCCACAGGGCGCCCAACAGCCATAACTCGGGGCGCACGGCGGCGGGCGGACGCTATTTCTTCTTTTTCGCTTTTTTCTTCGCCGCCGGTTTCTTGGCCGGTTTTTTCGCCGCCTTCTTGGCGGCCACCCGCGTCTGCAAATCCGCAAGCTGCCGCTTGAGCGTATCCACTTCGGCCCGTTTGGCCAGCCGCGTGGCGTCCAACGCCTTGTTCACCGCCTCGTCCATCTTTTCGCTGAGCCGCGCGCGGTACTCGTCGCTGGCTTTTTCCAGTTCCGCGTACAACCGTTCGCCCTCCTCGCGGCTGATCTTGCCCAACTCGGTCATCTCGTCAATGAGCGCGCGCAGGCTTTCGTGGGAGAGCGAGATGGCTCCCAGCCCTATTTTCGCCGCGTTCCTGATGGTTTCGAACATAACCCTCTCTCCTGTCCGTTAAGGTTTATTCAAGCCTGCCGGATACCATGATGGCCCACAGGATCCGTACCCCCATGAACAACGAACCCGCGAAACCCAACAACCCCAGCACCGACAGCCCCAGCAGGGTCGGCGGCACCTTGAAGCTTAACAGCAGCGCCGAACCGACGAACAGCGCCGCCGTAAGGATGCCGAACACCAGCCGGTTGGCCGAATGCTCCAGCCCCCGGTGTTCCATGTGGACTTCAAACGTGCCGCGCCGCAGCCGCTCGATGATGTCCGCCAGGGCGGGGGGCGCGGTATCGGCGAAGACGGCGATTTCGTCGTAGAACCGCGAGGCGCGGGTCAGCCGCCGCCGCAGGTAGGCCCCGGCGCCGCCGAGGCGCTCGTGGTACGGGCTGATCAGCGAGAGCACGTTGAAATCCGCCGCCAGCGAGCGCGCGGTGCCGTCCAGGGTGACCAGCGTCTTGATGAGCATCATGATCTCCGCCTGAAGCGTGATGTGGTGGCGGTGGATGACGCCCACCATTTCGTTGAGCGCTTCGAACAGGCGTATCTTGGAAAGCGGCATGCTGCCGTAATAGGCGATGAACTCCGTCATGTCCAGCCCCAGGGCCGTTTCGTCCAGGTTCTGGGGCGTCTCACCGGCCTTGACGATGACGCGGGTGATGCGCTCGCTGTCGCGCGAGATGATGGCGCCGGCCAGGTCCTCCACGTATTCGCGCATCCGGGTGGACAGGCGGCCCATCATGCCAAAGTCCAAGAGCGTCAGGCTGCCGTCCGGCAGGACCAGGATGTTGCCGGGATGCGGGTCGGCGTGGTAGTAGCCGTTGACGAAAATCATTTTCAGGTACAAGGAGGCGCCCCGCCGCGCGATGTCGCGCGTTTCATCGGGCGAAAGGTTCAACTCACCCACGCGGGTCAGCGGCGTGCCGTCCATCCATTCCATCACCAGCACCGCGCTGTCGCACAGATCCTCGTACACGGCGGGGATTTTAAGCCCTTCCTCGCCGGCCAGATCCTCGGCGAGGTTGCGGATGTTGCGCGCCTCGCGGTTGAAGTCCATCTCGCGCTTGATGGTGCGGGCGAACTGCGCCACCGTTTCGCGCGGACGGTAGTTGCGCGACTCCTCGACGTAATCCTCCACCAGCCCCGCCAGATCCGCGAGGATTTCCACATCCGTATTCACCATTTGGACGATGTCGCGGTGGCGAACCTTGACGGCGACTTTCTCGCCGGTCAAAAGCCAGGCGCGGTGCACTTGGCCGATGGAGGCGGAGGCCACCGGCTCCGGCTCGAAGCTGGAGAATATCTCGCGCAACGGCTTGCCCAGCCCGGCCTCGATGATCCGCTCCACCTCGAAAGGGGGATCGGGCGTCACGCTGGTCTGCAGAAGCTTCAGTTCGTCGGCCAGGGCCACGCCCACCAGGTCGGGCCGGACGGAAAGCACCTGCCCGAACTTTATAAAGGTGGGGCCAAGCTCCATCAGCGCGCGGCGGATGCGCTCCGGGGTGGAGAGGGACAGCAGTTCCGGGGGCGCCTGGCGCTGCAGAAGGTCCTTGGCCAATTCATAGTCCACGCGGCTGGCCCAGTCCGCCAGGCCATAGCGCACAAGGGTGGAGAAGATTTCCCGGTACCGGGCGATGTGGCGCGTCGCCTTGCGGATTCTGCCTATGGCCATGGGGTCACCTTGTTCCGCTTACATTATACTATCAACGGCGTCGCGGGCGATGCGGCGGCGCAGGCGCTCCTCGCGGTCGGCCTGGACGAAAATGGTAAAGTCCAACAGCGCGCGGCAGGCCGGGTCGCTGAACAGCAGTACGCCCTCCACAATCACCAGCCGCGAGGGTTTAAGCCGGTCCGTCCGCGCAAGCAGGGCGTGGGTGGCGTAGTCGTACACGGGGACGTCCACGGCGTGGCCCTGCTTGAGTTGTACCAGGCTCGCCGCCAGCAGGGAAAATTCGATGGCGGCAGGTTCGTCGTAATTTATGGCGCGCTTTTGCTCACCGGTAAGGGCGCCGCGGTCGTAATAGTAACGGTCCACCTCCACCACCGTGGGGTGAAATCGCGCAAGCCGCGAAGCGAGCGACTGGGCCACGGTGGTTTTGCCCGCCGCCGAGCCGCCGCAAACGCCCGCCATCACGCAGCGAAATCCGCCCATTCCCTCTCCTTGACCGCGTCTTGATGCGGACGGCAATGCTATTGCGTCATTGCGAGCGAAGCGAAGCAATCTCGTTACCCACACGGACAACGAATTTGAGATTGCTTCGTCGCTTCGCTCCCCACAATGACATCAAGGGGGCTTCCAAGCCCATGCTAAGGTACAATATTCTTGTGGATGATCCAAACGATAGAAACGTAAACCGGCGCGCCATGTTCCGCGAAGGGGTGGGCTTTTTGGGCCGCGCCTTAGGCGAATTCATGGACGCCGCGGGCATGGCCCCGCCCAAGGCGGAGCCGCGCCTGAACCTGCTGGAGATCAAGCGCGGTCATCTGCGCCCCCCCGGCGCCGTGGCCGAGGCGCGGTTCATGGCGCTGTGCGACCGTTGCGGCAAGTGTATCAACGTTTGCCCCGAACGGGCGCTATACACGGCGCCTCCCAATTTCGGCGCGGTGTCGCAAACACCCATCTTCACCCCGGAACGCAAGCCCTGCGTGCTGTGCGCGGAGGCGCATTGCGCCAAGGCCTGCCCCACCGGCGCGCTTGATCCCAACGCGCAAACCGCCAGTGTGAAAATGGGCGTGGCCCGGCTGGACCCTTCCCGCTGCGCCGCGCACCAGGGGGCGGACTGCCGAGTGTGCTACGACGCCTGCCCGCGGAAGGATTCCGCGATGCTGCTGGTCAACCGCCGCCCGGCCATCATCCCCGATCAGTGCGCCGGATGCGGCGTGTGCGAGTATTACTGCATGAGACGGGCCGGCCGGCGCGCCATAGTCACCTTGGCCCCGGCGGTGTAGCTTCCAAAAAAAGCGGCCTGACCGCGCTTCAGCTATAATAT
Organism: Nitrospinota bacterium; assembly: GCA_016207925.1. Lineage (GTDB taxonomy): Bacteria > Nitrospinota_A > UBA7883 > UBA7883 > UBA7883 > JACQZB01. The sequence continues at coordinate 15,545 of JACQZB010000023.1, forward strand.
CCCTCGCGGGAAAGGGTACGTCACATTAACTCTGGGAGAGGAGCGCGCCATGCCCAAGGATACGGTGACCATCATTGACAACGCCACCGGCAAACAGGCCGAGTTCCCCGTCAAACGCGGCTCCCACGGCCCCGCGGTGATAGACATCGCCACGCTCAACAAGGAACTGGGCATGTTCACCCTTGACCCCGGTTTTTTGAGTACCGCCTCCTGCGAAAGCGCCATCACTTTTATTGACGGCGACAAGGGCATCCTGCTCTACCGCGGCTACCCGATTGACCAACTCGCCGAGCATAGCGATTTTCTGGAAGTCTGTTACCTGCTCTATTACGGCCGCCTGCCTTCCAAAAAAGAATACAATCATTTCAGCCACATGATCATGCGTCACACCATGGTCCACGAGGGGCTGCGCGACTTCTACCATGGGTTCCGGCGTGACGCGCACCCCATGGCCGTCATGGTGGGCGTCGTCGGCGCGCTCTCCGCCTTCTATCACGACTCGCTGGACATTTACGAACCACGCAGCCGCGAGATTTCCGCCCACCGGCTCATCGCCAAAATGCCCACCATCGCCGCATGGGCCTACCGCTACAGCCGGGGCGAGCCGTTCCCCTATCCGCGCAACGACCTGGGCTATGCCGAGAATTTCCTGTACATGATGTTCTCCTACCCCACCGAAGAGTACCGGGTGAATCCCGTGGCCGCCAAGGCCATGGACCTGATCTCTACGCTCCACGCCGCCCATGAGCAGAATGCCTCCACCTCCACCGTGCGGCTGGCCGGCAGTTCCCAAGCCAACCCCTTCGCCAGCGTTTCCGCCGGAGTGGGCGCCTTGTGGGGTCCCGCTCACGGCGGCGCCAACGAGGCGGTGATCAAAATGCTGGAGCAGATCGGCGACGTCAAGAATATCCCCAGGTTCCTTGACCGCGCCCGCGACCCCAAAGACAATTTCCGCTTAATGGGCTTCGGCCACCGGGTCTATAAAAATTACGACCCGCGCGCCAAGATCATCCGCCAGGCCGCCGGCGACGTCCTGCGCGAAATGAAGGTCAACGATCCGTTGTTCGACATCGCCATGAAGCTCGAGGAAATCGCCCTTAAGGACGAATACTTCATCGAACGCAAGCTGTATCCCAACGTGGACTTCTATTCCGGCATCATCCAGCGCGCCATCGGCATCCCCACCAGCATGTTCACCGTCATTTTCACCATCGGGCGCACCATCGGCTGGATATCCCAATGGGCGGAAATGATCACGGAAAAAGTTCAGCGCATCGGCCGCCCCCGCCAGCTTTACATCGGCGAGAAGACGCGCGATTACGTCCCCATCAGCAAGCGGTAACATTATCCATGGAGGCCAATCTCAAGCTTTAAGGAATTTTAGTAGTGTCTCAATTTGAAATTTGAACCGCAAGGCCCTTCGCTCCGCTCAGGGCGCCGGTAAAGGCATCTCACGCTTATTATTGAGGTCCTGAGGCAAAGCCGAAGGACCTTGCAGCCCGCTTTTCCAAAAATAATTCAAACTGACGCACTACCGGAATTTTTTCGCCCGAAAACTTACTGACAATTACCCGATAATTTAGATTTATGCGGTAAGTGTGTTGAAAACCATGCAACACCAAAACGGTCACTGTTCAAGTTAGGCCGACTTTTCATGAGCCTACATGATAACTATCATTAATACAATAGTATATCAAATGATAGGCGTTTATGCTTAGCCGCCGCAACAGTTTGTATTTCTGCAATTTAATCACCTGCGGCCTTCGTTATCCACTGGTTTTCCACAAGCGCGAAACCGGCTTTCACTATTAAACTTTCTGCGCCGGACTTTGCCACTGTGTTTATGCGGGAGTTATTTACGCAACGCTTCATGCGATCATACCCTTACGGCATTTGACCGTTACAAAGCGCGGCAATTAGAATACGGGGGCGCGCTTCATGGCGGGGATATCCACAAATCTGCGACGCGCGCGGGGGGTAAAGCTATGATCGCCTCTTATTACGCCGACATTATCGTCACCATCATCCTTTTTCTGGTGTTGGCGATGTTCCTCGCCCCGCTGATTTTCTTCGGCTGGTTGTATATCCGTAACCGGAACCAAACCCAGCATTCCCTGTTGCGCGGCAAGTATTGGTTCCTGGGTATCCTCCGGTACGTCATCGAAAAGGTGGGACCGGAGTTCCGCTTCTACATCACTGATGCCGACGACGGCGGCCGCCCCATCAGCCGCGTTAAGTTCGTCTCCATTGTCAAAGCCGCCAAGTATCTAAAAACCCTTATCAGTTTCGGTTCCAAGAGGGATTTCGCCGCGCCGGGTTTTTTCATCCGCAATTCTTTATTCCCCCGGTTGGATGGCGAACTGGAAGTGGACAACTCGTTTCTAATCCAGACGCGGCGTTACTCCATCACCGACGAGTCGCTGTTTTTCCGTACAGAAAAAATGGAAGAAGTGGAAGTCCGCCCCTGGTTCCTCACGGAAGCCAACAGTGTCACCATCGGCCCGGACCGTGAACGCCCGTGGCGCCTGCGCGGCTTGATCGGGCAGAGCGGCATGAGTTACGGCGCCTTGGGCAAAAGCGCCATCACCGCCCTTTCCAAGGGGATCAGCATGGCGGGCGGCAGCTGGATGAACACCGGCGAGGGAGGCCTTAGCGAGCATCACCTTTCCGGCGGGTGTGACATTATTTTCCAGCTTGGGCCGGGTCTGTTCGGCGCGCGCTCGCCCGATGGTGAGTTGGATTGGGACAAACTCAAAGGCATCGCCCGCCGCGCGGAAGTGCGCGCCATCGAAATCAAGCTGGGCCAAGGCGCCAAAATCCGCGGCGGCCATGTGGAGGGCGCCAAGGTGACGCCGGAAATCGCCGCCATCCGCGGCCTCACCCCCTGGAAAAGCATAGACAGTCCCAACCGCTTCTCCCAGTTCCACGACACCCCTTCGCTGTTCGATTTCATCGCGCGCGTTCAGGAAACCACCGGCCTGCCGGTGGGGATCAAGGTGGTCATCGGCGGGCAGGAGTCGCTCGACGAGGTGGCGGCAGAGCTGCATAAGCGCGGGACGGGGCCGGATTTTATCACCGTGGACGGCGGCGAGGGGGGCACCGGCGCCACGTTTAAGGAAATGGCGGATAGCCTTGGCCTGCCCATTTACTCCGCCATCGTCATCGCGGACGACTCCCTGCGCCGCCATGGCGCGCGCGGCAAGGTAAAACTGATCGCTTCCGGCCGGTTGCACCTGCCCGATGACCTCCCCCACCCAGCTTACCCGCGAGCACGTGGTGTTCAAGGACGACCGGTACCGGGTGGTCAGCGGCGCGCGGTTGTTTCCGCCGCCGGGCGGCGCGGGCTGATTTGCGGTATAATCACGCCGTTCCTGCATGGGGTGTAAGAATCGTCATTTGGAGAACCATTAGTATGAAAAAGCTTCTGGGCGCTTTTCTTTCCGCATTCGCCTTTGTAGCCCTTGTGGCCGGGCCAGCCGCGGCGGATAAAATTTCCCTCGGCGTGGACGAGTTCCGCAACGACACCTCCGCCGCCTGGTGGCATGGCGGCGTGGGGCACGATCTGGCCGGGATGCTCTCCAACGAACTGGCCTCCACGGAAAACTTCAAGATCGTGGAGCGCAAAAAGCTCGACTCCGTGCTCAAGGAGCAGGACCTGGCCGCTTCCGGCCGCGTGGCGCCCAAGAAGGCCGCCAAGATCGGCCAGATCACCGGCGCCGACTACCTGGTAATGGCGACCGTGACGGCGTATGAGGAAAACGTCTCCGAACGCGACGCCGGAATTTCCTTCGGCGGCATCTCCCTGGGCGGCAGCAAGGACGACGCCTACATGGCGGTGGACCTGCGCGTGGTGAACACCACCACCGGCGACGTGGAATTCTCCCGCACCATCGAGGGCAAATCGGGCGGCATGGGCCTGTCTCTGGGCGTGTTCAAGGGCGGCTTTGGCGGCACCCTGGGCGGCAAGGAGAAAACCCCCCACGGCAAGGCCATCCGCGCGGCGATCATTGAGATCAGCGAGTACCTTTCCTGCGTGATGGTGGATAAGGACTCCTGCGTGGACGAGTACAAGGCCAAGGAACAGAAGCGTAAGAAGAAGACCAAGGAATCCCTGCAACTCGACGAGTAAACAGCGCGGTTAGATTGCGGCGCGGCGTTTCCTTCGCCGCGCCGATTTTTTGGTTTGTATGGCTGATTTCATAAAGTTAGAATCTTGAAAACCTTGACAAAATTACAGCGAGGCCACAATGACTGAAGCCAAGCCAAGTGGCCATGTACTGCTTCAAATATTAACCAATCTGCTTGAAGAAGATCCACGACTATCAGGTTGTTGAAAAATTGTTGTTGCGCGCGGTTTTTTCCATGGTTGCGCGATAGGTTCCGGGAACGCGGCTCCGGGCTGGCCCTTTTCGCGCCGCCAGGAAAAGCGCGCCACTCCCTTCCTTCCCGCCGCTCACACCACCATCCGGCCTAGCCGCATCAAATTATACGCCGCCGCCGTCATCGCTCCCTGTTCCCCGAACCGCGCCAGCTCCCGGAACCGCGTCTTTCTCAACCCGCCCACCCTCTTCATCCAGCCGAATATCTCCTCCACCCGCTTGCGGATACGCTGGCTGAGCCGGTACCCCGCGCTCCTGAGCGTCCGCCCGTCCAAGCCGTCAGTCTTGCGCCCCGTCACCATCGCGACGTGGGGCGTGATCTTACGCCGGAGCAATTCACGGACGAACTCGCCCGCGTGGCAGCCCTTGTCCGCTCCCAACGTCTGGGGCGCGGCTCCGTCACGCCGCCACTTCTTCCGGAAACGGTCCACCATCATAAGCGCCGCCTCGCGCTCCACCTTCGTCCCGGCGCGGGTCGCCTCCACCTCCACCACCAATCCGCTCCGGTTCTCCATCAGGGCGTGGAACCCGTAACACGGCTTCGCCTCCTTCCCCGTACCCTTGCGCATCCAGCGGGAATCGGGACCTGTGCGGCTGACATGGGGCGCGTTGCTCCGCTTCTCGCCCCGGAAATCCACCGTGGGATTGCCAGAATCCACCGCGTCGTTCCGGCCCCCAGGCGGTTTGGGGTCCTCGTCCTTGGGGCGGAAGCTCTTCAGAGACGCCCACGCTTCGATCAGCGTCCCGTCCACCGTGAAATGCTCGTCCGACAACAACTCGGTCTCCCGCGCCGCCTTCACCACCCCATCGAAAAACCGCCGCGACGCTTCATGGGTCAACAGACGATCCCGGTTTTTGGAGAATACGCTGTGGTCAAATGAGCAGGCGCGCCGGAGGGATCGAAGGGCGGCCCGTGGCGCTGTACATCGCATCAAACGTCTGGGACATCCCCTTGAGAATATCGTCCGCGAATGCCTTCACCGGCCGCAACGGATGGTTCTCCGGAACCTGGCGCTCCGGAGACACATAGCTGAACATGAAACCCTGACCGTCATCCGCGCCCCTCATATCCGCCTCCCCTTGATGATGTCCACGTCATGGAAGGTTAGATGATCCGAATTTCATAACGGCGCCGCAAAATAAAGGGGTTTTTCAACAACCTGCTATTTATCGGACGCGGTATACTTAGTAACAATTTTCTGGAAAAAAAGCTGGGGGTCGCGACGACAATGAGGAACGGCAATACCCTGCGGAAACTGATCGGGCTAAGCGGCGAATCCGGACATGCCTGATCCGGTTCGCGCCAACTGAATGGAATTCTAATCAACATGCGTTTCATATATGAGGACGACTTCAGAAACAAGCTTGCCGCGTTCGGCATGGAGCCGGACGGGGAGGGGCGCGAGTTGCGCTACCGGGACGGCTCCGCGACCTTAGGGTTCGACTTTACCAATTTGGCCGTCCCCACGGCGGATGACTCGCTGTATGAATCGTCCGGAGCCGGCGAACGCGGCGTGGAACAGGCCATGGCGCGCGTCATTTTTAAACTTGTGGAAGGATTGAACCGATTCCCGGTTTACGTGTTCGCCTCCGACGACGAATGGGGCGGCGGAGAGGAGCTTGCGCCGTTTGTGGCAACCGGGCGGCTTTCGAAACGGGAGGCCGCCGCGATGGCCGGAGTGGTTGAGGGAAAGCATCGGATGGACGTGGGCGTCATCGGGCCGGGCGAGGGCGAAACCGCCGCCGCGCTGATTGTCCCGCAGACCACGCTGTTCCAGGGGACGTGCCACGTGGTGGCGGAAGGGGGCGCGTACTGGGTCACCTTCAGCCCGGACGAGGAGGTTTCGTTCAACACCCGCGGCCAGGCGGTGTACGACGCGGCCCGCGCCGCGCTGTTGGCGATGGGGCCGCTGCCGTTCGAGGTGGTGTGGGTGGAGGATTTCCTCTAACCGCTCCGGCGCGCTACAATAAGTCAGGACATATTCGCAGGGGGAATGGCCATGGCCGACAGTTATCAGAAACGGGGACAACCGCGTGTCCACAGGCTTCTGTTCACTTCGCTTTCCGCGTGGGATGAACATGGCGAATCGAGTCTGCCCGCCGCCGCGCGCACGCTGGACCTTTCCGAGGGCGGGGTGCGGGTGGAGATACCGCGCGCCATGCCGTTCACGCTCAAGGTGCGCGCCAACATCGGCATGGGCGACGAGATCATTGACGTGGACGGCGAGGTGGTGGCGCTCCACCGCAAGGAGAACGGCGATACGGAGTTGAGCCTGCGCTTTAGCGGCCTTTCCGCCGGAGACAAGGCGAAGATAAAAAAGATGACGCAGTAGCCCGGCGGCTGGCGCGCGTGGAGACGGCTAATCAATCCTCACATCGGGGAAAAGCCTGTCTATTTCATACTCCACCAGCCCCATTTTCATGAACGGGTCGCTGTTGGCCATCCGTTCGGCTTCCTCGATGTTTTCCGCCCGCACAAGAAGCATGCCGCCTCTGTCGCCCCATTTGCCGGATTGCGCTATCAAGCCGTTGGCGATTTGTTCCTTGATCCACGCGACATGGGATGAAACGGCGCCCATGACCGTTTCGCGCGCCGCCCCGGCCTTGATGCGGTTTATGAGCAGGAAGTACATGACGCTCTCCTTCAGGGTTCGCGGGGAACAAGATTTTCCAATTGGCCGAGGGCCTCGCGGATGGCGCGCGCGCTTGAACTGTCCAGCGGCTTCAACCACGCGGCATTCCACTGGTCAAGCCGCTTCATCGCCCGTCCGGCCACCATGGCGCCCTTTGCGGTGATCGAAATGCGTGAGGCCCTTGCGTCATGCGGCGACCGGGCCACCCGGATCAGGCCAAGGCCGAAGAGCTTCGCCGTGATTTTGGAGATGTTCGATTTCTCGAAAAGCAGGCCGGAACAGATGTCCTTCTGGCGAAGCGGGCCGTTTTCCCGTATCTGCTGGAGCACGATAAAACTCTGCTGGGTGAGGCGGAAATCGCCGAGCAGCCGGTCGCCCGTCCTTTGCAGGAACGCGCCGAGCCGCAGCAGGCGGCGAACCACGGCGGACGTGTCTTTTTGACTCATGCCCCAGAGTAGCGCCATTTAGTTTCCATGTCAACTATATCCCGGGGGCGCGCCAGGGCGTTACGGCAGGGTTCCCTGGTGCAACGCCGTGGAGACCAGCGCGCCCTTGTAGCCCGCCGTTTCAAGCGCCGCCATATCCCCGCGTCCGCGCACGCCGCCGCCGGCGTACCACTCTTCCCCCGGCCCCGGCGCAACAAGGGCGGACGAGTCGAACAGCCCCCCGCCCACCGCGTCGAGCCGCAGGTGGATAAAGCGCCGGGCGCCCGCCGCGCGCGCGATTCGCAGAATGGCGCCCTGTGTTAAATCCTTGCGGGCGCTTAACAGCCGCCCTTCGCGCGTATCAACGGAGATAACGGCCTTGCTCATATCGCCGGCCTGCTCCCATTCGATAAACGTTTCCGTGGCGATCACGGGAGTGACGCCCGTCAGGCGCTCCGTGTCCTGTACCGTCCGGTACCCGCCGTCCACCCAA
>JACQZB010000061.1:0-15961 GCA_016207925.1 Nitrospinota bacterium
GAGCGCATCGCGGTGAAGGCGGATATGGTGGTGCTGGCGGTGGGGATGGTCAGCGCCGCGTATGACGCCAGTGTGGGGCCGGAGAAAAAAGAGTCCGACATGCAGGAGAGCGATTGGGAAAAGGTCGGCAAATCGCCCACGCTCAAGCTTGACTACCGGCAGGGGCCGGAGGCGCCCGCGCTGGCCGACGGGTTCCCCGACTCCCACTTCATCTGTTTCCCCTATGAAACGCGGCGCACCGGCATCTACGCGGCGGGCGCCGTGCGCCATCCGCAGGACACCGCCACCGCGCAGGCCGACGCCGCGGGCGCGGCGATGAAGGCCATCCAGTGCGTGGAGATGACGGCGCGCGGCGAGGCGGTAAGCCCGCGCGCGCGCGATACAAGCTATCCGGAGTTCGCGCTGCAACGATGCACGCAGTGCAAGCGCTGCACGGTGGAGTGCCCCTTTGGCGCCATCAACGAGGATGAAAAGCTAAACCCCATTCCGTTTCCCACCCGCTGCCGCCGCTGCGCCACCTGCCTGGGGGCCTGCCCGGTGCAGATCATCAATTTCAGGAATTACTCCATCCCCATGGTGGGCGCGATGATAAAGTCGGTGGAGATGCCGGACGAATTCTCCGGCAAGCGGCGCGCGCTGGCCTTCGTGTGCGAGAACGACGCCATGCCCGCCTTCGACATGGCGGGGATCAACCGGCTCGCCTACGACGCCTCGGTGCGCGTCATCCCGCTGCGGTGCATGGGGTCGCTCAACCTGCAGTGGGTGGCCGACGCGCTTTCCTCCGGGTGGGACGGCATCATGATGATCGGCTGCCGCCACGGCGACGACTACCAGTGCCACAACATCAAGGGATCCGAGCTTGCCACCATCCGCGCCAGCAAGGTGCAGGAGACCCTCGACCGGCTGATGCTGGAATCCGAGCGGATCATGGTGGAAAGCCTTCAGATTAGCGACTATCACAAACTGCCTGACCTTGTGAACGGGTTCATGGACCGGATCAACAAGCTTGATCCGAACCCGTACAAGGGATTTTGAGGGGAGGCGCGCGTGGCTGACGCCGAAGTTATCGAGCCGGACGCCGCATTTGTCCGGCGCCTGATGGAGCATGGCGGCGATACGCTTAAAAAGTGTTTCCAGTGCGGCAACTGCTCCGTGGTGTGCAACGTCACGCCGGACGGCGCGCCGTTTCCCCGCAAGGAGATGATCTGGGCGCAGTGGGGCCTGTCCCGCCGGCTATTGGCGGACGCGGACGTGTGGCTGTGCCACCAGTGCAACGACTGCTCAACGCATTGCCCGCGCGGCGCGCGGCCCGCGGACGTGCTGGCCGCCGTGCGCAACATCAGCTTTACGGAGTACGCGGCGGTTCCCGCGCTGGCGCGGCTGGTGGCCTCGCCCAGGGGGATGCCGCTGCTGACGCTGATCCCCATCGTGTGGATCGGCGCGGTGATCGCCATCGCCTCGAAGGCGGGATTCGCGGCGATGGAGCCTATAGTGTTTTCCAACATGATGCCCGTGCCGGCGATTGATTCGGTGTTTCTGCCCGCCGTGGGATTCGCGGTGGTGATGGCGGCGCTGGGCGCGATGAAATTATGGCGGGCGCTTAACGCGGGCGCGCCGGTGTCCGGTCCGGTGGCGTCCGCGGCGGCGGCGGCGGCCTTGGATGTTCTCACCCACCGGCGGTTCGCAAAATGCCAGACCAACGCCCCGCGCTACACGGCGCACCTGTTGACCATGTATGGGTTCATCGCGCTGATGGCCACCACCTCCCTGGTGGCGCTGATGTACTGGATCAATAAACTGGGAATCGGCGAGGTGGCCTCAACGCCGCTTGCGCTCACCCACCCGGTTAAGATACTGGGTAACTTCGGCGCGTTATTGGCCGTGACTGGCGTGACGTTGGTCATCATGCGCCGTTACGGGGCGGCCAAGGACGCGGCGGGGCACAGCGGCTACTACGACGGCCACTTCATATTCGTCTTGTTTGTCACCATCGCCAGCGGAATCCTGTCGGAGTTGTTGCGGCTTGCGGGAATCGCGCCGCTGGCCTTTGGGATGTATTTCGTCCACCTGGTGTTCGTGTTCACGCTGCTTGCGTACGCGCCGTTTTCCAAGTTCGCGCATCTGCTGTACCGGTTCACCGCCATGACCTACGCCGCCGCGGCCAAGCGGGACGCGGCGCGGCCATAACCACACATTAGCGGAGTTAGGATATGTCCAGGCTCGTCAACCCCCATGGCGGCGGAGAACTCAAGCCGCTTCTGCTTTCGGGCAAGGAACGCGAGGAGGAACTTACGCGGGCGCGCGGCCTGCCGGTGATCCCCATGACCAGCCGGGAGACCAGCGACCTTATCATGCTGGGCATCGGCGCCTTCACGCCGCTGACCGGCTTTATGACGCGCGGCGACTGGGAAGGCGTGTGCGACGGCATGAAAATGGCCTCCGGCCTGTTCTGGCCCATTCCCATCACGCTGTCCACGGACGCGGATACCGCCGCCGGCGTGCGCGAGGGGCGCGAGGTGGCGTTGCTGGATTCGGAGACCAACGAGATCATGGGCGTGATGCAGGTCACCGAGAAATACACCATAGACAAGGCCCACGAGTGCATGGCGGTGTTCAAGACGGTGGATCCGGAGCATCCCGGCGTGGCGAAGGTCATGGCCCAGGGTGGCGTGAACCTGGCCGGCCCGGTGAAAGTCCTTTCCGAAAGCTACTACCCGGAAATGTTCAGGGACGTGTACATGCGCCCCGCGGAAACGCGCGCCCGGTTCGCTGAACGCGGCTGGAGTACCGTGGCGGCGTTGCAGCTCCGCAATCCCATGCACCGCTCGCACGAGTATCTGGCCAAAGTCGCCATCGAGGTGTGCGACGGATTGCTGATCCACCAGCTTGTCGGCAAGCTCAAGCCGGGCGACATCCCCGCGGAGGTGCGTGTGCGCTGCGTCAACTCGCTGGTGGAGAATTATTTCGTGAAGAACACCGCCATCCAGGCCGGCTACCCAATGGAGATGCGCTACGCCGGCCCGCGCGAGGCGCTGTTGCACGCGGTGTTCCGGCAGAACTATGGCTGCTCACATCTTCTGGTGGGGCGCGACCACGCCGGGGTGGGCAACTACTACGGCCCCTTTGACGCGCACAAGGTTTTCGACGAGATACCCAAGGGCGCCTTGGAGCTAAAGCCGCTCAAGATTGACTGGACATTCTATTGCTTCAAGTGCGACGGCATGGCGTCCGCGCGCACCTGCCCCCATGGCCCCGGCGACCGGTTGCTGCTCTCCGGTACGATGCTTCGCAAAACGCTCTCCGAAGGCGTCGAAGTGGCCAAGGAATTCTCGCGGCCCGAAGTGCTCAAGATACTCCAGGAGTACTACCAGGGGCTGGAAGAGAAGGTTGAAGTAAAATTGCATCGCGGCGCCACGGGCGTAGGTTAACAATTTACGGCATGGGGGTGATGGCCGGGGACGCCGCAGTACCGCGTCCCCGGCCATTCATTTTGATATGAGAACATTTCTGCTGGCCACCGCCAACGAGGGCAAGCTGCGAGAGTTCAACCACGCTTTCGCTCCGCTTAAAATGCGCTTTCTCTCGCTCAAGGATTTCCCCGCCGCGCCGCAAGTCGAGGAAACGGGGGCCACCTACCAGGAGAACGCGCGGCTCAAGGCGCGCGCGCTGGCGGTGTTCACCGGGCTTCCCGCCGTGGCCGACGATTCGGGAATCGAGATTGACGCCCTGCCCGGCGAGTTGGGCGTAACGTCGGCCCGGTACGCGGCGGGGCGGCCATACGCGGAGGTCAACGCGGAAATCCTGCGCCGCCTGGAGGGGGCGCAAACCCGCGCCTGCCGCTATGTATGCGCGCTGGCGTTCTTCGATTCCGCCACGGGCCGGGAGGAAACGGCCACCGGGGCCGTCGAGGGAGTGGTGCATGACCGGCAGGAGGGAGATCAGGGGTTCGGCTACGACCCCATCTTTTTCGTTCCGGAATACGGCAAGACGATGGCGCAATTGCCGCTGGAGATCAAGAACCGCGTCAGCCACCGCGCCCGCGCCATTGAGCAATTGATGGCGCTGCTTGAGGGGCGCTGAAAATTCCTCCATCGCCGGCATCGCGGGGAGCCGTGGAGAGGGGCGCGCAAAGGCGCGCTACATGAACCGCGCCTGGAACCGCGCGTCGCGCGCCTGGCTGGGCGCGCCCTCAAGCTTCTTTTTGGTGATGAACGATTCCACCTTGGACTTGCGCTCCCCGGCGGGCGGGTGGGTTTTGTAGAATCCCAGTTCCTTTGAATCGCCGGCCGTCATCGCCGCCAATGAAGCCAAAAATTCCGCCAGCCCCGATGGGTTATATCCCGCCTTGTAAGCGATGCGCACGGCTTCCTGATCGGCGTCGTACTCCTGCGTCCGCGAGTAACCGTTGACCACAAGCTGGTTCACCACGTCGTTGATGACCCCCTCGAACGCGGTGGTCAGCGCGGAAAGGTCGGCGGAGGAATACTCCTTCACCGCCTCCGTGCCCAGAATGGTGAACGCCTGCGTGAGGTTGGCGGACTTGATGGCGCCCAGCCCGTGCTTGAGCGTGACGTGCGCGATTTCGTGCGCCAGCACGGCGGCCAGTTGATCTTCGCTTTTCACATGCGCCAACAGCCCCGTGGTGACGAAGATGAATCCGCCGGGGGCCGCGAAGGCGTTGACCTCCCCGGAGGCGATGATGCGGAAGTGGTAGCCGGCGAACGTGGCGGGGCGCGTGGAGTACAGCGCCAGCGTCTGCCCGGCGGTGTTCAGGTATTCGGTTTTCGCGGGATCGTTCACCGTTTTGTAGTCGGTGAGGATGCGGGCGGCCACGGCGCGGCCTATGTAGTACTCCTCCTCGTCGGAAAGTTCTTGGAACCCCTTGCGCAGCGCCTTGGTGGTTTTTACGATAGCGTCCTTTTTCTCCCACGCCTTGAGCAGCGCGTCGCCCATATCCAGGGCCATGGCGCGCGGCGCGGCCAGCGCAAGGATGAGCGTGATGAGAGCGGCGCTAGTTCTCATAGGAGCGCGCCTCCAGTCCGCCCTGCTGTACGAAAGCCGCCAGCTTGTCGCCGGGAATGGTGATCTTCTCCATCTCGTCCACGGCGGCGAAGTTCATGTTGGGGTTTTTCTGCTTGTACTGCTTCTCTACCTGCTCGTTGAACCCCTTGCCGGCCAGGGCCACGTCTTCCTGGGCGACGTTCTTTTTATCGTCATCGCCGCCGAACAGGGAAAGCGCGCCGCCTTTTTTCTCAGCGGCGGGGACGGCGCCGGACACCGCGGAGGAGTGAATCCATCCGGTCTTGCCCGCGTAGGTTACCTTGATCCAGCCGTTCTGGGTCTCAAGCGCCTCGAGGCTTTCCTTGTAGGGGATTTCGGCCAGCGCGGGGGCGAAGAACTGCTTGTCGGCGCGCAGGGACGTTTTCTTGTGGATGACGGTGACCTTGCCCGCCGCCCAAGCCAGCGCGGCGGCCATCGCGATAACCAGCAGCGCGGCGCCAAATCGTTTCATGCGATCACTCCATTACCGGCTTTATGATAATCCCCGTGGACAGAGGGCGCAAGAATCACTTCGCCGTATGTTTGAATGCGCCGTCCCAATCGGGCGGCGGGGGCGCGTCGCGGAACGCGCGGCAGCGCCCGGCGATAACCCGCGCGGGGCCGTCTTCATACTCGCGGACCAAACCCTCGCACAGCCCCAGGGCATCATCCCAATTCCGGGCGCGGTAGGCGGCCAGCGCCGATTCGTACCGCACCGCAAGTTCCTGCTGCGCGCGCGTCTCTTCGCCCTTGCGCGCCATGATCTCATACACGCGGATCGGTTTGCCCTTTCCCTTGACGATGAGGTAGTCAATCTCCCGCGCGAACACATGATCGCGCGCCTCGGCCCACGCCGGTTCGGCGGCGAGGATGGCCACGCCATACACGCGCGTGAGGCCTTCCAGGCGCGAGGCCAGGTTTACCGCGTCGCCCAACGCGGTGTAGTCGAAACGCTGGGCGCTGCCCATGTTGCCCACCACGCACTCGCCCAAATTGACTCCCACCCGCGCGCTCACCGGCGGCAGGCCCCGTTCCGTCAGGCTTTGCCTCAGGCGTACCATGCCGCGTTGCAGCTCCAGCGCCGCCAGCAAGGCGCGCGCGGCCTGATCGTCCTGATCCAGCGGCGCGCCCCAGAAAGCCATCACCGCGTCGCCGATGTATTTGTCCAGCGTGCCGTCGTAGCGCATGATGATGTCCGCGGAGAGCGTGGTGTACTCGTTAAGGGCGGCCACCAGGGCGCGCGGCTCCATGGCTTCGGAGAGGCTGGTGAAGCCCTCCAGGTCGGCGAACAGCACCGTCAACTTGCGCTTCTCGCCGCCCAGGGTAAGCCGTTCCGGCTCGGCCAGCATCTGCGCCACCACCTTGGGCGAGACATAGTAGCTAAACGCCCTCTGGATGGCGCGCTTCTGCCTGCCCTCCATCTGGTAACGCGCCACCGCGCCGCCCAACAGCCCCAGCGCCAGCGCCGAAAGGAGCGTGACCTGGTTGATCCACACGCCGCCGGCGAACGCGTGGAACGTATAGGCGTACAACCCTCCGCCCGCCGCCGCCGTGGCCACGAGCGCCGCCCACGAGGGGACGAACAGCGCCGCCAGCGCCGCCGCCAGCGCGCCCGCGAAGGAAAGCGCGGACACCAGTCCCGCGCCCGCCACGGCCAGATGCCGTCCGCTTTCGATGGTGTCCAACGCGGCGGCGTAGATTTCGATTCCCGGCGAGACGGCGGAGAGGGGATTTGGCTTGAGGTCATACAGCCCCGGCGCGGTGTAGCCGATGATGACCACCGCGTCCTTGAACGCTTCCTTGGGGATGGCCGGCGCCATGCCCCGCGCCGCCATCAGCGCCGAGGAGATCACCGCCGCCGCCGGATAACTTTTATACGCGCCCCGCGGCCCCAGGAAGTTGATCAGCATGGCCCCCTCGGCGTCCAGCGGTATGCGCCGCCCGTTATCCGCCACGATCATACCCGGCTCGAAAGCGACGCTGGCCGCGCCCCTGAACACCGGCAGCGCATAAAGGGCGGGGATGAACCGCCCGCCGAACACCGCCCCCGGCGGCACACGGCGGTACACCCCGTCGGGATCGGGAAGGAAAATAACAGAGCCAATACCCGCCGCGGCTTCGCGGATCGCCCGTAGCGGCAATGACGCGCGCCGCTTGACCAGCGCGGGCGGCGCCGCGCCGGTGAAAGGCAGCCCCAAGGTTTGCGCCTCGCCGGCGGCCGGTGTCAGGGATCCCGTAGAGCCAAAGGCGCCCGCCAGCCCCGTAACGCCGGAACGGACGATGGCGGCGGCGAATTCATCGTCCACCTCCAGCCCGTAGGGCGAGAGGTTGTTGAACAGGATGTCGAACAGCACGGCCCGCGCGCCGCCCGCCGCCGCGTACTCGATGATGGGATTGTACATGCTGCGGGGCCAGGGGAAGGCGATGTTGTCGCGCTCGAAATGATCCAGGCTTTGCTGGTCCACTTCCACCAGGATGATGCGGGGCGAGACGCGCGCCGGATCGGCGCTGGCGGCGAATTGCCGGTCGAGCGCCTTAAGGCCGAACACGCGGGCGATCCCCACCCGCTCGGCGGCCAGCGCCAGCAACGTGGCCGCGGCGGCCGCCATAAGGCTTGCGAAGAGTTTTTTCATCACCGGCCGTTACAAAATCCGGTCTGCTGTGTCATGATAACAGAAGCGCGCCTCTCGCTGGCGCGCAAGGAGGCGGCCATGGGACTGCGGTTCAGCGAAATGATGGAGACGGTAAAAGCGTTCCATCAAAAACACGATTTCGCCAACACCGGCGGCGAAGAGATGAAGTACCGGGTGTGCCTGATGGCCGAGGAGTTGGGTGAAATCTCCGCCGCCGTCACCAAAGGCAAACCGAAGGAAGAGTTGGCGGAGGAGATCGCCGACCTGCTGATCCTGGTCATGGGATGCGGCATCGCGCTGGATTTTGACATGGAAGCCGCATTTGAACACAAGATGGAAAAGATCATGCGCCGCCCCGCGAAGATGGTCAATGGAGTGATCCGTGTCACCGAACATCGTTAAAGGCGCGGCGCTGGTAGCGCTCCTGGCGCTGGCGCTGATACCCAACGGGGGATGCGGCGTGCTGAACTGCGAGGATTTCGAGATATTGCAGGAAAACCTGCGCGACGCCACCGTGGGGACGCCTTACGAAGCCCAACTTACCGCGACCTCCCCCTGTAATTGGTTCGAGGAGGGGGTGGACGACCAATACGTCCAGTGGAGCGTGACGGAAGGCGCCCTGCCGCCGGGCATCACGCTGGATATGGATGGTTTGCTGTCGGGAACCCCCGCCGAAGCCGGTTCCTACCTTTTTACCATCCGGGCGAAGCATAAATTGCGGAAGAACGCCGCGGAGCGCGAATTCACGCTGACGGTGAATTCCGCCGGCTGATCCGCGCGCCCCGCCGTCACACCCGGTTATGGACCAGGCTGTCCACCACCGCCGGATCGGCCAACGTGGTGGTGTCGCCCAGTTCCTCCGTGGCGCCCTCGGCGATTTTACGCAAGATGCGGCGCATGATTTTGCCGCTGCGTGTTTTGGGCAGGGCGGGGGAGAACTGGATTTTGTCGGGCCGCGCGATGGCGCTAAGCTCCTTGGTCACATGGGCCAGCAACTGCGCCCGCAGCTCCTCGGGATTGGCGCCGTCCTTGCCCGCCACCAGCGTGACGTAGGCGTAAATGCCCTGGCCCTTGATGTCGTGCGGATAGCCCACCACCGCCGCCTCCGCCACCGCCGGATGCGACACCAGCGCGCTTTCCACCTCCGCGGTGCCGATGCGGTGGCCGGAGACGTTGAGCACGTCATCCACCCGGCCCATGATCCAGAAGTAGCCGTCCTTGTCGGTGCGGGCGCCGTCGCCGGTGAAGTAGTAGCCCTTGTATTGGCTAAAGTAGGTTTCCACGAATCGCTCGTGGTGTCCGTACACGGTGCGCATCTGGCCCGGCCAGTCGGCCTTAATGCACAGGTAGCCCCCTTCGCCCAACTCCGCCTCCGTGCCGTTCTCCCGCAGGATCACCGGCCGAACGCCGGGGAAGGGGAGCGTGGCCGAGCCGGGTTTGGTGGGGATGGCGCCCGGCAGCGGCGTTATGAGAATACCGCCGGTTTCCGTTTGCCACCAGGTGTCCACGATGGGGCAGCGTCCCTTGCCGACATGGGTGTGGTACCAGATCCACGCCTCGGGGTTGATCGGCTCGCCCACGGTGCCCAACAGGCGCAGGGAGGAGAGGTCGTGCCGGTCCACCCAGTCCGTCCCTTCGCGCATCAGCGCGCGGATGGCGGTGGGCGCGGTGTAGAAGATGTTCACCTTGTGCTTGGCGCACACCTGCCAGAACCGGCCAGGGTCGGGGTAGGTGGGCACGCCTTCGAACATAAGGCTCGTGGCGCCGTTGGAAAGCGGGCCATAGACGATGTAGCTGTGGCCGGTGACCCAGCCGATGTCGGCGGTGCACCAGAAGGTATCTTCGTCGCGGTAGTCGAAAATCCATTTGAACGTCTGATAGACATACACCAGGTAGCCGCCGGTGGTGTGCAACACCCCCTTGGGCTTGCCGGTTGAGCCGGAGGTGTACAGGATGAAGAGCGGATCTTCGGCGTCCAAAGGTTCGCAGGGGCAGTCCGCGGAAATATCCGGCGCGTTGACCTCGTCGTGCCACCACAAATCGCGTCCCGGCGTCCAGCCGGTGTCCGCGCCCACGCGCTTGTACACGATGCAGTGGCGGATGGAACTGGTGGCGGCCAGCGCCTCATCCACGTTCTTCTTGAGCGGGATCACCTTGCCCCCGCGCCAGCCGGCGTCGGAGGTAATCATCATTGTCGCGCCGCTGTCGTTGATGCGGTCCACCAGCGAGTGGGCCGAAAAGCCGCCGAACACCACGCTATGCACGGCGCCGATGCGCGCGCAGGCCAGCATGGCGATGGCCAACTCCGGGATCATGGGCATGTAGATCATCACCCGGTCGCCCTTGTTCACTCCGCGTTTCTTAAGGACGTTGGCGAAGCGGCTGACTTCGTAATGGAGTTGCTGGTAGGTGATGGCGCGCACGTCGGCGTCCGGCTCGCCCTGCCACAGGATGGCCACCTTGTTCTTGCGCCACGTTTCCACATGCCGGTCCACGCAGTTGTAGGCCAGGTTGGTCTGCCCGCCCACGAACCACTTGAAATCCACCCGCTCAAAGCCGCCCTCCTTGACCTTGTCCCATTTCTTGAACCAGTGGATCTGCTCGGCCTGTTTGGCCCAGAAGCCTTCCTCGTTCTCGATGGACTCCTTATAGAGCTTGCGGTAGTCCTCCAGGCTTTTGATGTGCGCTTTGCCCGCGAACTCCGGCGAGGGGGGGAAGACACGGTTTTCCAACATCACCGATTCGATGGTTTTGCCCGACATACCCGCTCCTTCTCCTCCCCTGGTAGCCGTGGTCAGCACGGCTGAAATGAAAGCAAAAATCGAAAACCTCATAAAGAAACTCGACGACGCGGGAGCGACTGAACGACGAAGCGCCGCGGATGAACTTATAAAAATCGGCAAACCCGCATCGCCGTTTGTGATAAAGGCGCCGGCGGCCATCGCGTTCGCCGCGCCCACCGCCCAGGCGTTCAAGGTGAACGATAACCACCAGGTGGGTGGCTACTCCACCTTTTGGGGGATTCTCAACGAAGACTATTTCGCGGGCAAGTCCGTGACGCAGGAAAGCACCGGCGACAAGGGCAAGGACACCTCGATGATCTTCAAGATCAAGCAGGCCCGTCTTGGCGCGAAGGGCAAGCTGGCCGATGGGCTGCTGAGCTACAACGTGCTTTTTGACGGCGCGGGCGCCAGCAGCATGGTGGCCTTCGTCGAAGGCTGGGTGACCATTACCCCTGTCGAACACTTCGACATCAACCTCGGCCAGTTCCGCCCCTATGGCAGCTACGAAGTGGATGTGACCTCCGGCAGCAAGATTGACAACCTGGACACCTACAAGGCCGGCGACTCCCAGAGCAAGAAGTTCCTGGTCCTTTCCAACAACACCCGCGACCGCGGCATCGAGTTCGTGGTGAGCAAGCTGGCGGATATCGCCACTCTTAAAGTGGCGGTGACCAACGGCTTGGGCAACACCGGCGACGGAGGCGGCACGATCTCCGGCGGAACGGTGGGCGGCAACGCCCTGCTGGACGCGGCGTACACCGTGGGGTTGATCGTCACCCCGATGGAGGGGTTGCGCGTCAACGCCGGTTACGGCCTGAACAAGCATGAGAACGCCGTCACCAGCGGAACGGACGCCGCCGTGGTGGACGTGGACCGCACCAAGTACTCCGTGGGCGGCAAGCTGGATCTGAAGGACGCGGGCGTGTGGCTCGACGCCGAGTACGCCGCGATGAAGAGCGCGGACAAGGACACGCTCCTGCCCGGCTACGAAGTGAAGGGGTACTATGCGCGGCTGGGGTACTATCTTATTCCCAAGGCGCTGGACATCTTCGCCCGCTACCAGGGTTGGGACGAGATTTCGGCCACGGGCGCCAAGGAAAAGAAACACACAGGGTATGACGTCGCCCTGCGCTACCAAGTGGACACCTTCGCTTTCACGCTTGAGTATGAGAAGCAGGACAAGGACGGTACCAGCGACGATCCCGCCCGGCTGGCGTTTCGCACCGTGCTGATTTACTGACCTGCCTGTTAAGCATTCGGGCCTCCGGAAGTTGTAAGGGGGCTGGCCTTGGGGCCGGCCCCTTTTTCTTCGTCCGCGGCGCCTATGGTATAGTTGAATGCCGGAAACGGCTTGCCCATGTCCCGATCCTGTTTGCTGGGGGGTTTTCCCATGATTGCTTTATCGCGTGTCCTCGCGGCCATTCTCCCGGTTATCTTGTTGGCCGCCTCACACGCCGCCGGGCAGGAAACATCCCCCATGGCGGCGTTGGCGGACGAGGCCGCGCCTTGGCTGGCCGCGCCGCGGGGGACGGTGGTGTCCGTGAAGGCCAGAACGGTCTATATTTCCCGCGAGTCGCTATTTCCCTTAAAGCCGGGCGTCCCGTTAACCGTCATCAGGGAACTTGAGCCGCTGATCCATCCCGTGACCGGCGAGAAGCTGGGGGCCGTCACCTCGCCGGTGGCCCAAGCCAGCGTTGAAAGCGACGATGGAAAATTGATAACCGCCACGGTGGTTTCAAGCCGTGCGCCCATAAAACCGGGCGACCGGCTGGATTCCGCCCCGCGCAAAGTGGCGCTCCTGATCTCCTCCGGGACGCCCGCGGTTGGCTCCGCGCAGCTTGAAGAAACGGTTACCCGCCGCGTTGGCGGTTGGGAGGGGGTAAGCCTTGCCGCCCCCGGCGCCCTGGCCCGGTTCATGTACGACGAAGGCGGCGCCGATATACTGCGCGCGGAAACGCTCCAGCGAATGGGAGCGCGGCTTGGCGCCGGATTCCTGCTCCATTACCGC
Source organism: Nitrospinota bacterium (assembly GCA_016207925.1). GTDB lineage: Bacteria > Nitrospinota_A > UBA7883 > UBA7883 > UBA7883 > JACQZB01. Next base: position 12,465 of record JACQZB010000061.1, read on the forward strand.
GCCCGTGAAGAAAGCGGCGTGTTTCTCGGGGACATCGAAATATATTCGCTCGCCACCGGCGAACGGATTGCGGCGTTCGCCAACATGATCAACAAAGGGCAAACGCCGGCCGTAACACCGCCTCCACCCGCTCCCGCCGCGCCCGCGCCCGCGCTTGCGCCGGTGGCGCAGGGGGCGCCTCCACCCTCACCCGCTCCCGCCGCTCCCCCCGCCGGGAAACTGGTTATCGCTGGCAAGACGCTTGCAGTGTTGGACAGCCGGATAACGGCGCTGCTGGCGCATGACATGGATGGCGACGGCGCGCGGGAAATCGTCGCCGGGCTGGACTCGCGCCTTGCGGTGTTCCGCCGCGAAGGCGATCAACTGCGCGAAATCTGGAGCCGCGACGCTTCTTCCCTATATACCATTGTGGGGCTGGCCGCGGGCGATTTCGACGGCGACGGCAGAACCGAACTCTACGTCAACCGGCTCGCCGATGGCGCCGCCCGGTCGCAACGATGGAAAGCGGACGGCAAGGGCGGCTTCGCGTTGGTGGAGGATAAGGTCAGGGGATTCTATTACACAGGGCCGGGCGGCCTGTATTGGCGCGGACAGACCACCATCCTTGCGCTGGAGGACCGCCTTTACCATTTGACCTGGAGTGGCGGCAAGTTCGAACAGGCGCACTATGCCGATCTGCCCAAGGGCGCCCGGCTTTCCGGCCTTGCGTTCGCCGATCTCGATGGCGACGGCGCCGCGGATCTGATGGGTTTCGACCGGGGCAAGAGCCTTGCCTGGCGTTCGTCAAAGTCGGGCGAGTGGAACAGGATCAACGGCGAGTTTGGCGGCTCCAACGTCGCCATCCGCCTCGATGAAGCCGGCGAGATGACCGTGTATGAGGAAATGCAGCCGCCTCCGGCGCCGCTGGCATTCTCCGCCGGATCGCCCCCGGCGCTCCTGGCGCCCCACAACCACCACGCGCTCGGCGGTTTTACCTCGATCCCCGTGTACTTCAAATCGCAGGTCCACGCCCTGATCCATGAGGGCATGGGTTTCGACATCCGCGCCTCCACCCCGGTAAGCGACGGGATAATCCACGCCGCCGCGCCCTACGGCGAGGACGCCGCCCTCGTGGGGCGTTCGGAGACCGGCCTGCTGTCCGGCGCCAAAGGGGAGATACTGCTGCTTACCGTCGAGGGGCGGTAGCGCGCGGGTTCACCAACGCGCCAGGCCGCGGCGGGTTTTGAAAAGGTAGTAGCGCTCGAAGGCGATTTTCATCCAGCGCGCCCAGCGGCCCACTTTCACCGTCACCGAGTCCCTGGGCGGCAGAAGGGGCCGTGCGTGCAGATACGCCGCGGTGTCGCCCAGGTCCATCATGCACATGACGTCCATTTCGTAGGGAGGCGGCGGCGCCTTTCCCGACACCTCCGCGGCGATGGCGCGCGCCGCGGTCAGCGCCATGCGCGCCGTCATAAAGCCGGTTTTGGGCACGCCCGTGGGCGGCTGGGTGGCCTCCGGCGGGGCGATGGCCACCGCCACCCCCACGCAGAAAATATTCGCCTTGGCCTTGGCGCGCATCACGCCGTCCACGGGGATAAACCCGCGCGGATTGCCCAAGTGGGCCACCGCCGCCACGCCCTTCATCGGCGGGGCGAACATGGCCAGCTTGTAAGGGATTTTCTCCCCGCCCTTGAGCCGGACCTCGCCCGGCGCGAATTCCTCCACCCACTGGCCCGTGAGGGGTTTGATGTCCCGCGAGGCGAATTCGTCCTCCAGCCACCGTTTTGACGCGCCGAACCCGCCGATGCCAAAATGCCCCAGGTACGGCTCGGAGGTTATGAAATGGATGGGGACCTTGCTGCGCAGGCCGCGCGCGCGCAACGCGGCATGAACCTCAAAGGCGTACTCATAGGCGGGGCCAAAGCAACTGACCCCCGCCACCGCGCCCACGGCGATGGGGCCGGGATTCTCCAGGAACCGCTCCCACGCCACGCGCGCGCGCTGAGCCTGTTCCAGGGTGAATATGCACTCCACCCTTCCTTCCGCCGGATCGAAGCCCGGCGTTTCGTTGAAGGCCAACTCCGGCCCGGAGGCGATTACAAGGTAATCATAGGCGGTCGCGCCCGTGGCGGTGATGACCTGGTTGTTGTCCGCGTCCACTTTGGTGACGGCTTCGTGCCGGAACACGATCCCGTGCGGTTCAAGTACCTCCTTAAGCGGCAGCGTTATGTCGCGCGCGTCCCGCCACCCCAGCGAAAGCCACGGCAGCGAAGGGACAAAGACGAATTGGTCCAGGTCGCAGAAAAGCGTGACGCGCGCCTTGCCCTTAAGCAGCCGGGACAGCTCCAACGCGGCGTTGACGCCGCCAAAGGAGCCGCCGATCACCGCGATGTTCACCATGATGCCCCTCCCCGTTCAGAACATGCCAAGGACTTTGTCCGCGCCCGCCATAAGGTCCACCAGCCCGTCATATCCCACCATGCGCGCTCCGCCGCGCTGGGCGCCCGCGCCGCGCAAAAGAATGTCAGGTTCAAGCGCGTAGATAGCGCCTTTAACCCCTTCCAGGCCGCCCTGGGTAAGGAAATAAACCCCGCCCTGGATCAGCGCCACATCCGCGCCCAAGTCCCGCGCAAGGGCAAGCCCGCGCCGCGCTTCCGGCGATTCGGGCGCGCTTTTAATGATTACCAGCATCGCGCGCCTCCCTTAAAAAAACAGCAGGTGATCGGCCCCTGCGATGGCCCGCGCCACGCCCGCCGGATCAACCATCGTCACCCCTTCGATCAGGCCGCCTTCGGCAAGGCCCGCCTTGCCCAGCGATTCACGATCCACCAGCACCGGCGCCTTCAAGGAAAGCAGATCCCTGATGGCCCCTTCAAGGCTGGTAAAACCGCTGTCCGCCTCGTTCTGCCCGCGCGCCGCCGTCAGGACGCCGCCATCGGTCAACACAAGCGAAACCCGCAGATCATTGGCCACCGCGCCCAAGGCGTGGCGGATGGCTTCGGCGGCGTTGATCGAACCGTAAGGTTCCCTGGTAAGCATAATCGCCACGTTCATACGCCGCCTCCCTTATCCCAGATTGAGCCACACATCGGTGGCTTCCATGGTGGCGAACAGTCCTTTAAGCGAGCCGACCTCGGCTCCCGGCAGGTAATCTTCCTTCGCGGCACGGCGAAAGTTGAGGCAGCCCCCTCAAAGGTACACACGCAACCCTTGCCGGATCAGCGCGCCGAACTCCTCCTCCGCGTTGGGATACTTTTTCGCCTTCTGGCCGGTGAGGAAGTTGTAAATGCCGTCGCCGCTGGCGATAAGGTTAACGGTGTGCCCCAGGGCCAGCGCCTGCCCGGCCAGGCGCGCCGCCGTTTGGCTGTTCTGGGACTGGTAGGGCGCCGTGCCCAACAGCAAGGTGAACGTTTTTGGCATGATCCCTCTCCGCGCGGCGCCGCCCGTCCGGCGCGGCGCGTATTCAAGTTGTTTATTGAATACTATAATTACCACGGCGCGCCGTGCCGCGCAACATC
>JACQZB010000061.1:15969-23981 GCA_016207925.1 Nitrospinota bacterium
CCCTCGCCGTACACCTAAAAATTGTCCCGCCCCATCCGTTTGGCGTAGTACATCGCGTCGTCCGCCTTTTTGATGAGCGTTTCGGGGGTTTCGCCATGGAGGGGGAACAGGCTCATCCCCACGCTGGAGGTGATCATAAACCGCTGCGCGCGGATGTGGAACGGCTCGCGCAGACTTTCCATGATCTTGCGCGCCACCAGGACGGCGTCCTCCGCCTCGTGGATGTCGGGGGCCAGCAGCGTGAATTCATCCCCGCCCAGGCGCGAGATGGAATCGCTCTCCCGCAGGCACTCGCGCACGCGCCGGGCCACTTCCTTGAGCAACTCGTCGCCTACGTCGTGGCCCAACGAATCGTTGATCTCCTTGAAATGGTCCAGGTCCATGAACATGACGGCGAGCTGGCGTTTTTCCCTCCGCGCGCGGGCAAGCTCCAACTCCAGCCGGTCGTAGAAAAGCTGGCGGTTGGGAAGCCCGGTCAACGGGTCGTGGTAGGCGAGGTAGTTGACCAGCTCTTCTTGTTTCTTGCGGTCGGTGATGTCGTTGAACACGCCGGCGAAGTGGGTGACGTCGCCGCGCTCGTTGCGGATGGCGGTGATGGAGAGCAGTTCGGCGTAGATTTCCCCGTTCTTGCGCCGGTTCCATATTTCGCCCTGCCAGTGGCCGGTTTCCATCAGTTCGCGCCACATGGCCGCGTAGAAGGCGCCGTCCTGGCGTCCGCTTTTAAGCAGGGAAGGGGCGCGGCCCACGATCTCCTCCGGTTCATAGCCGGTGACCTTGGTGAAGGCGGGGTTGACGAAACGGACCACACCCGTGGCGTCGGTGATCAGGATGCCCTCCATGGTGTTTTCGAACACCGCGGCGGACAGACGCAACTCCTCCTCCGCTTTCTTGCGGGCGGAGACATCCTCGGTGATCCAGATGCTCCCCTTGCCGATGGCGGCGGGGTCTATGGCCTTGCCCAGCAGGCGGCACCAGAACAGCGAGCCGTCTTTCTTGCGCATCAGGCGCTCATCGTGGAACGTTTCGCCGCGGGAAAGGGCGGGGAAGGCCACGTCGCGGAAGGCCAGAAAATCTCGCTCCGAAGGGTGGAAGATGGTGACCGAATCGCCTTCCACCTCATCGCGCCGGTAGCCGAACAGCTCCAGCATTTTCCGGTTCACCCAGCGCACGGTGCGGGTTTTAAGGAAGATGATGCCCACCTCGGCGCTTTCCAGTATGGCGTTGAATTCCGACAGGGTTTCATGGAGCAGGTCTTCGACTTCCTTGCGCGCGGTGACGTCGCGAAAACTCAAGACCCGGCCCGCGGCGGCCCCCTCAAGGCGTTGGGGGGTGGAGACCCGCTCGAACACCCGCCCGTCGGTGGATGCCACCAGGTCAAAGCTGGTGGCTTCCGTGTCGCTATGCAGTTCGCGGTGCCGGGTGACGAAGGCTTTCGGATCCTTCAATTGGGCCAGGCACAATGTGCGTATCTCCGCGTCATTCCCCTCCTGGGCCAAGGCGCGGGGGATATGCCACATCTCCAGGAATTTCTGGTTATGGCTGACCATCTTGCCGTGGTGATCCACAACCAGGATGCCGTCGGCGGTGGCCTCCAGCGTGGCGGTTTGCACCGACAGCAGCCATTCAAGCCGCTGCTGGTAGCGTGTGCGCTCGGTGATGTCGTGAACCGACCCCACCATTTTCACCGGCTTGCCGGAACCGCCGCGCACCCCTTCACCCTGTTCCATAACCACGCGCTCGGTACCATCGGGCAGGATGATGCGGTGCTCCACCTTGTAGGGCGCGTTGTCCTCCAGCGCGGCGCGCACCGCCTCGTTGACCTTCGCGCGGTCATCCGGATGCACATGGGCCACAAACGCCTCGTAGGTGGCCTTGAACTCCCGCGGTTGAAGCCCGAACATGCGGTAAATCTCGTCGGACCACTCAAGGGTATTGGCCGCGATGTTCCAGTCCCAACTGCCCACGTGGGCGATCTGCTGCGCCTTGGTCAGCGACGCCATGCCGCGGGCGAGTTTTTCCTGGGCCTGTTTGCGCTCCAGTTCGGCGGAGACGCGGTCGGCGAAGATAAGCAGGGTGGATTCGGCGAGTTCCGGATTGCTCACCGGCTCGGCGCTCATCAGCGTCATCAGGCCCAATGGTTTGCCGGAGGAGTCGAACAGCGGGGCGCCGATGTACGCTTCCACCTCTCTTTCCTGGAGAAACTGGCTGTGGGGGTACAGGCGGCGGGCGCCGGAGGGGACGCTCACCACATTCTGCCCCACTACCTGTTCGCAGGGGGCGCCTTCAAGCTCGTACCGGAAAGAGACGAATTGCCCCCGGTCATACATCGCCACCACGTTGACCGTCCCCGGCCGGTCAACGGCCAACTCCCCGATGCAGGCGAAGTCCATCCGGGTGGATTTGGCCAGATGGGTCACCAGTTTATGGAAGAACTCCTCGCCGGTGACGGATCCGAAGCCCGCTGCCAGGTTACGCAGGGTCTCCTCGGCGCGCAGCCGGTCGGTGAGGTCGTGGATGATCGAATGAAGGTACTTCTTGCCGCCGACGTTCACCGGGCCGGTGTAGACCTCCACGTCGCGGACTTCCCCGGAGGCCAGCCGGTGCTTGAAGCGGAAATAGGTGCATAATTCCTCCTCGGCCAGTGACATTTCCTTGAGGAGGTCCATGCGGTTCATGGTGTTGATGTCGAAAATGGACATCGCCCGCAGTTCCTCCACGGCGTAGCCGTAGAATTTGCTTGCGGCGTCGTTGGCGTCAATGATGTCGCCGGTGGCGGGGTCAACCAGCAATTTCACGGCCCGGTTGGCGGAGAACATCTGGCGGTAGAGGTCCTGGCTGTTGCGGAACTGCCGCTCCACCTCCACGCGCCGGGTGATCTCCTGGCGCAGGACGGACTTGCTGCGCTTCATGCTGTACAGGGTCTGGGTCAACAACTCGGCCTTGACGTTGGAGAGGTATGCCAGGCAGCGCATCTTGAGCGCTTTTTCGGTCAGGTGGCGGCTTACGGCCCGCACGTCGCTTACGTGGCGCGCTCCCTCGCGGGCGATATTCTCGCTCATACGCGCCTAGCGCCCCTGCGCGCGGGAGAGGTCAACTCCGCAGGGCAATTCCTTGAGCTTGCGAATGGCGGTTTCCACGTCCCCTCCTTCCAGAATGGAGCCATGCTGCGGCAGAATGCGGTCAATCTCCATCATCGCCAGCCGTTCCATACAGCCGGCCAGCACGGCGCCGCTGGGCATATACAACTGATGGAAAGCGGCCATGGAGGTGAAAAAATCCCCGCGCGCGAACAGCGACCATTCCTTGGAAATGGCCCCGAAAAGGTCGGAGGTGAACAGCGAGCGCGTTTTGCGGTCATAGGTGGCCACGGCCCCCGGCGCGTGAAGGTAGGGGGTTGGCACGAAAGTAAGCTTGCGCCCGCTTTTCAGGGTGTACTCGAACTCGTTATGGTCCACCGCGAAGCACTCGGACCGGATGCCGTAGTGGCGGATCAGGCGTATGGTGTTCGAATGGGCGGCGACTTTCAGGTCGGCGCGGCCGATAACGTCCTCCACCACCGCCAGGTTGCCCGCCACGTCCGGGTCCTGATGGCTGGCGATGATAAGGGAAATGTCCTCCGGGTTGATAAGGTCAATCACCTTGCGCATGACGATGGAAAAGTGGGGGATGCTGCCCGGATCAATCAGCACCGCTTCGGATTCGTCAATGATCAGGTAGGGGTTGCAGTGCAGGCTGGCTTCCTCGTCAAAAAAGCCCACCCAGTGAATGTCACGGGTTATTGCAATTGAATTGTCGTAATCCTGGCTCGCCATAGGACTTGCCCCGTTCGGGTGGCCCCCACACTGTCCGTAACGCAGACTGACTCCAAACAGTATAGCACCGCCCCCGGTCCAGTCAAAATCGTCAATGAGTCCCGGATGTGGGCCGCGCGGAATTAAACTGACCCTTTCCGGGCTTTTGTTTATAATCACTCCATACTCCACCACAGTCGTTATGACCTGATGGCAAGAAAAATCACCAAGGCGGTGTTCCCGGTCGCCGGGCTGGGGACGCGCTTTTTACCAGCCACCAAGGCGTCGCCCAAGGAGATGTTGTCGCTGGTGGACAAGCCGCTCATCCAATACGTGGTGGAGGAAGCCATCGCCGCCGGCATAGACGAGATCATCATGGTCACCGGACGCAACAAAAGCGCCATAGAGGATCATTTTGACCGCTCGGTGGAATTGGAGCATACGTTGGAGGCCAAGGGCGATGCGGAGCGCCTTCGCCTGGTGCAGCAGATCGCGGGGATGGTGGACTTCTGTTACATCCGGCAGAACGAGCCTAAAGGGCTTGGCCACGCCATATTGCGCGCCAAGAAGTTAGTGGGGAATGAGCCGTTCGCGGTGCTGCTGGGCGACGACATCATCCATTCGCCGCGCAAACCGGCGATTGGCCAGCTCATGGAGGTGTTCCGGAAAACGGGCGCCCCCGTGGTGGCCGTGGAGCAGGCGCCCATGGAAAACATAAGCGCCTACGGCGTGGTGGCCCCCGCGTCCCGGCGGGGAAAGCTTACCCATGTGCGCTCGATGGTGGAAAAACCCCAACGCGAGAAAGCCCCTTCCAACCTGGCGATCATCGGGCGCTATGTGCTGACCCCCGATATATTCGCCCGGCTGGAGGCCACCGAGCCGGACTACAAGGGCGAAATTCAGCTTACCGCCGCGCTTAACGCTTTGGCGCGGCGGCGCAAGGTGCTGGCGCTCGAGTTCGAGGGGATACGGTACGACGCGGGCGACAAGCTGGGATACCTGCGGGCCACGGTGGAATTCGCTCTGCGTCATCCGGATCTGGGCCGGTCGTTCCGCGATTTTCTCAAAGGGCTGCCGTTGTAGCGGCGGGAAAGGCATACGCCATGGGAGCCGGGGACAAGAAGCACGCGCCGCCGCAAAGCCCCGCGCCGCGCGAGGGCGAAACTGGAGCGGAGGACGCCTTTACCGAAAGCGCCGACATTCTGGGCGAAAGCCGTTTTATCCCCATGGATGTGGCCGATCTGGAGGCCGAGTACTTTATCGAAGTGGATTTGCCCGGCGTGGCCGTGGACAGCGTGAACGTGTCCGTGCAAGATCAGTGGCTGGTGATCGAAGGGGTAAAGCGCTCCATCAATGAGGACACGGGGGACAAGGTGAACTTCCTGTGCCTGGAGCGTGCGTTCGGCCCCTTCCGGCGTACGCTTAAAATTCCAACCGCCGTGGACAGCGACGGCGTGGCCGCCTTCTACCACCATGGCGTGCTTACCATCCGTTTGCCCAAGCTGGCCGACCGCCGCCGCCGGGTGCGGCGGGTACCGATACAAGAAGGAAAAATCCAGGATCTGCCATGAACGACAAAACACCACCTCCCGAAGAGAAAATCGAAGTCAAGGAGACGGGCGAGGAGTTCACCATCCCCGATGAACTGCATCTTCTGCCGGTGCGCGACATCATGGTGTTCCCCTTCATGATTCTGCCGTTGTACGTGGGGCGCGAGTCCAGCGTCAAGGCGGTGAACGCCGCCTTGGCGGGCGAGCGGATGCTGATGCTTATCGCCCAGAAGGACGCTTCCACCGAGGAGCCGGCGCCCGCGGAGTTGTACCAGGTGGGCACGGTGGCCATGGTGCTGCGTATGCTCAAGATGCCCGACAACCGGGTGAAAATCCTGGTGCAGGGCATCGCCAAGGCGCGTATCCGCGAGTTTTCCCAAACCGAACCGTATTTCCGCGTTACCTTCGACCGCATCGCCGATCCGGAGGAGAACGGCAAGAAAAAGGAAGCCGCGCCCAGCCTTCGCAACGAAGCCACCATGCGCACCGTGCGCCAGCAGCTTGAAAAGGTCATCAACATGGGCAAGCCCATCTCGCCCGACATAATGGTGATCGCGGAGAATGTGGAGTTGCCCGGCAAACTGGCCGACCTTATATCCGCCAACCTGGGCCTCAAGGTGGAGGAGGCGCAGGCGGTGCTGGAGATCGAGCCGCCGCTTGACCGGCTGCTCAAGGTATCCGAATTTTTGTCCCGCGAACTGGAGCTGCTTTCCATCCAGCAAAAAATCCAGCAATCCGCCCAGGACGAAATGACCAAGACCCAACGGGAGTATTTTTTGCGCGAGCAGCAGAAAGCCATCCAGAAGGAACTTGGCGACATAGACGAGCGGCAGGAGGAGATCAACGAGTTCCGGGGGAAAATCGAAAAAGCCGGCATGCCCGCGGAAGTCAAGGCCGAGGCGGAAAAACAACTGGGCCGGCTTTCAAAAATGCATTCCGAGTCCGCCGAGGCCACCACGGTGCGCACTTTCCTTGAATGGATGGTGGAAATCCCATGGTCGCACGCCACCCAGGACAACCTGGACCTTAGAAAGGCCCAAAAAACCCTCGACGAGGATCACTACGGGCTGGAGAAGATCAAGGAGCGCATCGTCGAGTACCTGGCCGTGCGCAAGCTCAAGGACAAGCTTAAGGGGCCGATCCTGTGCTTCGTGGGGCCGCCCGGCGTGGGCAAAACCTCGCTGGGGCAATCGGTGGCGCGCGCGCTGGGCCGCAAGTTCGTCCGCATCAGCCTAGGCGGTGTGCGTGACGAGGCGGAGATCCGGGGCCACCGGCGCACGTACATCGGCGCCCTGCCGGGCCGCATCATCCAGGGCATCAAGCAGGCCGGGTCGCGGAACCCCGTGTTCATGATGGATGAGATTGACAAGCTGGGCGCCGATTTCCGCGGCGATCCGTCCGCGGCGCTGCTGGAAGTGCTCGATCCGGCCCAGAACCACGCCTTCGTGGACCACTACCTTGGCGTCCCCTACGACCTGACCAACGTCATGTTCATCACCACCGCCAACCTCACCGACACCATCCCCTCGGCGCTATTGGACCGGATGGAGGTTCTGCGGCTTTCCGGCTATACCGAGGACGAAAAGCTGAACATCGCCAAGCGTTACCTTATCCCCCGCCAACTGGGCGAACACGGGATCAATGGAAAGCATGTGACCTTTACCGACGAGGCGCTGCGCGGCGTCATCCGGCTTTATACCCGCGAGGCGGGGCTTCGCAATTTCGAGCGCTATATCGCCACCATCTGCCGTAAGGTGGCGCGCGATGTGGCCAGCGGCAAGAAACGGCCCCATGTCATCCGCGAAAAAAGCCTGCACCACTACCTCGGCGTGCGCGTATTCACCCCCGAAGTGGACCAGGAAAAAGACATGGTGGGCGTGGCCACCGGCGTGGCCTGGACCCAGGCGGGCGGCGAGATCATGCACGTGGAAGCCTCCACCATGCCCGGCCAGGGGCGCCTGCTGCTTACCGGCAAGCTGGGCGAGGTGATGAAGGAGTCGGCCCAGGCCGCCATGACCTATATCCGCGCGCGCGCCGCGGAGTTCGGCATCGAACCGGATTTTTTCAAGACCACCGATCTGCACATCCACGTGCCCGCGGGCGCCATCCCCAAGGACGGCCCTTCGGCGGGCGTCACCATGGTCACGGCCATGGTTTCCGCGTTGGCCAGCGTGCCGGTGCGAAAGGACATCACCATGACCGGCGAGATCACGCTGCGCGGGCGCGTGCTGCCCATCGGCGGGTTGAAGGAAAAGACCCTGGCCGCCAGCCGCGCGGGCATTTTCGACATCATCATCCCCGACCAGAACCAGAAGGATCTGGAGGAAATTCCGGAAAACGTCCGCAAGACCATGACCTTTCACGTGGCCCGTACGGTCACGCAGGTGCTTAACCTGACGCTGACCAAGCCGTTGGGCGCCCTGCGAAAAGAAGCCGCCCGCAGGCAGAAGGATAAAAAGAAGAAACAAACGCCGCCTCCACCGCGCGCTCATGCCAAGGATGAGGCGGAGGACATGATCGAAGTAGTGGCTGCGGCGCCGGGCCGCCGGACGGGCAAGGCGCCGGGACGGCGTTAGGCAGGGGAACTTAACGCGCCCGCGCGGGGTTGGCGCGGCGTTTATTGGCGTATTCGTCCCAAAGGATCAGGATCGGGCTGGCGATGAACACCGAC